>CALYRV010000088.1 GCA_945483525.1 uncultured Verrucomicrobiota bacterium
ACCAGCGCCGAATCGCCCCCGGCTCGAAAGCTTTGCGTGCATCAATTCAAAAAAGAAATATCCTAAATAGCGCCCAAATGAGCACATAATCCGGATATCACTTAAACTTACTTCGCAGAATTACGAGTACGCGCCTTCAAAAAAATACGCAGCGGCGCACCTTCGAGTCCGAAACGAGCGCGAATATTCTTCTCGATAAACGAGAGATACGCGTCGGTAACCAATTTAGGATCGTTGACGAAGAGCCGAATCGTCTGCGGATTCGTCGAAACCTGAAGACCGTAATAGATCTTAAGCCGCTTCCCCTTGATCATCGGCGAAAGCGTCTTCTTCGTCGCCGTGGTGATTACGCGGTTGAGCATGCCAGTCGGCAGCTTCTCCGAGGCGGAAGCCGCTGCTCGATCAATCGCATCAACGGTCTTGCGCACATTGTAACCAGACTTGTTTGAGCAAAAGACGACAGGCGCGAAATTCAAGAAAGGCATCATCTGACGAAGCGCCGAAAGCGCCTTCTTCTCATCAGTAACCCCTTCATGGAGCGCTAGATCCCACTTCTGACACAGCACCACACAGGCGCGATTCGCCTCGAGGATCTTGCCCGCGATACGCTTGTCCTGCATCGTCGGACCAATTGAGGCGTCCAGTAGCAACAATACGACATCCGCCTCCTTGATCGCTTCCTCGCTGCGGAAAAGCGAAAAATTGTCGACGGACGTCTTGGACATCTTCGTGTGCGGCTTCATACCCGCCGTATCTACAAGCATGTAATGCCGCGCCTCGGGGCCAGAACCAATCGTAAACGGAACCTCGACCGCATCTCGAGTTGTTCCCGCAATTTCTGAAACAATCACGCGCGGCGCATTGAGAAGTCGATTGATGTAAGATGACTTGCCGGCATTAGGACGGCCAACGACTGCTACACGAAGGGGGCGCGCAGCGGACTCATCCTCGACTGCCGCAGGAAGTCGCTTCACGACATCCTCCAGCAGCGCCTCCACACCGCGCCCGTGTTCGGCGGATGTAGGGAACACGGGAAGACCAAATCGCTCAAACTCCGCCGCTCGCCAATCGCCGTCCGGCGTGTCGCACTTATTCGCCGCAATTACACATGGAACTCCAGACTCGCGCACACGCTTTATAACCTCGTTATCAAGCGGCGTAATCCCCTCGCGGGTATCGACAACAATTACACAAACCGCAGAATCCTCCACCGCCAGCGCCGCCTGATTGCGCGTCTCCTCGTCTAATGGATCCTTGGTTACGCGTTTATCGAATGCGATACCGCCAGTATCAACAAGCATTATACGACGGCCGAGAAGATCAACTTCGCGCGTGACTCGGTCACGAGTAACTCCGGGCTGATCAAAAACGATAGCGACACGCTTCTTCGCGATACGATTGAAAAGCGCGCTTTTGCCAGTATTGGGACGCCCGACTAACGAGACGACGTTCATAGATGCGGATATTATATCACATTAAAGGTCACGATACAGGACAACCTTGATCACCCCTGCGTCGGCAAGCTTCTTGATTTCCTTAACATGTTCCTCGAAGTCCTCGACCTTCTCGTAGGGCATCCACGCGTTGCCTTCCTTCGTCACACCGTGACAGAGAATGTCGATAAAGGTCTCACCGCGCTCGATGCACTGGCGGATGTACTCACCGACTCCAGAAGGAGTCCAGGCGACCGTACCGGTACCAAAGTTCTTGCGGTGCGTGTCCATCGGAATCATCCCCGCATCTCGAATCGCCTCTTCGACTTCGAAGTTCGTCTGACAATACGGATGGCAGAGATACTTCGGCGCGACGCCGATCTCACGCTTAATCGCATCCCGAGATTCCTCGAGCTCACGTTTGAGCAGTTCCGTCCTACCCTTCTCGGCAAGCTCCCTTAAGCTCGGATGCGTAAGCGTGTGACTCGCGATCTCGTGTCCCCGCTTATAAAGATCGCGAATCTGATCCCAGTCCATATACGAACGCCGCCCGAGCTTCGTATCGACCGCACCCTTGCCGATCTGCGCGGTAATGAGATTGAAGACGCCGCGGAAACCGTACTTCTCAAGAATCGGCGCAACGAGTCGGTAATGCTCTTCAAAGCCGTCGTCGAAAGTCAGCACCACCTTCGGCACCACATCCTTACCGAAGCACGCATTCAGCAACTCTGGCGAGAGGAACTCGCGCGTGTCATCATCGACGAGCGAGAAACGATTGCCGTCATTCTCCGTCGAAAGATAATTCCACACGCAGTAAGGCATATTGTACTTGTGACAGAGCTTCACCTGATCGCGCATATAGCAGACACGCGAGGCCTTCGGCGCATGACGAATCGTACCGAACTCTCCGTGCCACAGGATCTTGCCTGGGTGCCTGGCGAGCCACTCGAAGGCGTCATGAGTATTCTTCTCAAGCCAATCAAAATCGACGCGCTTGACGTTCTCCCAGTGCTTCAGATCGTCGCCGACGAGCTTCACCACGTCCTTATAGCGCTGGACATCGTCGGACGGATACTGCATCACGCGGTTCGCATAGAGATTGCCCGCCTGCAACACGCCGCGCTGATGCGTGAACTCGCCAGGATCGTAGTTGTGGAAGGTGTAGACAACCTTGGGATCGTCCCAAACCTTGAGGAGGGGTAGTCCGCAGGGGCGACCGCCGCAAGTCGGACCTACCACGATCCAACGGTCGGGGTTCTTCGCCCTGAGCGCCTTGATCGTGCGGTCCGCGAGATCATTCCACTTCTCGGGATCGGCGTCACCGCGGACCTCGTTCAAGAGTTCGAACGCGACGCCCTTCTTATCATGATAACGACGCTCAAACTCCAGCCAGCAGTCGATGAAGCGCTGCTGCAGATCCGGCGACTCCATCAGTCCCTTCTTCTCCTTGATGTCGCAGTAGTTGCCGAGCGCCTTGTGCATATTAAGGACGACATTGACCTTGTACTTCTCGCACCAGCCGAGGAACTGATCGATCTTCCTAAATGTCACCTCACGGTACTTGCCCTCCGCCTCCTCCATCACGATCTGATCGAAACCGAGACGGATATGGTCAAAGCCGCACTTCGCGACGTACTTGACGTCCCGCTCGGTGATATAGCTCTCAAAGTGCTCGAGATCCCCCTGCGTGATCGGATAGCGCCACTCGTCCTTCAGCACGTTGAAGCGCTTGTAGTTCGTCAGCCACCCACCCATGCCGATGCCGTGCATAAAGCCCGGCCAGGATTCGGACTTGACGACTTCAGCAGACAATGCCACGAAGCACATCATAAAGGCAACTAAAGCCAACATCGTTCTTTTCATACTTCACTCCTTTACCGTAAGCCCATTACCTTCTAACGCGGTGACACGAACCGGGCGAACGACCGAAAACGCGCATTCGGAAACATTGCTCACGACTGCTTCCGTGTCAGACACGCCGACACAACTGATGGCGGTATTTGCATTCGCGACATAGCCCTTCCCCATCAGCAGCTTCACGCGATTGGTCTCGCCGGGCACCGCCCAGAAGTCGGGATCAGTCTTATTATTCGATCATTCCGGATATTTCTCAATTATGCCGAATCGTCCACTTCCAGGTGTAGGCGGTACCGTCGGAGACCTTGCCGCCCCACTGACAGCAGCCGTCGGGACAGATCTGCATCGCGGACAAAGGGTTGTTCCACTGACGACGGTCGGTGAAGTTCATCAGCTGCGCACCGTCGAACTCAATGGTCCATTCTCCGTTGCTGAGCGTCTTGAACGCCGGAAGCTTGCACGTCTTGGCATCGAACTCCTTCGGATAATCGATCGTCTTTTCCGCGCCCTTGGCGTCCGTAATCGTCAACGTATTCGCGGTGTAGAACGCAATCGGCGCATAGATCGCAGAGCACGCGTTCGCGCCCTTCCAGGTCACACCCTCCTTCACCTGGATCATACCCTCGAAACTGATCGCATCCTTAGTGACGCGGTAGGTGGTGCGGTAGGCGTAGTCGTCACTCGCCGTGCCCATGGGACAATCCATCGTGCAGTCGAGGGAATCCGCGGTGCGCTTATAAACCGGCTTTACCGCGCAGGTCTTCTTCGTAAGCGACTTGCAGTTCTCGTAGCCGAAACCCTCGACGATTTTCTTACCCGCATAAAGCGGGGAACGGGGCTGGCCGTCCGGCTTGAACTCGACGGTCCAACCGTCGGACTCGAACACGCACTCCCGCGTCTCAGTCTTGGGCTTGACGAACTTCACGGCCTTGTCGACGCTCTTGTCATCGCAGACCGAGAGGAGGAACGCCTTCGGGATCCACGGCTGGAACCACTCCCACACGTAGATGAGTCGGTTGAGTCCCTTCTTCACCGGCACCTTGAACTCGCCACCCTTCGCATCGTAAAGTTTGCCGTTGAGATAAAACTTCGTCTTCTCCCACTTCGCGCGGTTGACGAGCAGGTCCTTCTCGCCGTCCGACTCGCAGACGAAATCGACCGCCGCGAGGAAGAAGGGACGGTCCTTCGGCGTCGCGGTCTTCATCGCCTCCTTGAAGTCCGCCGGAACGGACGCATCCCACGGAATATACGCCGCCGCGGAGAAGCCGCAGCGCTGCTTGTCCGCCATCGAATACCAGTACTGGTCGATGCGATCGCCGAGATTCGGCAGCGTCGCCTCCGGAACCGAAAGTGCGACCCACTTCGCCTCGTCATAATGGTCGCCGTCCATCGGACCCATCACCAGCGTGCAGTCACGCGGCGTACCGCCGACCTTGGCCTTCGCGCCATCAACAGTTTCGGTCGCGTAGAGACGTCCGCGCTTGCCGTCCTTGATAAAATCTACCTGAACCACATAGAGGTGGTCGCCTTCTTGATAATCCGCGAGCGTGTTCCTCTCGCCGAGCGAGACCGACTTCTCCGCCTCTTGCGCGAGGATACGTCCTTCGGACCACATCGGGGCGGGATTGACCACGACCTGGACGATCTTCGCGTCGCCTTCGAACTTATACGCGAGCGCACCCTTCGCCTCGTCCACCGAAACCGCAAGTTTGAGTCCGGGGAACTTCGCGCTCACGCCGTCCTTCATCACGTCGATCTTCTCAGGCATCGCCGTCACGGCGTCAAAACCGTCCTTCACCTCGACCTTGACCGCCTTTACGTCGCCAAAGACGTAGGTGAGCGGCTGCACTTCGCCGAGATACGCGGGGTCGTGACGCTGCACCTCGAAGGTCGCGGTGTTGCCCTTCACACCGAGTTTCTTCGCCTCGAAATGCCAGAACTCGTAACGGTACGCGCCGTAATGCGCGTCGTCCGTCACCCAGAACTCGGGATGGTCGGCGATCGTCTTCTTCAGCCATTGCTCCTGCTTCAGCACTCCGTCTGGCTTGCACCAGGAATGAATACCGAAGGTGATCTTCGGATAATCGGGATTCTTCTCGACCGCGGCGATGCCGTCCGCGACACCCTGCCAGTAGTGCTTCTCGTCCGGTGCCGAATCGTTCGCACCAAAGGTATTGCCCGGCATCCACTCGCTCGGCGGCTGCTCGGTGGCCTCCAACGGCCAGTCGGACGAGACGAAGATTCCGGCGTTGACGAGGATCTTCGCAAGCTTCGCGGCCCGTCCGGGCTCGAGCGAACAAGACCAGTTGAACGGGATGACGAACGAGGTGTTCGGCATGTCGGCTCCAGTCTCGACGATGATCTTCTCGTTCATCACCTCGCGGAACATGCGGTTCACGCCGGACTCCATCAGGAACGGATGGCTCACGGTATGATTGCCGAAACGTCCGCCGTTCGCCTTGATCTTCGGCAGCAAGTCCTTGACGAAACCCTTATCGCCGTTCAGGAAGAACATCGGTTGCATACCGACGCGCTTGAACATCTCCGAGCGCTCGACGTGCGCAGGGGCAGAATCATCCCAACGCGAAGTGAACGCGAGTTTCTTCCCGCCATAGATCGGCGCGACCGCGATCTGCGCCTTCTGCGCATCCGCGGCGCTTGCGAACGTCGCGGTAACGATTTCCGGCTTCGTAAATGACAAAGCCGCGGCTACGACCAGCATGGTGTTCATCTTCTTACTACCTCCTAGTTTTCAAATCAATACAGAAAGCCGAAAAGCCAAAAGTGACGATTCATCCACGATGAAATCACCCTTCATCGGCACCTGCAGCGAATGTCCAGAAGTTTGAATATTATACACCAATGGACTCCCAATCTTCAACAGGAAACAACACACACCCTTATCCCACTTTTCTGGGGTAATTTATCCCAGTTTTCAAAAAAGCCCAATAAAACCCTATGAAA
>CALYRV010000089.1 GCA_945483525.1 uncultured Verrucomicrobiota bacterium
GGACTAGTTCAAGTGGTCGATCTGACCACGCCCCACCACGATCCTCTACGCGCGAAAACACCGACTGTTCGGACGCGTACATCATCGGAACCTGGGGATCCGACTCAATCCGCATCATCACACCATAGACCTCCCAAAGCATTTTCGCGCAAAGCAAACGCTGTTCGGTCGTCGCCTCCTGCGGCATATAGCATGGGTCATGACGGAACAGCTTCACCTTGCCGTCCGTCAACAGCACCAACTCAAAATGCGGCATCTCCATCGGCGACGAATAAAAGCCGAAGTACCGATCCACTCGCATCCGCAAAAAATCATGGAAAGTTTGCCACCCGTCAAGCAACAGAAGCCGCACCTTTACCGGCAGGTTTTCCCCTGGCACAACCGCACAGAAATATGGAAACGCAGAGCCCTTGGTCTTGATGGCCCAATGGCATCCGTACAAGCGATTCCAGATGCCAAGCGCATCCATCTTCGCTGCTATTTCTTCGACACTATATTCCATATCAACCTATGGAGGAAGACACCTTGAACACCGCCATGAGAATCGCCACAGCGATAAATCCGACAATAACGGCGATCACGCAGATAAGGATTGGCTCCAAAGCGTTGGTGAAGGTGGCGATATTTCGATCCATCTCCTTCTGATACCGCTTACCGATATGATCCAGCGAGGCGGCCATATCTCCGGCCTGCTCACCAACCGCAAGCATATCGGTCATCATCCGCGGGAATACTCCGCTCGAAGCAAGCGGACCGGAAATCGAAGTGCCGTCGGTCACCCTTTGACGCGCCGTCGCAAGTGCGCCGGCAATAACGGCATTGTTGCAAGTATCCTCGCAGATCTTAAGCGCCTTTAAAACATTAACTCCGTTTGCCAGCAAAGTCTTAAGCGTAAAAGCCAGCGAAGAGTAGGCTCCAGAAGCCACGATGCCGCTTATAAGCGGAGCCTTCAGCTTCCAGCCGTCAATCCTGGCCATGCCAGCGGGCGTCACCTTCCACCGCCGAAACCAGAAGAAGAACAAGACCGACAGACCGAGTAATATCCATCCGTATTGAACGGTAAATTCGGACATCCCCATAAGAATACGAGTCGGCAACGGCAATGTGGCACCGAGCGAATCGAACACCTTCTGAAACTTAGGAATAATCCAAACGAGCGCAGTAATCATCGCGGCAATGCCAACACATACAACTACGATCGGATACGAAAGCGCGCTCTTGATCTTGCCGCGCATATTGTCAAATCGTTCATAGTGATCAGCCAGTCGGCGCAGCACTTCAACCATCGCGCCGGAAGCCTCGCCGGCACTGATCATATTCGAATACAACGGCTCGAATGTCTTAGGATGATGTGCGCAGGCATCAGAAAACGATTCACCGCGGACAATCCGTTCGCACAAATCCCGGCAAACGTAACGCTGTGCAGAATTCTCCTCGCCCTGGTTGGCAAGCGCCTGCAGAGCCTGACCGAGGGTCATACCGGCCTCAAGCAGGTCCGCCAGTTCAGAGGTGAAGAGCAACACCTCGACGGAATTCATTTCCGTCTTGCGCCGCACCCCGAACTCCATGTTCCAGACCGAACCCGAAGACGGGGCTGAAGTTCGAGGTAGAGATGCCGACGGTGACGATGTCACCACGACAGAGGAACCCGTTTTTCTTTTAGCGTATCCCATTCCACACCTCGACCTTCAACCCCGACACAGGCCTGCACCGATGGCGTTTACTTGATCACCCGCGCGCGAATGACCGCAGCGCTCGCCTCCAACGACTTGACGACCTCAGCCGGCACAACGGTATCGGTGTCAATAAGCGTATAAGCCATCTCTCCGCGGCTCTTGTTGGCGATCGCATCAATATTGATCTTGGCATTGCCAAGAATCGTTGAGAACGTACCGATCATATTGGGCTCATTCTTGTGACAGATGGCAATACGCCCGGCCTTATTAGCGGGACCGAGCGAGCAGGCGGGATAGTTCACCGAGTTGACAATGTTGCCGTTCTCGAGGTAATCGCGCATCTCCTTAACCGCCATTACCGCGCAGTTGTCCTCAGCTTCTTCGGTAGAAGCGCCAAGATGCGGAATCACGATGCACCCCTTCTGTCCGGCCGTGGTCGAATTCGGGAAGTCGGAGACGTACTTACGGACCTTGCCAGATTCAATCGCAGCAAGCATATCCTTCTCGTTGACGAGCGCGTCACGGGCGCAGTTGATAATGATGACCCCGTTCTTCATCATCGCTAGGGTCTCGGCATTGATCATACCCTTTGTTGAATCAAGGGCAGGAACATGGATGGTAATGAAGTCGCAAGCGCGGTAGATTGCCTCGACATTCTTGCAATGCTTAACGGCGTGATCGAGCTGCCAGGCGGCGTCAACGGAGAGATACGGGTCGTATCCGAAGACCTCCATACCGAGCTCGATCGCAGCATTAGCGACCTTCTGCCCAATCGCACCGAGACCGATGACACCAAGACGCTTGCCAGCGATTTCGGTACCCGCGAAGGCCTTTTTCGCCTTCTCCGCAGTCTTGTTGATCGCCGCGTCATCCTTGTTGGCCTTCACCCAATCGATGCCACCGATAATGTCACGGCTGGCTAGCAGCATCGAGGCGATCACAAGCTCCTTGACGCCATTGGCGTTAGCACCTGGCGTATTGAACACGACGATACCCTGCTTGGCGTATTCAGCGTGCGGGATATTGTTCACTCCAGCGCCTGCACGAGCGACCGCGAGGAGGTTGGCGCCTGGCTTCAGCTCGTCCATCTTGGCCGAACGGACGAATACCGCGTCGGCATCTTCGAATTTCTCGGTACGAACGTAACGCTCGTCGAGGTTCTTGAGTCCGCAATCCGCAATAGGATTGAGGCAATTGTATTTGTAGTTCATTTTCTCCTTACTTTTCCATTTAGAGTTTATCGTGGAAAAATCATCAGCAGACTTCACCGGGTCTCGGGCGGAATCTCAACTGGGAACCAGGTGCGATAATAATTTTCGCGACGCCAACGGTTGCCGGCAGAAGCGTAATCACAGAAGAACACAGACGCCGGATTAGCGCCCTCAGGATTCGCATGATGCGATCCGAGCGGCAATATGGCCGAAAACGTCATCCAAAACTCCTCGGACGGAGTGCGCACCGAAGTGAACGTCGGCATCACCGCACCATCCTTGGCGCCGCCACGGACATCGTCACCGACACAGCTACGGATAGGCTCGGTAAGATCGCCGTCATTAAAGCGACTGTCACGCGCCAGCAGGACCGGTCCGCGCGTAAATGCAACATGGTGATCAAGAACGTGCTGCACAACCGGCATGTCGAACCTAACCTCCACGATATCTCCGAGCTTCCACTCGCGGTCGATCAAAAAGTACGAAGCCGCCATCACGCCGTCAAGCGTCTTGCCATTCAACTTCACCTGGGTCTTCTCACTCCACGAGGGGATGCGGAGACGGAGCTTCAAGGCTCCTGTGGTGTGACTTACGATACGGACATAATCGGTCCGCGGATAAAGTGCGTACATGTCAAAGCCGGGAACGATCGCCGAACCGTAGAAATTGAAGGTCGCGGTCTTGCCGTCATTCCTGAAGAACTCGCGAAGGAAACAGAGGAACCCTCGCGGACCGTTCGCCGTACAACAGTCAGTGTGCATAAAGCAATGGTTCTGGCCGTGATAACGATTTCCGTTCAACGGCGTATACCCCGCGAATTCCCTGCCGTCCGCCTTCATCGCACCGAGATAGGCGTTGTAGAAGGTGCGCTCAAGCTGATCCGCCCACTTCGGATCGTCGGTTACGTCGAGAAGTTTTTCACAGAAGCGCATCCAAGTTGTGGTAACACAGGTCTCCTGTAGCCTGAGATACGGCAGATGCTGCTTGCGCGCTCCGTGATACCAAGCTTCGGACGAAGCGCAACCTCCAGCGAGGTTTACCTCCTCCTTGACGATGTCGTTCGCCGTCATGATCGCCGCATCCAGAAGATCCTTACGTCCGGTAACCTCGTAATATTCAATCAAGCCCTGATAGCAGCTCATCATCTCATAAGCCTTGCTACGGCCGTGCTTGCATACATATGCCCAGTCGTCATTCTTCGTGAAATCTTGCCCGTCAACATTGCGATCAGCAACCGAAACCCCCTTCAGCGCGAGATCAAGAAGTCTTGGACCCGAATCCGGCTCGGTCATCCCCTTGACGATATAAGTCGCGAAGTCAAGATACTTCTCCTCCTTCGTGCGCCGATAGAGCCACACGACCGGCTCGAGTATCGAGGAGCTCGCGTATCCTGACCAGTTACCTGTCGTCCAAAGCTCACGATTACGCCTACCATTCAGACCGATCTCACCGATCACGTAATCGCAAAGCCGCTTAGTGGCATTCAGCACCTTCTCAGCCTCAGCGTCGTCATAGCCCTTAACGTAATCGTAGTAATGCAACAGTCCGAGCATCGTGTACTTCATACCCCAGACATCCCACCCCTCTCCGCAACGGAGCTCATCAGGATAATTGCCGATATAACCACACGGCTCTTGACTCTGCAGCATACGGTCGACTCCGTGTTTGAGATCGTTACCGAGCTTAGCGGAATCGACGTAATATGCATAAGGCACCGCGGAATGCATGTACTTACCCCAGAACTCGGTCTGCCACCATCCCTTGTTCTCGGTTTTCTCCTGATAGGCGGCCGTAATATAATCAACGTCGGTACCGATGACATGCCCCTGAATCATCGCATCAAGGCGATCACCGAGATAGCCCTTCAGCTTAATATCTGGAAGCGATGTCGCAACCGCAGCGGCAAGTATCAGAGATGTCATGCTAGTTTTCCTTCCGGTAATTTATGTATATTATATCAAAATTTCTTGCTCAGAGCCTCCTGTCGTATTTATGTCATCAAGCTTTGATTGCTCGATTTTCTACACACCTTGCACGTGGCAAGACTCCGGAAACAGCCGCTCTCAAGATATAAAAAACAACGGCGACGAATGTTTCCATTCGCCGCCGTTTACCATACCTATGCTCAGCGCACCAGGCGCTAAGCACAGAACTCAGGCATCAAGCTCGGCCATCGCCGCCTTGCGAGAGAGCTTGATGCGCCCGCGCTGCTCGTCGATGTCGATGCACTTCACCTTGATGATGTCCCCGACCTTGCAGACGCCTTCCATCGACTTGAGGAACTTGTCGGAGAACTCGGAGATGTGGCAGAGACCCTCAAGACCGGGGAGAATCTCGACGAAAGCGCCGAAATCCTTGATCGAGGTGACCTTGCCGTCGTAGATCTTGCCGATCTCGGCAGTCGCCGCGACCTTGCCGACTTCGAGCTTGGCGGCATCCATAGACTCCTTCGAGGTCGCAAAGATCGAGACCTTACCGTCGTCGTCGATGTCGATCTGCGCACCCGTCATCTCGACGATCGCGCGGATGTTGCTGCCGCCAGGACCGATCAGCGCACCAATCTTGTCGACAGGAATCTGCATCTCCTCGATGCGCGGCGCGTAAGCGGAAAGCTCGGCGCGCGGAGCGGGAATGACGGACTCCATGAAGTCGATGATCTTCAGACGCGCGTCGTGAGCCGCCTTTACGGCGCCCTCGACGAGATCCCATGTGAGACCACGGAGCTTAAGGTCGACCTGGAAGCCAGTGATGCCCTTGCGGGTGCCGCCAACCTTGAAGTCCATGTCGCCGCAGTGATCTTCAGCGCCGAGAATATCGGTGACGAGGACCTTCTGACTCTGATCGGCGTTCGTGAAGAGGCCGATCGAAATGCCCGCAACCGTACGCTTCAGCGGCACGCCCGCATCCATGAGCGCTAGGCAGCCGTTGCAGATCGACGCCATCGAGCTGGAGCCGTTGGACCCCATGATCTCGGAGACGACGCGGATCGAATACGGGAACTGATCCGGAAGGACTTCCGCAATGGAGCGCTCGGCGAGCGCACCATGACCAATCTCACGACGGCCGGTCGAACCGAGACGGCCGACCTCGCCCGTGCAGTAGGGCGGGAAGTTGTAGTGGAGCATGAAGTTCTTCGAGGGCTCACCGCCGGTGACGGAATCAAGCTCCTGCGCATCCTTCTTCGTGCCGAGCGTGACCGTCGCGAACGACTGGGTCTCGC
>CALYRV010000090.1 GCA_945483525.1 uncultured Verrucomicrobiota bacterium
GTCTCTGTCTCTGGCACACCTGGATCTCGAAAATGAACATGGACGTCGATGAATCCGGGAAATTCGTACCGATTCATATCCGACTTCCCGTTCACTTCGTACGTCCGGTATAGGCATCAACCGCAGAATTGTCAATCGTATAGCGGAAGAAGGCATTGGCAGCGTCTTCGCGTGCCGGCTTGTTCCAGATCCGGAATTCTCCGCCACCGCAAAGCTGACTGACCCACATCTTAAGCTGCTTCTTATGCCAGTTAACCATGCAATTCGTATCCCAAGCACCACCATGACCGAACCATGCGTCATCACCATCCTTTTCGGGCGCAACGAGACCAAGCGAATAACCGCCCATGCCAGCAGGACGGGAAGAGACGGCAAGCATCTCGCGAACCGTTTCTTCCTTGAGGATACGCACGCCGTTTTCGCCGACACCAAGATTCATGAGCATCTTGTAGAACTTGAGCTGATCTCTGGCCGTCGTCCAAAGCCCCGCGCCAGCAGACGCAAAAACGCGTGAACGATCATTGTACGGACGCTGCTCCCAATTCGAAAACTCCAGATACTTAGCCGGCGCGTTATTCTGCGGCTCGTACATCTCCACCTGATTCTTCAACTGCTCATCCGTCGGCCAGAACGTAGTAGCCGACATGTCAAGCGGATCGAGAACGGACTGCTTAAGGTAATCCTCCCACCGCATTCCGGTAACGACCTCGACCACCGCGGCAGCGATATCTATACCAGTGTTAGAATACTGAACGCGCGTACCAGGTTCAAAAAGAAGCGGAGACTTCGCCGCAACCATCGCCACCTGACGAATAGGACAGCCACCCGACCACCCGCCGCCTACGACTCTCGTTTCCTTACCATTCGCATTGACAGACGGAGTCTTCACAGAGGATTCGAACGGGAAACCTCCTGTATGATTGAGACACATGCGAATTGTCAAGGTGTTCTTCACCTTTTTAAGCGTGCGGATCCCGTTGGTCGCACCGGCATCCAGCCAGAGTTCCGCAAACTCGGGCAAATACCGACTGACAGGATCGTCAAGCCTAATCATCTTGTCTTCCACAAGTTTCGCAACGGTAACCCCGCAGAAACCCTTGGTCTGAGAACACTGCATATAACAGGAATCCATTGTAATCGGGCGTTCCGCGGCGACATCGGCGTAACCGATACAACATGTTTCCTGTATGCCATTGTCGTAGAAAATCGAGATCGCACCAGGAAGACGGCCATCAGACACATACTGCTTCAACGCATCATACGCAAATGTGGTTCCAGACTCCCTGACTCCGTTCGTCGCGCAACCGGCGACAACGGCAAGACCGACCAGGATAATCATTAGCTTTTTCATCAGCTCCCCCCTACATGATGTTTCCAAGTATTAGACTTCTCAATGCCCACGCCGCTTACGCGAACAGCTTTAAGAGCTTCTCAAGCTGGGCGAGCTTCTCCCGTCCCTCGGCGAGTTTTGTCTTTTCATCTTCTACTACTGCCGCGGGAGCATGTGCGACGAAGTTCGCGTTACCAAGCTTCGCCTCCTTGCCCTTGATAAAGCCCGTGAGCTTCGCGATTTCGCCGGCAATACGCTTAGCCTCGGCGACCTTATCTACAAGCCCTTCAAGCGAAAGATAGACCGTGCCGAGTTTCGTGATCTTAGACGGCATCGGAAGATCCGCGTCCTTCGCGACAACCTCGACGGACTCCGCGCGCATCGCCTTGGCGAGAGATGGAATCTCTTTGGCCAGGGATTCGGGACCGGCAGAGGCCACGTCCGTTGTCGGCGCAATTGAGACCTTCACGAAGTCGCCGGGCTTAACCTTGTACTCCGCACGGAGGGCACGGACTGCGGTGATCGCCTCGCGCTTGGCGTTGACAAAATCATAATTCGCCTCGGTAAGTTCCCACGCCGCCTTCTCGGCATCGGAATATCCTTTCGGAAACTCCTGCAACATAATCGTCTCACCGTCCTGGAGATAGCCGAGCTGATGCGCGACCTCTTCGGTGACAAACGGCATGTACGGATGCAGGAGCTTGAGCGCCTTGTAGAAAACATCCTTAAGCACCGCCACCGAAACCGCCTTGTTCGGCGAATCCTTAACATACTCAACGTAACCGCCGCAGAGCTGGTCCCAGAAGAAGTCATAGACAGCAAGAGCTCCGTCCTGGATACGGTACTGCGAAAGGATATCATTGACCTTCCGGCACGCGAGATCGCAAGCGAAGAGGATATGCTTGTCATCAGCAGTGAGGTCGCATGGTTTCAGGGTTTCAAGGTTGACAAGAGCGGACTCCGCAGCCTTGTCACTCTGCAACTTTCCAACCTCCATCTCCAGGAACTTCGCCGCGTTCCAAATCTTAGTCGTGAAATTACGACCGATCTCGAACTTCTCCTTGTTCACCTTCGTGTCGCACTCAAGCGAGGTGATCAGCGCAATCGAGAAACGGAGCGCATCAGCGGAATACTGATCAATAAGCTCAAGCGGATCGAGAGAGTTGCCTTTCGATTTCGACATCTTTGAACCATCCGCCGCACGCACAATGCCGTGGATGACGATGTTCTTGAACGGCGGCTTCTTCATGAAGTGAATGCCGGCCATCATCATGCGGGCCACCCAGAAGAAGATGATGTCCTGCGCTGTCACGAGGTCACAGGTCGGATAGTAATACTCGAGATCCTTCGTCTGCTCAGGCCAGCCGAGTGTCGAGAACGGCCACAGCCAGCTTGAGAACCAGGTATCCAGCACATCCGGATCCTGCTCGAGGTCTGCCGCAGAGACGTTCGCACACCCGCTCTTCGCCTTCATCGACTCAACGGCATTTTCAATAGAATCCTCAACGACCAAAAGCTGTTCGCCCTTCGCCGCGAATTCCTCATTCCTAATTCTCAATTCCTCATTCGCGTTCTGGCCTACCGTGTAGGCCGGAATGCGGTGCCCCCACCAGAGCTGACGGGAGATGCACCAGTCCTGGATATTCTCCATCCAGTTGAAATAGATCTTCGACCAGCGGTCAGGGACGAACTTCACCTCGCCGGACTTCACCGCGGCGATCGCGGGCTCGGCAAGCGGCTTCATCTTCACGAACCACTGCTTGGAGAGCCGACTCTCAACAACCTCGTGGCAGCGGTAACAGTGGCCGACCTGATTATCAAGATCCTCAATATGATCGAGGAAACCCTGAACCTCAAGATCGGAAACGATCGCCTCGCGACACTCCCAGCGATCCATCCCGACGTACTTCTCGCCGGCAAGCTCGTTCATGTGGGCGTCGTCCGTCATGATGTTGATCTCTTCGAGCCCGTGGCGTTTGCCGACGAGGAAGTCGTTAGGATCGTGCGCAGGAGTGATCTTCACTATGCCCGTACCGAACTCCTTGTCGACGTAATCGTCGCTGATCACCGGGATCTCGCGCCCCGTAAGCGGGAGGATGACGGTCTTGCCGATAAGATGCGCGTATCGCACATCCTTCGGATTCACCGCCACAGCAGTATCGCCAGGAAGCGTCTCCGGCCGGGTCGTCGCGACCATCACATAATCCTTATAGGCCTCAGCGCCTTCCCAGTCCTCGGGAAGATACTTTCCTCCTCGAGCTCGACCTTTGACCTCGACCCTTCCACCGATGGTGGGATACTTGATATACCAGAAATGCCCGTGGTTGGCCTCGTGTTCGACTTCGTCATTGGCGAGAGCCGTACCGCAACGAGGACACCAGTTGACGATGTAGTTACCCTTATAGATCAGCCCCTCGTCAAAAAGCTGCTTGAAGACCTTGGTAACCGCACGAGAGCAGCCGTCGTCAAAAGTAAAACGCTCGCGCTGCCAATCCGTCGAATTGCCTAGCATGCGCTGCTGATGGACGATTGTGCCACCATACTGCTTCTTCCACTCCCAAACTCGTTCGAGGAACTTCTCGCGGCCGAGGTCTTGACGACGTTTGCCCTCCTTCTTAAGCGCCTTCTCAACAACATTCTGTGTCGCGATGCCGGCATGGTCGGTACCGGGAAGCCACAACGTATTAAAACCGCTCATTCTCCGCCAGCGAACAAGTATGTCCTGGATCGTCTGATTGAGCGCATGGCCCATATGCAGAATACCAGTGACGTTCGGCGGAGGAATCACCACGGAATACGGAGCACGCCCGTCAGGCTCCTGATGAAAGAAACCATTCTTCTCCCAGATAGGATACCACTTGGCCTCAGTGGCCTTAGAATCGTATTGCTTGTCCATAAATCAGAATAATCAAATAATTGAAAGATCGAAACAATCGAATCCCTCGAGCTCGACCTAGAACCTAAAACCAGCCTCTTAGAAGAACCACTTGGCACAGGCGAGAAGCCCCTGCTTCCATGGCACCCGATGAGAGACGCCGGACTTGCCTTCAAACTCCTTAAGATGCGCAACATACCATTCGTAATTGCGCACCAACGCCTGCTTGTTAGAGTATTGCGGCTTATAATCAAGCAACTTCTCCGCCTTCTCAATCGAGACGAACGAATCGGTTGACGCCGTTTCATATACCCACGGATAAAGCGGCGAAAGATGCAGCTTCTCAAGAATGCGCAGAATGAAAATCAGCGGAGCGACCGGCATGCCGCGAATTTTCTTGCCATGACCCGCGACATCAAGCACCGCCTGATAATCCTCCTTCATCGTCGTGAAATCCTTCGCGCCGATATTGAATTCGGTCGCGACGACATCCTTAGGATAGGTCATCGCATTCCAGATCGCACCACAGAGATCGTCGACATCCATCAGCTGATAACGGTTGTTGCCGCTACCGATCATCGGAAACCCGTGACCCGTGTATGCCCAATCGTAAAACAAGGCGAAGACGCCGAGACGTTCGGGACCGATGAAGCTCTTGGGGCGGATGATCGAAACGCAGTACCCTTCCTTAATCGCCGCACGGCAAATCTCTTCTGCATCGATCTTGGCATGACCATAAGGGCCGACCCCAACGATTGGATCGGTCTCATAGATCGGATGCTTTTTCGGAACTCCGTAGACTGCGGTCGAAGAAATCTGAATCATCCTATCGACATTGAATTTACGGCACGCGGCAAGTACGTTACGACAACCGTCAACTTCAGTCGTGCGAATGTCTTCTTCACTGTAAAGCGGAAGCGCTGCCGCGCAATGGACCACGACATCGCAACCTTCAACAGTCTTTTCAACCGCGGCGACATCACGGACATCTCCCAACGTGAATTTCAGCCAGGGTTCTTTCTTCTCTGGATAATCGAAATCGGCAATGTCGAGAACACGAATCTCATCCACCCCCTTCGTACGAAGGAAACGGATGAGATTGATTCCGAGAAAGCCGGACCCGCCGGTGACGAGGACTTTCATCGGCATGCTCCTTACTTGGCGGGAGCTTCAGGCGCAGGCAGCTCAGGAGCATTAGGCGCCGCAGGGACAGGAAGTTCAGGAGCGGACATCGGAAGTTCCGGCGCTTCCTGCGCGGCAGGCGCCGCCTCGGCCTCGTTGGCCATCAGCGAATGGCTGTGAACAGTCGAGGTAAGACGAGCGAGCACCAACGTATTAACGAGGAAAATCGTACCGAGAATCGCAGTTGTCTTGATGAGGACATTGCCCGCGTCGGCACCGAGGGACGCCTCAAGCATTCCGCCGCCGATCGCTCCTCCCAGACCGCCTTCTTTCGGCTTCTGCAACATGACCACCATCGCGAGCAGAATGCAGACAATCACTTCAACGACATACAGGCATCCTATGAAGATAGACATTATAGTTCTTTCCTTTCGTTCTTTCGTAATATTATACCATAATAACCTTCATTGCGGCAACGGGGAAACGAACCGACACCTTTATCCCACTTTTTCTGGGGTAATTTATCCCAGTTTTCAACACCCCTTCTTTTTCGTCGTAGACTTTTCCATCTGAAGGCGCTTTTCAGGCGCAAGAGCCGTTTTCTTGCTGGTGATTCACTGATTTAGGCTCGGATACTCGCCTAAATCCCGGAAAAAACGAAGGTGGCGACATCGATTTTGCGGTCTTTC
>CALYRV010000091.1 GCA_945483525.1 uncultured Verrucomicrobiota bacterium
CGTACGAGAAGCAGCTCCGGGCCAAGTTCGTGAAATGAGGGATTAGGGGTTAGGGGTTAGGGATGAGAAACAAGGAGTGATAAAATGAAAAAATTAAGGAGATACAGATGAAAACCAATGTCTTTTGTCTTGTGGTGATTGTCTTCGCGACGTCTGCATTTGCGGTTCGGTTCGATTCGAACCTCACCAAGATGGAGGAGAACAGGGCGGCGATCAAGGCCGTGCTTGCGGATCCGAAGGCAACGCCGGCGCAGAAACTCTGGGCGACGTATGATGACCTCAAGTGGGACCTCTTCACCTGCGAGGACAAGGACTTCCCCGCGAAGAAGGCCGCGATGCTGAAGCTCATCTCCGAGCGTGGCAGCTTGGACAAGTCCGTCTACCTCGACTTCATCTACGGGCTTCAGCGCGAGAACCCCGGGGCCTTTCGGATGCCGGACCTCTGGGAGATCGTCGACCGCGAGACGAAGGGCGACGCGAAGTTCCGCACGAACTACTACCGGCGGCGCCTGGAAATGATGCGTGGCGCCTTGCGGTTCCGGGGTACAATCGATCCTGATTGCACTGCCGAGGCGCGGCTGAAGCTGCTCGACGAGGCGGAGAAGGACCCTGCTGTCGATCAGATGGGAATCAACTATGACGCCTCTCGCTTCGACTGCTATGTCGACCTGGGCGACGACGCCCGCGCGGAGGCGATGCTCAAGAAGATGTCCGCCTCGACCAACATGGGCGTTCGCGTCGAGTGGCTCGCGAAGGGCGCGGAGTGGTACAAGAACCGTGCAGTGCGCTATTACGCCGAGCCGGACGCGGCGATGCTCCGCAAGGTCGTCGCCTGCTGCGATGGAATTCTCTCGACCGACTTCCCGCGCAAGCGGGGCAATGCCGATGCCAAGGCGGCGTTGATGAAGGCCGACGCGCTGTGCCAGGTTGGTGATTACGCCGAGGCCCGCAAGGCGCTGGACAAGCTCGCTTCTCTCTCCAAGGACAAGAAACTCGGCCTCGACGGTGCGAAGATTCTCTTTGATGTCGCCTACGCCGAGAAGAAGTGGTCCGAGGCGGCAGACGTGCTGGCGCCGTTCGCAGACAAGATCGACGCCGACTGGAGCGTCAAGTGCGCGCAGGCGCTCGTGGCCGCCGGCCGCCGTCGCGAGGCGTTGCCGTATCTCGAGACGGCGTCGAAGAAGTGCCACAACAAGTACAAGCGCGACAACTACGGCTATCTGCTGAACAAGTACAAGGCCGAATTCGGCGAGACGAAGTAAGGCGCAAAACCCAGCAGAAAGTTGGCGCGGGGTGTCGGGCACTCCGCGCCAACTTTTTGCTATAATAGCTACGTTCTGGCGAGGAAAGAAAAAGAGGTGCAACCGTGAAGTCGTACCTCTTAAACAACGCTTTTGAACACGGTGTAACCGCATGGCGGTTAGTGACGCGGTCTGCGTTATCTAACTTTGTCATAGTTCAGTAACGAGAATTGTAGCATAAGGAGGGTGGAAATGGCAAGGGCGAAAATTGAAAAGTCGATGATAGGAGTTCATCTTGATGTTGGCCACGATTCCATCGGATGGTGTGTGACCAGTACGAATCCTGACGTTGAGGAATATTTGGCTATTCCGGGGTGTGGCGTGGTTCTCTTCCCTGCCGACGATTGTCTTGCGAATCAGCGCAGAGATTTTCGCCGTCAGCGTCGGCATATACGGTCAACACGCCAACGCATCGCGCGTATGAAGGCGCTTCTGTTGTCCATGGGCGTTATGACGGCAGATGAGCTTGATCGCAATTATACCGCAGCACCGTGGAAGCTTGCTGCTGAAGCTTTGAACGGAAAGACCCTGTCTTGGATTGAACTGTGGTCTGTTCTTAGGTGGTATGCACACAATCGCGGTTATGATGGTAATCGTTTGGCCTCGGCGAAAAACTATCGCGAAGAGGATGCGGAGGATTCAAAGAAGAGCATGGCTGCCAAGGAGATGATGGTTAAGTTCGGGACGTCGTCAATGTGTGAGACGATGTGTCATTATCTGCGGATAGAGCCGAGTGGCAAGGTGTTTGCCTCGCGTGAGTATTTTAAGGGAACGGGCGTCTCATTTCCTCGGTCGGTTGTTGTCAATGAGGTGGAGCGAATCTTGAATTCGCATAAAGGAAAGCTTCAAGGAATTGATGAAGGATTCATCAAGCTGTTGACGGCAGATCCTTTGGTTTCAAAGAATTGGCTGAAAAAAGAAGATGATCTCCCGTTTTACGTTCAGAATCGCTTTTGGGGTGGAATACTTTTCGGACAGCTTGCGCCGCGTTTTGACAATCGCATCATCGGCAAGTGCCCTGTTAGTGGTGAAAAGCTTCCGCTGAAATCGAGCGCGGAGTTTTTGGAATTTCGATGGGCAATGCTTTTGGCGAACATTAGGGTCGGTGAAAATCATCGTCCGCTTACGAAGGAGGAAATCGCGGCGATGAATGCAAAGGCGGCGGTCGTTGGCGGTTTCGGCAAGCGCGATTTCAAAAAGGCAGTATTGGAGGCAACGGGCGAGAAGAAGCATAATCTTGATGCGCTTCTTACAGCGCCAGACGCGGATAAGTCAACAGTTCGATATCCTGGTTTGTTTGCTTTAACGAAGAATGAATTGAAGCGCGAGATGGATGAGTGCGAACGTCGCAGGTTGGCGAACTGGCTGTTTAGAGGTAAGGCGATTGAAGCGGGCGAGCTTTGTGAAAAAGAACTGCGGGCTGAGCTTCCGAGCGGGCGCGCCCCCTTTTCGCGCAAGGTAATGATGGACGCAGTTGCTGCGATTTATGAAGGACACGATCCGCGCGAAGAGGGAGGGCTCCTCTATCGTGATGCCACGAAGGAGGATCCTCTCGCTGAAAGGGATATTGATCAGGAGACGAATAATCACTTGATTCGCCATCGCATCAAGATCCTGCTGCGCTTGATGAAGGATATTGTCAAGGACTATGCGGAGAATAATCCCGCCCGAGTTGGACAGGTCACGATTGAGATGGCGAGGGACATGAAGGATTTGAGCGGAAAGACGAACAAGGAAATCGTTTCCGATATGAATGATCGCACGCGGCAACACAAAAAGGCCGCCCAAATGCTCGCAAAGCATCTTGGAATTGACGAACGGCTTGTTTCGCCCGGATTGATCAGAAAGGTGCGCATTGCGGAGGATATGGGGTGGAGGTGCCCGTATACGGGGCAGAAGTATGACATTCAGGACATCGTTTCAAAATCTGACGGCGAGGCGGGGAATGTCGATAAGGATCACATTTTGCCGCGGAGCCAGCGAGCCACGGATTCGCTGAGTTCGCTGGTCTTGACCTTTACTGAGGTCAATCGTCTCAAAGGTGCGCGGACTGGTCTTGAGTTCATTCGCGAATTTGGCGGACAGCGTGTGCCTGGGCGGGAGAATCTTGTTATTCTTGACGAGAAAAAGTATAAGGCGGAAGTGGAGAAACTAAAGGTGTTCGGACATGATGACGATCGGAAGAGGCAGAAGGCCCGAAAGGCCAATCTGATTCGGCAAACATCTGACGAAGCGGGGATGACGGAGGGAATGCTAACTCGCACGTCTCATATTACCAAATTGGCCAGTCGAGCGATTCGCGGATTTTTCGCCAATTGCGGACGGACACCTGAAATCGTTTCGATTCCAGGGCGGGTAACCGCCTTTCTGCGAAACGAAAGGAATTGGAATATTCTCGGCATACTGTCAGAAGTTGACCCGCGGATACGAGACGAGCACGGATTGAAATTAAAGCAGGAAATCCGCGGCATTACGCATATGCACCATGCCGTTGATGCGATTGCGTTGGGTCTTGCAGCGACATATCTACGTGGAAATAGAACGATTCAAATCGGTGACATCTGGGCTTTGATGTGTAAGCGTCGCGTAAAGGAAGAGGAAAAAGCACAGCTCAATTCAGTTGGCGTATTTTGCTTTACCGCTCAAAACGAACCGCGGCTTCTTGGTATGCCAGACTGGTTGCGTCAACAAATTAAGAACGCTCTTGCGGAGCAACGTGTGGTTGTGCATCAGCCCAAAGAAAAGGGCGGGCTCAAGGCAGATTTGACAACTTGGGGAATCGTTAATGTTGGAGTTGAGAAAGTAAAGCTTCGACAGAGGACCCGCAATGTAGACGGACTGCGTGAGCTGAAATATAAAGAAGTGTTGAAATCTGCTGCATTTGGGTTGGAGCCAAAAGCAGATGACGGAAAGTTAAAGCGCATAAATGGCGTCTTGATTCAGGATCAGAATTACGGGGTCGCCCTTATGGAGAATCCGATAATTATACGTCACCGTTTTGTGTGGAAGCAGATGGATGAGCTGAAGAGTCGCAATGGCGGCGTTATGCCAAAAGTCATTCGTCGACTTTCGCTTGTGCGAGTGGACGATAAGGGGGGTAAACATGATGGTGTCTGGAAAATTGCGTCGGTAAAGGACGCTTCCGCTGGAATCATGCTGGACCTTGTTCGTCCGTATGCGATACGCATTGAGAATAAAGTTGACTATGCATGGATAAACGCTGGGTTGAAGTCGTTGATGAAGAAGGGTCTTGAAGTCGTTGAAACAAAATATACGGGGGTTCCGCTATGTCCTATCACATCATCGACATCTCAACCACGGGGGCAAGTCTCTCGGTAAAAGACGACCAGCTAGTCAGTAAGAATCCGGACGGGAGCGTTAATAAACTCCCGATGGAGGACATTGGATCGGTCCTAATCAACTGCTTCTCTGCGGAGGTGCATAGTAGTTTCTTGGTGTCTGCGGCGGAACACAAGGTGCCGGTTTTCTTGTGCGACAAGTTTAAACCGGTTTCAATGGTGCTCCCAGTGCAGCGATCATCAGACACGCTGATGACACGTGCGCAGATTGAAGCACCGCAAAGATTGCTTCGCAAGTTGTGGCAGAAGACGGTCGATGCCAAGTGTGAGAACCAATATGACTTTATTGCTGAGATTGTCAAAGAAGATAAGCGATTGGAAGATTTAAGGGTCACAAAGAGCAGGGGAGATTTAACGAAAGAGGGCAACTGTGCCCGCCTCTATTGGGATCTGTATTCTGTTGCGCTTGACATCAATGGGTTTCATCGGTTCCGCGACGATAATGGGCTGAACGGGCTTTTGAATTACGGATATGCCGTACTTGTACTGCGTGTTCAGCAAAAGCTCTTGTCCTGCGGACTTGATCCACTCTATGGAGTTGGACATTTCACCAAGGAACGATCCCTGCCATTGTCATATGACATCATGGAACCGTTTCGCCCGATTGTCGACGAAATGATTTGCAGTTGGGTGAGGGAAAAGGACAAGGCTGGAGGAGAAGGGCTTTACGAAGTTGATAAGGATTATAAACGGTATATCCAGCTGCTTATGGAGCGGAAGGTCGTCTATCAAAAAGAAGAGTTGTCCTTGGATGCGGTTTTGGAGTTGGTCATCAAAAGTTTTAGAAGGGCGCTTATAAGCGGAAAGGAGTCGGAGTACAAGCCATGGATACGGAGAAATTCAAAATGGGTTGGCTGATGGTGTGCTTTGACTTGCCGGTCGGGACAAAAAAGGAGAGAAAGAATGCGACTCAGTTTCGCAAGTTTCTCTTGGATGATGGTTATGACATGATTCAGTTCTCGGTGTATGCGAGGCCGTGTGTCACGTTTGCACGACAGGAGACTCATTTGAGGCGATTGGAACTGAATGTGCCGCCAGAAGGATCGGTGCGTGCGCTTTTCGTGACTCGCGCACAATGGGAAAGAATGTATGCGATAGAAGGATCTCCGGCAGAAGAGATAGCCCCGGAAAGGATTCCAGAGCAGTTGCAATTTTGGTAGCAATGCGAGCAATGTCTGCTGTGGAGCCGCTGGTATTGCTCGCCTTGAAAACTGAACTATGGCAAAGCGTGGGAACCCGCCTCTACCGCTGCGAGGAGTATTGCTCGCCTTGAAAACTGAACTATGGCAAAGCATCCTAACCTCGAATAATCCGAGATTCGCGGTATTGCTCGCCTTGAAAACTGA
>CALYRV010000092.1 GCA_945483525.1 uncultured Verrucomicrobiota bacterium
TCGACCTTCATCTTCTCGATGGCGAGCTTCGTCTTGCGCTCCTCATCCTGCTTCTTCCACTCCTCCTTGATGCGGCGCATCAGCTCCTTCTTGCTGACCGGATCGGCCAGCTCCGAAAGCGACCATGCATTGTCCTCCCACGGATGCGGATCGGACATCGCCTTCTTACGACGAATGGCCTCGGCCTGTGCCGCCTGCGCATCGTCAAGGACGTATGGAGTCATGAACACTAGAAGCTCAGTACGGGACTCGGTTTGTTCGACCGAACCGAAAAGCCATTTACCGATGAAGGGAATGTCTTTCAGAAACGGAATTCCGCTTTCAGACTCCATTGTGAATTTCTGGGTCAGTCCACCGAAGACAACCGTCTGGTTGTTTTCAAGGATCACGTCGGAACTCATTTTGCGCGTTGACGGCACATCAACCGACGTTTCCTTATACGACTGGCCGACAGGGGTTAACATGGTCTGCTTGCCGCTGACCTGGGAATACTCTTCCTCAACCGTCAACATGACGGTACCGTTGGGATTGATCTTCGGCGTAGCCTTGATTTTGATACCAATGTCCTCGGCCGAATAGTTCGGCGAAGGAAGGCCAGAACCAGCATAAGAGGATGATACGGCCTGCCATCCTGTCAAGAACTGTTGCTTGGTCGTCGCCTCGATGATCGCCTCCTTGTTGTCCAGCGTCATCACGATCGGCGAGGCGATGTATTTGGAATGGCTATCGGTCTTCGACGCCTGGAAAATCCCCTGAAGGCCAAGCTCGTCCGAATCAAAGATAAAGCTGAAGGCCTTGCCCAAGACATTCGTCGCATCACCTAAGGCATTCAACGCCTGAAGGCCTCCATTCGCACCGCCACCGAGACCGACGGAGGTCGCGCCTTTCCAGTTGTTCAGAAATCCATCGCGCGCAATAGAAGCAGAACCAGCAATCGCTTCGGTCAAACCATCTCCGAGTTTAGTCCATGTTGTCGTTTTGTCGTCCGCCGTAAAACTGTTCCCGACGTCTTCAAACGGTTTGATATTTCCATGACCATCCGTATAATTATACAGTTGAATCCCATTCTTACCCAATAGAGGTTGCTCCGTTGGTTCGCCCATTACCTTCCGCCGCCCCTTCTGGATCCAGTCCATACCAGTATTAAGATCATCGCCAAGCGTGACTTCAATGATCATCGTCTCGATCAGCACCTGTGAAAGCTTGATGTCCATCGACTCGATGATCTGCTCGATGGTGGGAACAAGCTCCTTGTCAGTCATCACAACGAGACCGTTAATGCGCTTGTCGGCGAGAACGGTTGTGTTGTCCTTGCTGAGCTCTCCAGCCTTCACATCACCCGCACGCTGGTTGACGGACTTCTTCGGTGCTGTCGCCGTGTTACGCGTCACACTACCGCTCGCGCCCGTCTTCGCCGCCTGGTTCTGGTTGCCGCGACCGGAGCTTTTCGAGGACGACGAATTGCCGATGAGGTCGTTGATCATGTCGCTGACGTCCTCGGCCTCCGCGTACTTGAGGCGATAGACCTTGACCACAGTGTCGGGCGTTGTCTCGACGTCCAGCGCGGCAATCACCTCCTTGAAGAACTTCATGTTGGAGGCGTTTGTGATGATGAGGATCTTGTTCGAGCGCTCGTCGGCGATCGTGACGACCTTGCCGCGGATCATGCCGCGGTCGGCGTCTGAAACCGTCATCACGAGCGAGGCATTGTTCGCCGGCGCCTGCGGCTGGTTCGGCTGGCCCGGGCGACGCAAGCCGCCCAGAAGCGGACGATTATACGTGTTCGGTTGCTGCGCCGGATTGTTCGCCGGCCCCTTGCCGTTCTTCTCCTGTTCCTTCATCGACTCCTGCACGATCGAGTCGATGACCTGCTTCACCTCGGTCGCATTCGCGTACTTGATCTGGATGTACTCGACGACCTCGGTCACCGGACTCGCAATGTCAATCGCCTTCGCGATTTCGCGCATACGGTTGATGATCTGCTCCGTATCGGTGACGAGAATCGAGTTTGTGCGCTCAAAGACGAGGAGAATGCCGCTATTGGACTTGAAGCCCTCCAACGCCTTCTGCGCCTCATCGATCGCGATGTTCTTGAACGGGATCATCAGCGACACCACGCGCGTCGACTCGCCGAGCTTCGCCTCAGGATCCATAATGAGCGGAATGCCGTCCTTGCGGACATCCTTGCGCGGAAGCGCCCGCACGAACTTCTCCCCGTACGGCTCGATGTGGATGCCGTTCATCTCGAGAACGGTCTCAATCGCCTCGATCTTCTCCTCGACCGACAGCTCCTGTCCCTTCTTCGGCTGCAGCGTGATCGTCGCCGCCGGCACCTGCGGATCCTTCAGGACCGTCTTTTCGACCAGATCCTGATAGACCGTGAAGACCATGTCAATCGGCGCAGCATTGAACTCGATCGAACGTCCGCCCGCTTCAGTCGACGCACCCGGCGCCGCCGCGGGATTCACCGCTGGCGCCGCCGACGCGCCCGGACGCGCCACCTGCGGCCGGTTGCGCAACAGCCCCTGAGCCGAAGCCGACGCGACGAGGACAAAAGACATTAGACAAAAGACAAAGGATTTCATAGAACTTTCAACCTTTCAAAACTTTCCAGACCCGCCAAACTTTCCAAACCTATTTCACTTCTCTCTCATATACGCGCAGTTCAGCGTGAAACTGCCGCGCAAATAGCCTTTCTTCGAACTCGGCTTGAAGTTAATCTGCGTGATGTCGAACATGCCGTCGTTCGTATTCTCAAGCTCATGCATCATTCGAACAAGAGACTCAAGGCATCCCTCCCAACTCTTCACCTCAATCGGCAACTCGAGGACGTCTCCGGCTTCAACCTCTTTTCCCGTCTGCGCACTCGAGATGACGACACGATTCCGCTCGGCAATCTCGTCGAGCTTCCGACGCCAGGTCGTGTCCGTCGCCTTCCCGAGCTCAAATGTCGGCATCACGGCCTTCTCTGCTTCGTATGCGTCCGCCCACTTGCGCTTTTCGCCGATGAGCTTCACCTCCTTCGCGTAGGTGTCTTTCGCCTTGGCGTAGTTCTTCGCCGCCTTCTTCCACGCACTCTCGGCCGAGAAGAACCAGATCCCGACGGCAATCGCATAGAGCACGATTACCCCCAGCATCGCCATGATCGCCTTTTCCCTCAAGCTCTTACCCATGTCACTCCTCTTCCTCTTCTCCGAGGTAGGCACATTCAAGGTCAAACCGATAACCGCCCTTCGAGGCGTTCGGACCGTTCAGGTTGACGGTGTTGAAGATCTTCTCGCCATCCTCTTCATCACCCGCCGTCATCGCATCCATCGCGTCCTTGAACGCATAGGTCGCCTCTGACGTCTCTGCGTCACCCGAAACCCGAATGCCCTCGTCCCGCTTGTAATTCCAGCTCGACAGCGTCACACCCTCGGGCAGACGGTCGGAGACGGCCTTCATAATCTCCAGCGCCCCGCGCGCATGATCGGAATACTTGTGAATGAGGTCGACCTTCGCCTTCATCTCCTTCACGGCTGCGTACTGACGTTGGTGCTGCTTCGACTGGGCCTTCTGATGATCCGTCAAGAACCCATAGCCAACCGGAACACCGAACAAAACCGCAACGACAAGCACCCAAAGTCCAATGGCAACCACCAGATACCGAGTAAGCTTGGCCTTAAAGCGCGTTTCCTCTAGAAGCTCCCGCCAGCTTTCCGGCAAGGCGTTAAGCGCATTCTCGTCCGCCGAGCGCTCAGCCACGCCGACAAGAGCAGCGTCGGACCCAACCTCGATCTTCCGCACAGGAGCAAAAGTTGCCAGTTCCTCAACTTGATCGGTCGGTCGGCTGGTCGGATGATCGGATGACAAATCGTCTTCGGCGAAAGCGGATTGCGATTGAACAACCACAATTTCCTCAAGCTTCTTCGCACCGCCAAAGTCCTCGGCTTCGAGCAGGGAAAGCATCACCTCACGCTTCAAGTCCGTCTCGTCGGCGATGGCGCGAATAGCGGACGGCTGATCGCCGTCAAGGACAATCATCGACAGGCAATCAACCGAACGGACGACCACCAGCCGGCGACCCGAGAATTCGCCCAGCGCGCTCCAAACGCCCCTGAGTTGACCAAGAACGAGCGCATCAATCCGCACCACGCTGAGCTTCGCCGCGTCCAAAGCCTCGCCGATGTCATCCGCCGCGCTCTCCGGAAGCGCCGCTGCCAGGACGATCTTGCCGTCCTCGCCCTCACGCACAATTTCGTACCCAACCGTCAACTCATCATCAGGGAACGGACTCGCCGCCTTCAAAACCGGCAGCGCAGTCTCGACCACATCCGCCTCCGCCGGCACACGGACCAACTTGACGAGAAGACGTGTCAACGGCAACCCCAATACAACCTCGCGACAGCCCTCATCTGAACCGAGCAATCGCAACTGGCCTCCTTCAAATGCCGCTATCCGTGTCTCTAAAGCCATATGTAGTGTATTATATCAAAAATCAGGGCGGCGAAACCGCCCTCATTTCAGTCTTTGCTGGCCTCGAACGGCCGCTTTCTTACAAGTGCTGCCGTCAGTCGAACTTGTAGGTCTGACCCGGCATCGGCGCCACGGCGTTCTTGATGCCGAGGTCGTGCATCAAGTCAACCATCGCGGATACCTTCTCGGGCTCGCCATGGATGGCAAAAGCGTGGCGCACATTGTCCTTCACCTCGCTCAGCCAATCTTGCAGTCCGGCCCTGTCCGCGTGAGCCGAGAGCGCGTTGATGACCTCAACCCGAGCCTTGAGCTCGACCTCTTCGCCCAGCACGCGAAGCGGATTCTTCTTTTCCACAATCCGGCGCCCGAGCGTATTCTCAGCCTGAAAGCCGCAAATGAGGATGATGTTGTCGGGATCCGTCAGGCAGTGCTTGAGGTGATGAAGGACCCGTCCGCCTTCGCACATGCCGCTCGCCGCAATGATGATCATCGGACCCTGCATGTCGTTGAGCGCCATCGACTCCTCGGGCGTGCCGACGAACGTCATGCCCGGAAAGACGAGCGGATCCTTCCCCTCCGCGACCATCCGCCGCGCTTCTTCGTTGTAGACCTCGCGGTGGTTCGCATAGATCTTCGTCGCCTTCTGCGAAAGCGGCGAGTCGATGAAGACCTTGACCTCGCGCGGCACCTTGCCCTTCGCGTTAAGCTTGTTCAGGTAATAGATGATCTGCTGGGTGCGTCCGACCGAGAACGCCGGAATGAGCAGCTTCGAATTGTGCCGGTCGATGTATTTGAGGTACTTCTCGAGCCGCAGCTCGACGTCATCCGCCGACGGATGATACCTGTCCGCATACGTCGACTCGCACAGGAGGATGTCCGCACCCGCCGGATACTCGTAGTGTCTGAGGATCGGCTGGTTCGGCTGGCCAAGATCGCCGGAGAAGAGCAACCGGTGGTTGTGTCCGTGATCCGACTTGATGTCGAGCTGCACAAGCGCCGAACCGAGGATGTGTCCCGCGTTGAAGAACTCCAGCGTAATGCCGCGGCTGATCTCGCGCGGCTCGTGCATGTGCGTCGGGACGAACAGCTGCATCAGCGCATTGACGTCGCTCTCCTCGTAAAGCGGCTCGAAGAGCTTCTTCCCCTCCTTGCGGCGCTTCTTGTTGATGTACTCGAGGTCGCGCTTCTGCAGGAAGCACGAGTCGCGGAGCATGATGTCGCAGAGGTCCGTCGTCGACTGACGCGCGAAGACGCGTCCTCGAAAGCCCTGTCGGACAAGCTGCGGGAGGTTCCCTGAATGGTCGATGTGCGCATGCGAGAGGATCACATAGTCGATCTTCGACGCGTCGACCGGAAGGTTCCGGTTCTTCTCGAACGCCTCCTTGCGGTGGCCCTGATAAAGGCCGCAGTCAAGAAGTATGCGCTTCCCGTTAGCCTCGACGAGATGCATCGATCCCGTCGTCGTCTGCGCCGCACCGTAGAATGTTATCTTCATCACTTGCCTCCCTTGTAGTGTGGATTGTCGGTTGG
>CALYRV010000093.1 GCA_945483525.1 uncultured Verrucomicrobiota bacterium
GACACTTGTCCGAGGAACGGTGAGTAGTCTACCAAATTCCGATTAGACAAGACCCCATCGCTGCTCAATGGTGGAGGTGCGGCGGCCATCTGTCGTTTGGTGTCTGGCCTCTCGTGACAGTTGTTTGTGGTATAATGATGATTCAGGAGGGTTGATATGAGTACGAAATGCAGACATTGCGGATCGTCCAGCTACGGACACGGATGTGCTTACGGGCCGGACCGGCTTCACGAGCATCGTGACGACGAGAAGCATTGCGAGTGGTGCGGGAGCTCGAGCTACGGGCACGGGTGCGCGTATGGTCCCGGGCGGCTGCATCGGCACGGACCTGGTTCGAACAAGTGCATCTGGTGCGGTTCGACGGCCAACGGCTCCGGCTGTCCCTACAGCCCGACGCGGCGGCACGAGAAGTGAATCGTGCGCGCTGTGAGTCGGATGAGGTGGTCTTGGAATGGTGAGGGTCAGACCTCGGTGGGACGTAAGGGTCAGAGCTCATTGATACTGGGTGGTGAGGGTCAGACCCCAGTGAATATGTCCTGTGCATTAAAATAGCTGCGGTATTAAATGAGAGTGCTGCGGACGAAATATAAATGGTATAATTGCCGCGATATGTTTGACAGGGTCTGCATCGGTAATAAATTGTTGAGGAGATAGGCGATATGGTTCTGTTTTTGAACGAGGAATATGAGGCCATTTATTGGCGCAGCAGCATGGCAAACGGAGCCATTGTGGTAGGGGTTCCTGCTGAAGATCGGCTTTTGGATATGCAGGCAAATGGTAGCAGTATGATTTATAGTGCTGATACACCTGAGTGTATCGCCTACCAGTGCTGCCCTTCGCCTTATTCCCTGAAGTATGTAGCGATGTCTGCTGCGATTAAGTACGGAGAAGCGCACCCTCGCCCGAAGATGCCGCCAGTCAAGGTGTTGGATGCGGTATGGGATGATATCGAATGGTGGCGTCAGCTGGCGTTTGATTCGGAGCGATATGCCCGGTTGGTGGGGGAAGGCCCTCCTCGGAAATACTTCCTTGACGACGCGACTGTCGTTTTGAAGGAAATGTGGCGCCGTACGCTCGGCAAATGGGCAGAACGTCATGACAAAGGCTCCATTGAGATGCGTCTGATACGGTATCTTCGATGGGGACGGATGAATCCTTATCCTGCTGACCTGGCAAGGCAAGTTGTCGACCGGTTGGCGCAGATGACCATTAAAGCTTTGCATGAAGCGTGTGATTATGATGATGAGGCGGCTACTCGTCTTTGGGAACTGACGAAAGTTACTCCCAACACAAGGCTGGATGATTTGTTAAAACGGCAGATCCAATATGGCAGAGATAGGCTGCGGGCCGCACAGCGGCGATATGTGATGAGAAAGGCTCGGTCACCATATGGACGCAACGGTGTGTTCAGTTTTGCAGCGTGGTTGATAGAAGCACTTGACACTTGTGATCCGATGTCGCCGACGATTGATTCGGAGGCAATATCGGATACATTGGGCACCCTTGAAGATAGGATCGGTCAGTTCTCTGAATGTCTTGAAAAGAACAAGGGGTTGGGAAATGTTCGGTCACAACTTGCGGGATTGCTTCATTTGCGGAGGTCTCTCCACGAAAAACTGTCTCGAGTCGGGTATGCTGTTTCAAATGACGGCTATTCGGTAGCGAGACAGTTCGTCTCGCATCCGGGGCGTTGCGAAAGTTGTTAGGATGAAATACGCGATCATCAGTGATGTCCATGGCAATCTCGCCGCGTTCAAGGCGGCGCTTGCGGATGCGAAGAAACGCGGATGCGGAAAGATCGTGTGCCTTGGCGACCTTACCGGCTATGGCGACGATTCCGCTGGCTGCGTGAAGCTGGCGATGAAACGCGCGGACGTGTGTCTCATGGGCAATCACGACAGCGCCTGCTGCGGGAAGGAGGATCCGCTTGAGGTTGCGATGATCCGCAACTACGATGTGGATGTCGCCACGCGGAAGCTGCTCACGGACGAGCAGATGACCTGGTTGCGCGGACGTCCCTATGGCTGGGTCGGGCCGGGCTTTGCCTGTACGCACGGCGAGTTCTCCGACCCGAGCGGCTGGGGTTACATCACGCGACCGTCGGATGCGTGGCCGTCCCTCTTCTCGCGTGACGAGCAGATCCTATTCGTAGGGCATGCGCACGCACCGCTTCTGATGAAGATGCCAGCGGAAAACGTCAGGAAGATGAAGTCATTCGACGAGGCCGAGGCGCAGGAAGGGCTTCGCGGACTTAAGGTTGTCAAAGGGCGGTCCTGCTCAATCTCTCCCGGCGCACGTTACGTGATCAATGTCGGAAGCATCGGCCTGCCGCGGAAAGACAGCAAGCCGACCTATGCGATTTACGATGCGACCGCCAGGAAGGTTTTGCTTGTTACCGTGAAGTGCTAGGATCGAGGTGCTATGGCGGTGGACATTGACTTGACGGGCGTACAGCTCAAACGGGAGTCCGAGGTGAAGCCAAAGGCCTATGACCGGCGCTTTTACAGGAGATGCGGCGGCCATATCGGCAAGCTCAATTGTGTGGCATAAGGGTCAGAGCTCATTGATACAGCTTCATTGATACAGTAGCCAGGGGTGTCGCCGAGTGCCTGGTGCCTCGCGACAGTTGTTTGTGGTATAATGGCGGTGTGAGGTATTTTCTTTTGGGAGGGACGAGATATGACTTATGTGCTAATCGATCTTGAGAATGTGATGCCTGATGACTTCTCGCGGCTGAATCGCGAGGATGTGCGGACTTACTTGTTCGCGGGAAAGCTGCAGGAGAAGATCAAACTGGCGACGGTTATGGCGGTCCAGCCGCTGGGAGACAAGGTGAAATGGGTTCAGATGGCAGGTTCCGGAAAGAATGCGCTCGATTTCCATCTCGCGTTCTACCTTGGATCGCTTTTCGCCAAGGATCCCAAAAGCGTGTATTACTTCGTTTCCAATGACAAGGGATTCGATCCGCTCGTCGACCATGTCAAATCACTTGGCGGTGCCGCTTCGCGTATCGGCGACTTGAAGAAGATTCCTGCGCCGGCGAAGGGCGTCGCCGCCCAGAAGGCGTCTGCGAAAATGACTGTCAAAATGATGGCGGACGATCTCAAGGCGCGAAAGTGCAAGACTGCACAGCGGGTGAAGAACGCCATCAGATCGTTCTTCAACAAGCAGGATCCCGCGGAGGTGGACAGGATTTACGACATGATGGTCAAAAAGGGGCTGATGACCGTCGACACCAATGGACATGTGTCCTGGCCAACGGAATGCTGAACAAGGTGCGACGGCTGAAGGACGTGCGGACGCGGTATGCGGCGACGGGCGACAAGGCCGTGCCTCGGTGAAGACCTACAACGGGCGGGACGCCCGTTGCCCCTGTGTGGAGTGCGCGACGGTATCTGGCCTCCCGAGTTCGAGCGGATACTGAACGGTGAGAGCGCATCGATGCTCGCGTAGGACGCCCAGGTGGGGAAGCTGTAATCCTGCCTTGGATCTTAAATAATGCACCTTCTGTGCGGGAAGGCTGAGGATTATGGTATAATAAGTGAGCTATTTACAAAAAAGGCTGTTTTTGTAAATAAGCAGACTTTTATTATCATGGGGTGAAAATAAGGAAAGGAACGCAGGAAGATGAAGATAGAGGATTATAAGGCTGGTCGTTTGGTGAAATGCTACCAGTATTCTTGTTTTGTTCCAGAATTTATCAATCACGAATGGACGTGGGATTCGCAAAATCTGACGGGGCTTCTTGAGCAGGCTGTCAAATCGCTTTCTGCTTTGGATGCTTGTGCGCAGTTTGTGCCTGATATCGATTTATTTATTCGTATGCACGTTGTACGTGAAGCGAGTGCGTCAAGTCGAATTGAAGGTACGCGGACCGAGATGGAAGAGGCGATTTTGCCGGAGGATTCAATTGTCGAAGAGCGACGAAACGATTGGCGCGAGGTGAATAATTATGTCGAGGCCATGAATTCTGCGATTGAAGAGTTGAAGAACCTGCCATTGTCAATTCGACTTTTGAACTTGGCGCACAAACGGCTGATGTCCGGTGTCCGCGGTGAGGCGAAGATGCCTGGAGAAGTGCGTACAAGTCAGAATTGGATTGGCGGAAGTTCGATTATGACGGCCAAATACATTCCACCGGCCAAAGAATACGTTCCTGATTTGCTGGGAGATCTTGAGAAGTTCTGGCACAATGACGACCTTCATGTTTCCAATCTCATTCGTTGTGCAATCAGTCACTATCAGTTCGAGTCCATTCACCCGTTCCTTGACGGCAATGGACGTATTGGCCGCTTGCTTATTCCGTTTTACCTGATCAGCATGGGAGAACTTGCGTGTCCGTCGCTTTACATCTCCGCGCACCTTGAACGCAACCGCGATGCCTACTACGAGGCGTTGTCCCGTGTGCGCACGCATAACGATTTGATTGGATGGGTTGCCTTTTTTCTGGACGCCCTTGGGACAACTGCACGGACTGGATGTGAGAAGTTCAAGCGGATCTTTGCCTTGCGCGATGAAATGATGACCTATTCCTACAATGTGCCGAATACGGCGTTGTCTCAGAAATTCTTCCGGTACCTCTATAGCGTACCCCGTGTGACCATCAATCAGGTTGCGGATGCCTTGGATTGTGGTTATCAAGCGGCTAATCGTCTGGTCAAACCGATGGTTAGGGACGGCGTTCTTGTGCCTTCATCAGATGTAAAGCGGAATACTGTGTATGACTTTGAGCGCTATTTGGACATATTTAGGGACTAACCTCCGCCGGCGTGCCGGGGCTCAAGATGTGCCTGTGAGCGACGTAAGGGAGCGACGTAAGGGTCAGAGCTCATTGATACAGCTTCATTGATACAGTAGCCAGGGGTGTCGCCGAGTGCCTGGCACCTCGCGACAGTTGTTTTGGTATGGTTGCGGTTTGTGGATGGTGAGGGTCAGACCCCGGTGAATATGTCGGAGTGAATATGTTGTGCCTCGGTGCGGCGGAAGTGCCGCGGAGTTGTCGCGGAGTGCCTGGCACCTCGCGACAGGTTTGTAGTTTATTATGGTGGGGGTGTTGACTTACTGGTAAGATTAGTGATATAATGTTTTCAATCTTACTGGTAAGAAGGAGATGCTATGACTAATGTGATGACGACCAAGCTTTCTTCAAAGGGACAGGTTGTCCTGCCCGAGGCGATTCGCAATGAGTACGGGTGGGAATCCGGCACCTCGTTTACGGTTTTGGTCTACAAGGGGGCGGTTATCATGCAGCCGATCGTCGCGCCTGCAGAGTCGGAACTGGAAAGACAGTTTGATGCTGTTTTTGCAGAATCGCGTCGTCAGTCCGCGGCTGCCGGTATGAAGGTGGCGGACATATCAAGGGCGATTTCCGATGTCCGTAGCAACCGTAAAGCTCGGAGAGACCGCAATTGAAGGTCGTGCTAGATACAAATGTCGTGATGAGCGCAATCTTCTTCGGTGGCGATCCGAAGCGGATTGTCCGCGAGGCGATTTCCAAACGTCTTGAGATTGTTGCTACACGAGCTGTGCTGTCCGAGTATCGAGAAGTCGCCGAGCGGTTGCATGAGTATTACCCGTCAATCGTATACAAGCGACAATTGGCGATGATCGAGAGCGTTTTGCATATCGTTCGTCCAGCGACTCTCAAGGCGCAGGTTTGAAGGGATCCTGACGATGACGCGATAATCGCATGCGCGTTAGGCGCTAAGGCGAAGATTATTTGCAGCGGTGATAATGATCTGCTGGTTAAGAATGGATTTCGTGGTCTTGAAATCATGAAGCCTCGTGATTTCAGAATTAAATATTTATAGAACTGGTAAGCTTGGAAATCCAATTTGACGCGTGAATCCGCATTCGATTTTTATCGAATGCGGAT
>CALYRV010000094.1 GCA_945483525.1 uncultured Verrucomicrobiota bacterium
GACTAAAATCAGCAATTTGTTGACGTATTTACGTCGAAAAGGCGATATTTACAATTCGGGAACGGATACAAAACCTCTCTGGAAGCTCACTGACAAAGCGAGAAAAGCCCTGTTAGTCAAAGAGACGTGTCAATGAGTTTAGGCAGCCGGATGATTGCGGATAAGAGCATTAAAGGAGCCAAATGATCGAAACTGAACTCCAGCACAAGGAAATCATGCCGTTCTTCTGCAAGCCGGAAGAAAGCGGCGGGCTTGGCTACCGTGAGACCGAACCGAACATCGTTTCGGATGATCTCTTCATTCCCAGCCAGCTGGCGGAGTTCGTCAAGACGGCCGATCCGCAGACGTGGAAGTCGCTCCTGGCGAACCATCACGGGAGTGAACAGGAACTCGCCGTTGCGCTCAAGGATGCGATCCGCAAGGGCATCCTCGAATCAAGCAATGTCGCTGTCTGGCTGAACACGCATAAGGCCATCACGTTCGAGGGCGAGACCGTGCCGCTTTACTTCGTCAGCGGGACGGAACTTGGGGGCGATGCGGATTTCAAGAAGAATATCTTTGCCGCCGTCGAGGAGATGAAGCACAGGATCGTCTGCGACGGTGTGACGCTCCAGAACCTACGCCCCGACATCTCATTCTTCCTCAACGGAATCTTCATCGGCTACATGGAGCTGAAGAGCGTTACGAACGGACAGACGGCCAAGGTGCAGGGACGCGGCAAGATCATCGGCGACTACCTTGAAAGCGTCAAGGGCATGGCCGAACGTGCCAAGGCACACCCTGCCGCGCTTGACGACCGCCGCGAGACGCTTTGGATGTTCGAGAAGGGCATCCATCTCACGACGACGGACGTGAACGAGACCTACGTCATCCGTTCCATCGGCGGCTTCTACGACGATGCGGTCAAGGGCTTTGCCGACAACACGGTGAGCATCACGCAGCTCAAGCCGGACATGGAAAAGGTGTTCAAGATATATCCAATTACGAGCGAATTGCTGTCGAACAAGCAGCGGTTCGTCGAGGTCATGCATGCGCTCTACTCCAAGAAGATGATCGAGCGCGAGATCCTCTACTACAACTTTCTTCAATACAAATACAAGGACGAGGGCAAGGGCAGTAAGAAACACAAGGTGCGCGTCAGCCATCGCGGTACGCTCATTTCGCCGCGTCCCAAGCAGAAGTTCGGCTGCGACCGCATTCTCGGACGCGTCCGCGAAATGCTGGAGCATGAGAAAGAACCCGACTTCTACCGCGAGCGTCTCAAGAAGGAACTCAAGGCGCTCGGCGTGACGGGCGAAAAGCTTGAAGGCATCCTCGCTGACCGCGACCGCTACTGCAACAACAAGTATGTCTATTCGCTCCTCCTCCAGTATGCGGCGGGCTTCGGCAAGAGCAACATCATCGGCTGGACGGCCCTGCAGCTCAAGGATCTCCGGCACGAGGGGGAATGGGCGTTCGACAAGGTGATGATTGTCGTCGACCGGCTCCAGCTTCGTGACCAGATCGACACAATGATGATGTCCATGAACATTGACAAGAGCATGTTCACGGAGGTCACGAACCAGGACGAGTTCATCGCGGCGCTGACGGGCCTCAAGCGCATCATCGTTGTCAATATTCAGAAGTTCCTTGAACTTCAGAACGCGCTCGACAAGTCCGACAAGACCTTGAAGCAGATGCGCGTCGCCTTTCTCATCGACGAGATCCACCGCTCGAACACGGGCGACAGCAACAAGGAGATGATCAATCTCTTCGAGAAGCTGCAGGACGGCATCAACGGTGCGGTCGCGCAGGGCGGCGGCAAGGTCTACAAGAAGAACCTCATCGTCGGCTTCACGGCGACGCCGACAGAAAAGGTTCTGGCGCGGTTCGGCGAGTTCAAGAGCGCGAGCATCATTCCGACCTGGGTTCCGTTCGATGCCTACACGATGCAAGAGGCCATTGATGACGGGTACATCCTCAATCCGACCAAGCACATCATTCCCGTCGTCAGCAAGATCAACTTTGGGGTTCCTGCGGATTACGACCCAGGCGCCGAGGATCAGACGATCACCATCGACAAGACGAAGATCTACGGCAACAGCGACCGCATGGAGCAGATCTCGCACTTCATCGTCAACCGGCTCGTCAGTCTCGTCTACGGCAAGATCCACGGCACAGGCAAGGCCATGCTGGCCGTCACGTCCATTCCGTTCGCCATCGACTATTGCAATCGCATCCGCAAGATGATGGGTGAGCGGTGCAAGGAGCCGCTCTACGCGCGGTACGCGAACGCACCCGTCAGCATCGTCTACAGCGATAACCAGGAATACGAGTCCAGCGCGTCGATGAACGGGGGCGACAGCGAGGCCAAGGTCATCCAGGACTTCAAGAATGCCAAGAACGGACTGATGATCGTCGTCGACAAGCTTCAGACGGGCTTTGACGAGCCAAAGTTGCACACGCTCTTCCTCGAAAAGGAAATCTCGGACATCAACGCGATTCAGACCATCAGCCGCGTCAACCGCACGTGTAAGTACAAGGAGGAATGCCACATCGTCGACCTCTCGTGGCACAACGTCAACGTCGAGAACATCCGCGAGGCGTTCAAGAAATACTGCGGCATTAACGTGTCGGGATTCAACCCCGAGCAAGAGGCACTCGTCGTGAAGATGCTTTACGACCAGCTCTGTGTCAGCGAGCCGTTCGTCCGCTGGTTCGCCGAGTACCGGAAGAGGTTGCGCGATCCGCAGTTCATGCTACAGATGGAAGACGGCATCCGCCAGTGGATTCGCGTACAGTTCGAGAGGACGCGCGACACGCAGGAACTCAAGGCGACGGACGATGCGTTCATGCAGGCCGTGAACGCCGCCAAGGAACTCCGCAAGACCGTCGGTCAGTACGCCTCGTCGATCAAGTCGCTGGAGGACGTCCTCGACATCGCACCCAAGTACACCGAGTACACGTTCGAGCATTTCTGGGAAATCTACTGCCGCATCTACCGCTCCTTCATGCAGTGGTGGAGCGAGAACGATCCGAATAAGCCGCTGCATCCCGAAGTTGAGGGTGACGATGAGATTCCCGGCATTACCATCGCAGAAGAGGCACCGCCGATTGATGACGAATATGATGACGACGATGACGAAGGCGGAGAAGGATCTGGCGGACAGGCGAAGCACAAGCAGGACATCCTGGCGATCATCAAGGCGTGGAACGACGCCGAACAGCTGACGCAAGCCGAGGTCGAGAAATGGCTGGTCGAAATCGGCAAGTTCTTCGAGTGGCTCTCCGGGCAGGCCAAGTTCATGGCGGTCATCAAGGACAGCGTCTTCACGCCGGACATGAAACTCGCGGAGTACACCAAGGTGCTGAAGGTGTACAAGTTCCTGCTCAACAAGCGAATCGATCTCGTCAAGGTGCAGCTCTTCAAGAAGATGCTCGAGGACAACGGACCGCAGCTCCTCGACGTGTTCATTCAGAGCATGCCCGGCGTCGAGGCCAAGGAGTACACCTTCGACTTCGCTGAAGAGGGAATGGACATGCTGATGGCAGCGGAGCCGACAACGGAATTTAACGGGGAGAAATAGCCGATGATCGCCACACCCAGCAACCGCGCCCATGCGTCAGGCGAGATGCCCCGTGAAAAATTCGCGGCGACTGGACGCGCCGGTGCGCTCACGTCGGAAGATCTCCTGGCCATCCTTCTCAAGACGGGTGCGCCCGGCTGCGACGTGTTTACGCTGGCGCATCGGCTCATAGCCGCGTTCGGGGGAACGGGGCATCTTGTCCGGGCCGAACTCTCGACGCTCAAACGGCAGATTGAGGTGTACAACGAGCAGCACCCCGAGGCGAAGATTCTCGGAATCGGCGAGGCCAAGCGCATGGAACTCGCGGCGGCGTTCGAGCTGGTGCGGCGCGAGTACGCGGGGCGCGATGACGACGAACGGAAGCTTGATGTCTCGAAGGTAGAGAACCGCTACCGCATCTTCCGCCGCGTTCTCCGTCCCGAAGATCGGCAGGAGAACTTCTGCGTGTTGGTGCTTGACACCAAGATGCATCCGCTCACAGATCCATTTATCGTCTTTCGCGGCACGATGGATCGGACTATGGTTCATCCGCGCGAAGTATTTCAAGAGGCGGTCCGTTGGGGCGCACACGCCATCATGGTCGCGCACAACCATCCGTCTGGCGACCCGCAGCCGGGCAAGGCCGACATCGAGATGACCAAGACACTCATTGAGGCGTCGCGGATTATGTCGATACCGCTTCTTGACCATCTTGTCCTCGGGGCCATCGATTCGGCCGACGGAAAGGGCTACGTCTCGATGCGCGAAAATGGGATAGTGAGGTTCAAATAGCAATAGGCCATGAATGCAGTTTCACAGAATCCATTGATCAACCGAGCGCGGGATTGCATGGTGCGTCCCACCGATCAGAAGCGCGTTCGCAATGATGCGCCGATGTTTGTGCGCCAGCTCGATTTGATCGAGATCAAAGATGATGATGACGTTCTTGAGGCGATCAAACGCAAGTTCCAGGCGGACGAGAACCGGCAGAAGTGGATTCGTGACGAGGTGGTCAGTGTGGACGATCTCGACGACTACGAGGATCGCCTTAAGGAGTTTCATAGATTGTATTCTTCACGTGAAGATACAGAGCCTGTAACAGAGGAGGATAAAAAGAAATTCGGGAGAGGTACACTTCAGAAGTGCGAATTGAAGGCGGCCGAAATCACTGTTTCATCTGTTGTCCCGTACACTGGTTATGGTGCGGGGATGTTGCACACCCTCGCGGATCACTTGGTGATTGGCTGGCATCCTGAGTGGAAGGAGCGGTTGCGCAGGAATGAAAGCGAGGTGGGTGATGGCGAGTGAACGCGGAGTGTTCGCCGAGGAATATCGCGTTTGGCATACGCCAGCGATTGGGGCGTATCTCTTTTGGCGTTTTGCGACTATTTTCGTTCAGAAGAGCAGGGGCGGACAGTTGCCGAGCTGTATTCATTTCTTTCTGCTTGCCGGCATGTTGCGCGATGTCAGAATCGTTACGAAGTACATCTTTCGGAGATTGTCCTTGCTGACAGTCGTAAAGGCCATCAAGGAAAATGGCGACGCGGACCTAATAGACGGGATTCATGACCGGGTTCGCAATTCGATGGAATACACATCAGCGGCAATAGACATAGCCGTTGCGTCCGGCATGATGGAGTGGAACTTTGAGTCAGCGTCCCTGCGTCCGCTCAAAATGCCGACAATCCGAGGAAGCGGCACATATCGTGACTCGTCCTATTTCAATAAGTTGGTGACTATTGCCGAGACGTTGGGCAAGCTCTTTGCTGCCATCCCGTCTGTAAGTGAAATCGCTGCACTCCTGAAAGTGAGGTTGTGAACTATGAAACTCCAAATTGAGCGGCTGATCGTGTGGCCGAAAAAAGAGGGATTTGATCCGCGCGAAATCGAGTTCAAGCCGAATTGTGTGAATGTATTAAGTGGTGATTCACGCACGGGCAAGTCAGCGGTCGTGGCGATCATCGACTACTGCCTTGGATCGCATGACTGCAGCGTTCCGGGTGGTAAGGTGCGCGAGAACGCATCGTGGTTCGGAATCGTCATTTCAACCGCAGATGGGCGGCATCTTTTGGCCCGTCGAAATCCGGATGCAGAGCGGAAAGAGACGAGCGATTTCTTCGTCAAGCCACTTGAACCGAACGAACCCGTTCCAAAGACAATTGAAGAGAAGAACAAGGATACGGATGCGGTGGTTGAAATCCTGACGCGCATGGC
>CALYRV010000095.1 GCA_945483525.1 uncultured Verrucomicrobiota bacterium
GCAACCACAAGCCGGAGCCCGAGGTCATGTGGCGGACTTCGGCGTACATCGACATTAACGCCTGTGAGGCCGGGATCGTCAAGCGTCCGGAGGACTACGCATGGTGCAGCTTCGCTGCGGCGGTGAAGGGCGACGAGAAGGCGCGGCGCGGCTACGCGTTCATGTACGGCAACGCGGACGACTGGGACGTGATCCGCGACTGCCACGAGAAGTCGATGCGCGAGGCCATGAGCGAGATCCTCGCCGCGCGCGAGGCCGAGCGGGCGGAACGGGAGGCGAAAGGGGAGCCTGCGCCTAGCCGCAGGACGGATCCTCCGCCGTCGAAGGCGGATCCCGGGCTGGACGCGCCGAGGCGATTCGCCCTGGAGCTGGAGCGCGGCGACCCGGCGGTCGTCGAGCAGATCCTGGCGCTCCTGTCCGAAGGTCCCATGAAGCCGGCGGCGCTTCGCGCGGCGGTCGGAATCAGAAGCCGGATTCACTTCAACCGGTATTACCTCGCGCCGCTGCTGGAGAAGGGGCTCATCGTCCGAACCGATCCCGAACATCCGAACTCGCCGCATCAGGAGTATGAGCTGGCATGAGTTGCTGTATCACAAGGACTGTGTCAGTAAGTTCTGACCCTTTCGTGCCCCCGTTTCGCGGCCGAGCGTAACTGGGCGTTGATCGGTGTGACGTTTATCTCGCCCGTTGAGAAGTTGAAATGCAATAACGGATACTACGATGCCGCCGCGGGGTCGGGTTTGACGTTGCTTCGGGCCGTTAAGAAACTGGGTTTGCTGGATAAGCCGTTGTATATTTACGGGTTTTCCGGAGGTGCTCGGTTTGCGGCCCGCTTTGCTGATCGGTATTCGAAATACGTTTCCGCATTTGCCGCGCACGCGCTCGGCGAGATTCCGGAATGTGAATATCAGGATGGTCCGCGCGGTATTATTTCGTGCGGAAGTGATGATCCGCGGCTTGGCTCCGCACTCTCATGGTTCAAGGACGCCCGTGCGGCGGGGTGGCGGCTGTCGTGGGTTGAAGCGCCTGATCTGGGACACGCCCGTAGCATGTCCGTCGAGGATTTCGTCCGGGAGTGGTTTCAGGATGAATCTCGCCGGCGGACATCGAATGTCGACGGTATTGAGTATGAAATCGGGAACGGCGACGTTTGCAAGGATTCAGACGGGTCTCCGGCGATGCGGTCCTGGTTTCCGTCACGACGTGTTTTGGAATTGTGGAGAAGGAACTTCGGTCCCCGCGCCGAGATGCCGCGTTTTGTCAAAGCGGAAGGCAGGAAAGACAAAACCGATTTGAATGGATTTGTCGTTAAGCCAAAAGGTGAAGATGTCTTTAAGCGGGAAATCTTTACAAAGGTTGATGAATGCCCGAAAATTACGCTGTACGGAAAGCTCCCGCGCTCGCATTTGGCAAAGGGCGTGATTTGCCTCTCGCTTATTGCCAATGACGTAGGGGACATCGAGGTGCTGCTGAGAGGCGAAAATCGAGAAGGTGTGGTCGGCGAGTGGCTGCGGTATGCGGAGAAGAATGATCTTGTCATGCTCGCCTGGGGGGCTCCGCGTGGACTCTGGCGGCCGCATGATAATTGGGATGACGTTAACCGAAAGGAGAATCGCGGGCTGGACCGCTCTTTCGCATCGGTAGCCAACGCTTGGAGAGTCGCGGTTGAGAATCTTGCCAGGGAAAGCGGATTTCCGGAGTCAGGATATATGATGATTGGGTTTTCTGGGGCTGCACAGTTTGCCCAGCGCCTGGCGTTGCATGTTCCATCCAAATTCGCGGCGGTTGCCGTTCATATTCCAAGTAGTTTCGATTATCCGGTTCCAGAAGGAAGGAGCATCGTCTGGTGCCTGACGACTGGAGAGAATGAGAGCGGCTACGAAAGATCGTTGAAATATGTCGCTGCGGCGAAGAAGAACCGCTATCCGATCGTCTACAAGGCTTATCCTGGGCTTGGCCATAGTGATTCGATGACGGCATGCGAACTTGGACAGAAGGTATTTGACTATGTTATCAAAGGAGGTTCGTCTGGGTTGACTGATTCATCAAAATGGCCGTTTGTGGCGGATTATGTGAATCAGCGCACAGCGCCTCGCGCGGAAGCCGCCGGAATGCCGTCTGAATTTCTAGTGGGTCTTCCGAACGCAGACGTGGAGGCGGCATGGAAGAGGGAATGACCTGGTTCGGCGGACAGTTTTCGTTTGCCGGGCATGGACGTTGGCAGCTTTGGTTTGATAATCCCAATAAGGCCGCGGTGTTGCTCGTCGAGCTTGCGTTGCTTGGTCTGGTGATGGCGTTCGCGAAAGGGAGACGAAGGACGTTTGTTGGATTCCTGCTGTTCATGTTGCCGTCATTGGCGTTGGTGCAGACGTTTTCGCGTGGTGGACTGGTGGCTTGGATTGCGTCTGCGTTTTTCGTCATATGGCGTCGTATTCGCGAATGCGGATGGAATCGTCAAGTCATAGCTAGTGTTGGTGTTGTGCTCCTTGTGTTTTTGTCGTGTGTGAATCAAGGCTTGTCGCGTCGAATGGCCTCCGGATTGTCTGGTGACGATAGGTCTGTCGGCAATCGATTCGACGTTTGGCGCGAAGTCCCGCAGATGATGTGCGATGCGCCATTGGGTTGGAGTTTTGGCAATTCTGGTTCTGCGTACATGAACTGGTATCAGCCACTTGATAGGCATGAACGTTATCGGACATTGGTGAGTAGCCATTTGACCTGGTTCGTGGAGACGGGTTGGATCGGCATGCTTGTCTGGATATCGGCATGGTCAATGCTCGTATGCTTCGGCATGTCTGTCGGATTGAGATCGCGACGATGGACATGTCTTGCGCAATGGCTTTGTCTGTGCGTTGCAGGTGCGTTTAGTTCGGTGATGGAATCTCCGTGGCTATGGATTGTCCCTATGACGACGGTGTTGTGGGAAGCGGTGTCTTTTCGGCATGGATTTTGGCTGTGTTTGCGTCGATGCGTCATATTGGGTTCGAGTTGCGGATTGATGTTTGCTGTAATTTCATTTATGGTGGCGAAGGCGTTTTGCGTTGGTTCTCAAGTTAGGAAATCTCTAGATTGGGTAGAGTATCGCGGAAGCGGGTGTTTGTGTTGGGTAGTGGTTGATCCAGATGTGCTTGGCGGGGAGAATTATCCGCGGGTTCTTCGTGAAGTCGCCGCAGACCCGTTGCCAGTAACTTTTCGCCTGGTAGATGACGCAGCTGAATTGCCGGTTGACGCGGACTTTGTCGTGTTTTGTGGGAAGAGGGATTCTGGCGGAAAGCGGGGGCGAAAGGCGACAATATGGCTGTCTCCAACTGCTGGTGCAACTGTGATCTCGGATGACATCGTTATAGTTGGTGAGTTCTCGGCAGCTTCTGATTGTTGGGAATCTGCTAATGTATGTGAGGTGTCGGGTGCGGCTGCTTATATTCCCTCTTGGCCGCGCGAGGTTTGTTCGGCTCTTAAGTCGCACTATCACGAATAAGCGAAATTTTCGGCATTGGCTTTTTCTGCGAGGTTTTCGACTTGCCGAATAATGGCTCGGTTCGTGATTTGCTGTAGCATTGGCGGGATTTTGCCGCCAAAATTGTAATTTGACTCGTTATCGTGAGCGGGTTGCACGCATTAGTTTCGCCGTTGGCGAATTTAGGTGTCTTGTCGGGCGATGATTTTTGGGCTATACTACCCGCATGATTCGTACTCCAATTCGTTTGTTCGCGGAATACGCGGTTCTGCTGCTGATCCTCGTCGGCGTGCCGCTCGCATGCGCGTGGCTCGGCGGCTATGACGAGGTGTTGCGCGACGTCTTCACCATCGTGCCGCAGACGGACGACTGGCAGGGCCGTCCCGAAATGCTCTGGAACTGCCGGCGTCCGTTCCGCTGGTGGGCGTTCTTGCTCGTCGGCGGCGTCGGCTCCGCGATGGTCGCTCCGTTCGTCGTCCGGTTCCTGTCGCGCTTTCGTCATCCTTCAAAATCAAACAATCAAACAATCAAACAATCAAACAATTTTCTTTTCCCTCTCTGGGGCTACTTCGGTCTTCTTGTCATGCTCCTCGGCTGGATCCTCGCCTGGAACCGTTTTGCGTTCGTCGCGCCGGTGCAGCGTTTCACCTATATTCCGCAGTGGATGGGACTGATCGTCGCGTTGAATGCGCTCGTCTATCGGCGGACCGGACGCTCGCCGCTCACGCACGAGACTAAAGGCTATCTGACGCTATTTCCGGTGAGCGCGGCGTTCTGGTGGTTCTTCGAATATCTGAACCGCTATGTGTGGAACTGGTTCTACGTCAATGTCGGAGACATGTCGCCGCTGATGTACATCACGATGGCCACGATCAGCTTCTCGACCGTGCTCCCGGGAATCATGATCGTCGCCGAATTGCTTGCGACATTCCGGATCTTCTCGGACGACGCGTTCGCGAATATGCTGCGCGTCAACGTGCGTTCGCGGTCCGTCGTGGCGCTCTTGGCGGTCGGCTCGGCGATCGGACTCGTCGGCATTGTGTTTCTTCCGGAGTTCACGTATCCGTTCCTCTGGATTTCGCCGTTCATGGTGGTGGTGCTCTTGAAGATGCTCTTCAGAAGTCCGTGTGCGCTCGATGAGGTCGCGGACGGCAACTGGTCGCGGATCGTCCGTTTTGCCGTCGCGTCGCTCATCTGCGGCTTCATCTGGGAGATGTGGAATTTCAACTCCTTCACGAAGTGGATCTACGCGGTCCCGTACGTCCAGCGTTTCCATTATTTCGAGATGCCGCTCCTTGGTCTCTTCGGCTACATTCCCTTCGGCATCGAATGTCTCGTCATCACCGACGCCTGGATTAAGAGGAGAAGGTGGAGTGAGAAGGTGGAGGTGGAGAAATGAGGAGGTGGCTGCCTTGTCACAAGACGTGGATCGTAGTATTGCCGTTTGCCGTGTTGGCGGTATTGATGGCTGCGGATCATCCCATGCATACGGAGATGTCCGCTTTCGAACATTACATGAGATGTTACGGCGCGGCGTTCGCAGGACCGTTCGGCGCGTGGTTGCTTCCGTGCTGCCGTTGTCCGGAACCGATATGGATGTTCATCGCCATACCGATCGTCTTCCTTCTCGGAGCGTCGGCTCTTTACTTCTGTAAACGCATTCTTCCGTTCAGGATGATCCTTGCGGTAGCGATTTGCTATTGGCTGCTTGTCGGCATGGGCGCATTGGGATATTACTGACCGAGTACTTGTCAGGCGCGAAGCGATTTGCTAAAATAATGGCGTTTTGCAAATAGGTCACAAGTGACCTAACGGCAAAATTGAAGTGCGATGAGAATAAAGCGAGATTTTTATCTTCAGAAGCTGATCGATTATCGCGACGATGATCGGGTGAAGGTAATCACCGGTATTCGCCGCTGCGGAAAGAGCTATCTGCTTTTTGAGTTGTTTGTGGACTGGTTGCATGAAGCCGGCATTACAGATGATCACATCATTGCGATTCAGCTGGATGATGATGACCATAAGGACGAACGGCGTCCCGAGGTCCTGTCGAAGTTCGTCAAGGATAGGTTGCCAAGGGATGGAAAATCGACTTATGTCCTGATCGACGAAATCCAGATGTGTCAGCCAGAAGACGACACCGATTCGACGGAGACGACCTTTTATGACGTGCTTAATTCGCTGGTGAAGAAACGAGGTGTCAGCGTCTATGTCACTGGGTCGAATTCGCGGATGTTGTCGAAGGACGTTGCCACGAACTTTCGCGACCGCGGCGTTGAGATTCGCAT
>CALYRV010000096.1 GCA_945483525.1 uncultured Verrucomicrobiota bacterium
GCCGCTTCCCTGGTCCAGCGGAAACGCCTTGTTCTTCTCCGCCCCGGGATAGACCACGACCGTGCGAGAGACCGTCCCGGGCACCACGGGAACAGGACCTGGCAGCTCAACGGCCGACGCAAGGTGCGCCCAAGCCATCGCCGCGACAACAGCGAGCTTTTGCGCAAATCCAGCTATCAACAAAGACCTCATTCTATCTTTCTGTTCCTTATGAACCGTCCGTATTCAAAATCGGCTATGCGACGGACGCGATCCGTCTTGCAGATCTTCAGGAATCGCATCCGCGCCTCCGCCGCCTCATCCCACTTTCCGGTCATCACGTAAAGCGACATCAGGTTATACATGGCGCGTTCCGCAATCAACGACCCCTGGTATTCGTCCGCTGCCCTTTTCAGGCATCGCACGGAGTTCTTGTCATCGTTCAGGGCCCCGGCGTAAATTGTACCAAGCCGAAGCAACGCCAACGCAGACAGATCGCATCGCCCGGCGGACTTGACCAAAGACTCGTAGGCGTCACGTGCCTTCGCATATTCACGCAGTCGCGCCAGGCATCTGGCCACCTGCATCCTGGCCGAAAGAACGCACTCCCTTTCCACCCCCTTTGCAGCGACCACCTTGCCGTACTCCTTCATCGCCACACCGTAGTCCCCGGACGCGAACAGGACATCAGCCGTCCGCATGCGCCGGACCGTGTCCTTGACGCTTTTCCGTACAGGACGCGCAAGCAGCGCCAGCGCCTCTATCCGATTCCTCAACGCCAAATCCTCCTTCGCGGGTCTGATCGACGCAAGCACGGTCTGCGCCTCCTTCGGCTTCCCGCAGATGATCAGGCAGGAGACAATGCGCAGGACCGTCGCCTCGTCCTCCTTGCGGAAAGTCCCGTTCGCGTCCGCAGTAATCAGCTTCTGGTATCGCTCTCCCGCGCCCTGGTAGTCCGCAAGGTCCTCGAAGCAGATCCGAGCGGCGAGCCGCCGCGCCGCATCCCTTGGCACGTCCTTCCTATCAAGTGCCGCGATCCTGTCGCATTCGGCGATCGCCTCCGCATATCGCCCCTGACCTCGCAACCTGATGGCGACATCCAGAGTTTCCGGCTTCTCGGCCTTTTTCGCCGCCAGCGCCCGCTTGGCCTCCTCGGTCTTTTTCCTTTTCAGGTCCGCCAGCGCCTTGTTGACCTCCGGCGTGGTGTAGACCTCTCGCCAAAGACCCGACCTCTCGACAAAGGCGCAAACCTCATCCAGGCGTTTCGCGGAAATCAGCGCGTCGAACACCATCTTGCAGACGTGACCGTGCCACTTGGAATCAGGATATGTCCGAAGGAACGCCTCCCCTCGCGCCATTACATCGTCCGTCCTGCCGGGACGGGACGCGAACATCGAGACCACCTTGTACTGAACCGATTCGAGGTTGCAGTCCTTGAACTCGCTCGCACGATTGTAGAGCGAAAGCGCCTTGTCCCATTTCCCCTGTAGTAAATATTGATCCGCCAGTTTATCCCAGAAGATCCACGCGCCGCACCCGTCCGGGGTGTGCGCGGCCAGATGCTCGGCAAGGGATTGGCTGTAGGCAAAAACTCGCACCAGCTCACCGGCCGATTGCGCGTCGGCCCTTCCCCCCTTCAGGACGTTTCGCCCGACGATTTGCACCGCGTTGCTGATGCCGGGGGCGTACTGGACCTTGTACGCCTTGAACGACTTCAGCGCCTGTTGCCAGTTGCACGCGAAGAGCTGCTTCTCCAACTCCCGCGTCGTGACCCACGCGGAAAAGCCGCCGCCGCGGAACTTGGCGGACGACTCTCGGATAAAACGGTCGAGGTCGCCCGTGTGCAGGGTCTGCGCGATGTCCCTCTCATACCGCATCCTGTACGCCGCCTCGACATACTTCGCGTCCTTCCCGACCGGATCCAACGCACACAGCTTCCGAAGTGCCTTCGTGCGCAGGACCTCGTCCCCGAGCCGTTCGGCGCAGATTGCGGACCGGAGGATCACATAGCCGCGCTCGCCAATCTGGCACTTCTCGCAGGATGCATACCCCTTCAGCGCCTCGGCATAGCGTTTCTCCGCAAACAGCTTGTCCACGACGGCAAGGTCGGGAAGCGCCGCCGAGAGAAGCGAAGGGACGAATAATAACACTAAATAAAGCAATAACTTACACATATATTAGGCACCAGTAGAAATCTCACTTTTCAATAATAGACAAAAGTAATTCATACTCTTCATCTGGCATAAGTTCTGGCAAGGCATCTCCCGCCCGACCAAGCTTGTCAAGTTGCCGAAATGCTTCGCCACGAACAATGATTGATTCATCCGACAAGAGTTTCTTTAAGATCCTCTCTCCGCGTTTAGAATCAATCCTTTGTATTTCCTTGGCTGCTTCAATCCGCAAATAGGGATTGCTCTCTTTCAGAAACGATTCAAGTGCTGCAAGATTCTTGCGCGATTCATCATGCCGAGCGGTTTTCCAGATGGGCGACATCCGGGCAAACGCCCGAGACATCAGATCTCCACCGACTCCATTTGCCTCAATCCGCGCGTAAAGATTCGTCTCGCTGTCTTTGCTTTGAGCAACAATCCATGTTGCCAACGAAACAACGACGCCATTGCTGCATGAGAGGGATTTTTCAATGTCACGGCATTCCGAAACATTAATCCTTCCATGCGAAGAAACGGATGCAAGGATTTCCTTAAGGCGCGGGATTTTTTTGGACTCTTCAAAGTCCATGGGTTTAGCCGCAACTACAGCCGAATAAGCAGCAGACAAAAGTACCGCCGCCCACACGATCAACTCTCTTTTCACATCCTTAATCGTCATACTTATCCTTTGTTTTATGTTGCATTCCAGGGTCTCCCCAGTCTTTGGAGTGATCGCCCTTAGCATCTTTGTGGCGCTGACAATTCCAGTCCTCAAAGTCATTTATAATGCCACCAGGACGATTTGGAGTTGGCGTATTAGGATTTTGCCAGTCATAAAGGTCTGTCGCATTATCATACACACCATTCAAATTGATGTCTTCTATCCTATTCTGAATTCTATCCCCGTCCTTGTCGTCCTGCGGGTTGTTACCTCCTCTATGCGCCATCCATGTCGTCACATTATTACCCCACAGATCAAGCCAATCTTTGTAATGTTGCGACTCATGTATAACTGTCCATGAAAAATTATCAATCCCGTCAAGAGGATTATTAACGCCATACGGCGCACTATAAGACACCGAATCGCCAACGCTTAAGCAAATTGTTTGCGTACCTGGATAAAATCCCGAGCTATTGCCATACACAAACCTTGGACTTGGATTCCCTAACGGAGAAACGGTCTGTAGCCAATAATACATCCAGTTTGGCCAGCTTGCATTTCCAGAGTTCGAAGGATGGTTAATCTCATTCTTCGGAAAGAACACCTCATAATCGTTCTTGTCACACACATGGGCACCGTAGGAAATCTTCGCCACCTTCTTCCCGAAATCCGAATTTTGGGCTGGCAACCCCGTGAACGTAACGGTGGCCTTGAGGAATCCGTTGTCCGCGACGGCCTTTCCTCCGGGATTGTTGTTTGCCCATTTCATCGTCGACGCTCCAATGGCGTCAACCGAAAACACGCAATCTTTAGCAACTTTATCCGCCGCTTGCGCAGGCCTAACTTTGGCTTTGAGTTCCATCGTCAGAACGCCAGGGTTGGCAGGTGAAAATGTAAATTCGTTCTGCCCATCACCCGAATCGTCTGGCGCATTGACAGGATCCCCGTCAGGCGTAACAAGCTCAATCTTCACGCAACAGGCATGCACGTAGTCGACCGCCCTTTCGCCGTTGACGTTGTCCGGCTCGCCCTCGAGCGTAAACTTCACGTCTGGCGCAGGTTCGAGCGCCTCGACCAGAAGTGTTTTCGACGCCCCCTGCATGATCGAGAATTTATGCCCGCTGCGAATCTCAGCAGTCCCATCGTGTACCTTGACCTTGTTCGCATTGTCCCATGAGAGCGTCACATCCGACGACGAGATGTTGAAGTCATCCTTGGGCCCATAGACGATGAGCGAACCAAAATCGGCTCTGTTTGGCGAAACGAGGATTGCCGCGGGAACAAGATCCTCGGCAAATTCCTTCGCCGCCTCACCGTGCTTCGCGTCCCAGTCAAGATTCACCTTGGGAACCGTCACGAGGAATTCCGGCAACTTGACATCCCCCTTGCCGTTTCCCGTCGCCGGCTTGTACAACTCGCCCTTGACAACGACATACTCATTCGGGGCGTAGCCATAAGACATGTAGTACTCGTAATCGCTCACCTTGTACCAAAGGGTCTGGTCGTCGCTCGCCTCAATGTCAGAATGGCGTATCCGCCACGGATCTTCCGGATCAAGGTGCAGGTCGCACATGCCGCTTCCCTGGTCCAGCGGAAACGCCTTGTTCTTCTCCGCCCCGGGATAGACCTCGACCGTGCGGGAGACCGTCCCAGGCAGCGCCTGTCCAAACGCGGTCATCGTCGGCAAGGCCGCGAGCGCGACCCGCAGCAACGCGGCACAAAGATTGCACGTCACATTCTCCTGCTTCATGTTATTTGAACTTTACCGCTTTTTCACTGTTGAAAATCCAGGACCTCCGGTATCGCCTTGCGCACCCTGCGATGCGTGAAACAACACCTTTAGACTATGGGTATAATAGCACAATCGCAGCACGAAAGCAATCGGAAAGTTTGGTATCTGAAAGTTTGGTATAATATGCAGTCATGTATTCGGATCATTCCAGTACATCTACCGAACTTCCGGCTGGAGAACTTGCAGAAGCCGTCGCGGCCTGCCGCAAGCTGGACCGTCGGCTGGACATGTACTACAAGTTCGCCTCGCCGACGGCGCGGCGCTTCGTCGAGCTCGGTTTCTACTCCAATCACTTTGGCGAACGGACTGATCCCGCGCTCTATGCCCGCTGCCGCGACGCCATCGCCCCGACACTGACCGAAACCGACATCCTCTATCTGCTCCGCTTCGAAAGCGATCCCGACACCAAGGCCTATCTGCACGGTCTCCTGACGCAGCTTCATGCGCCCAAGCCACAGGCTGCGCCGGAGCCACAACCCACACCCGTTTCCCCCAAGTCCACGTCCAAGCCGCGATTCCCTGCCAAGCGGAAGAAGAAAGCCCAGCGGAGATTGGCACAAAGATGGTCCGCTGGACAAGACTCCTCCGGCGGCATCTTCGGACCGAAGACTCTTGCGGTGCTGTCCGTCGTCAGCCTCGTCCTCGTCATCGGCGGCATCCGGGCCTACCTCAACGACTTGCGGGAAACCGAAACCGCGCAGCTCACGACAAGCGTCGACGATGACTTCACGCCGCTGCCCGACACACAGCCCAAACAGCAGAAGAAGAGACTCGTGTCCCGTCCGAAGCCGACCGTCCAGACCACGACCGATCTCCCCGTCGTCGCTGAAGCGGCGCCTGTTGTCGTTGCCCAAACGATCGAAGACCTGTCACCAACGAACGACACGCCGGTCATTGTGGCGAAAACATCGAAGAAGCAAAAGCTCGTCCTCACGGACGGCACGCGCATCCGCACGCGTCCGGACGGGACGATTGAAGTGCCGCGCACATTCTCCTATGCCGGCGCCGGTCTCAAGAAGCCCTTCTGGATCTATGACCGACAGCTGGAGAAGTCCGGCCGCATCGAGCACGAAGCCCGCGCCGAGAAGGCCGCCCGCGACAAGTGGAAGGCCCTCTACGACGAGGCTATCTCACTTCACGAACAGGA
>CALYRV010000097.1 GCA_945483525.1 uncultured Verrucomicrobiota bacterium
GTCTCGGGTCTGGTGTTGGGCAGTATATGAAGCGTTCGGAGTCGGGGGAGTTCCCTCGCGAGCAGTTCACCGTCCTTGGTGGTAACAACCGGAAGAACGGCTCGATCACCTATTTCAAGGGTACCCTTGACTTCTCCGATATGTATCTCGTGTTGAAGGCGCTTGAAGAAACCCAGGATTCCAAGACCTTTTCCAATCCGAAGATCATTGTGTCGTCAGGTAAGAAGGCGACGGTTGACATGACGACGAAGTATCCGAATGTGCAGATTGCTACGAAACGTACGCTTAACGGCAATTCTGATTCAATTGACCTTGACATGAAGATGGCGGCGATACCGGGAGAGGACAAGTTCATGTTCGCGAAGGAGGCGTTCTTCAGCTGGGGCATTTCGCTTGACGTTACGCCGCGGATCGGCACGAATGGCCTCATCAACGTGCAGATCGTTCCGACGATCAGTACCTGTAGCGATTTCATTTCGGCTGGAGACGTTACCGGCGACAAGTCCGCGTCGACCGCCTATTCCGCGAAGTACCCAGTCATTGATATGAAACGTCTGATCACCGAGTTCAACATGAAGAGCGGGGAGACGGCGGTGATCGGCGGACTTTCCAAGACCGAGGAGCGGCAAGTCGACAACGGCATTCCGTTGCTCCGGTCTATTCCGTGGCTCGGTCCTAGGATCTTCGGAGGCATTGAGCGGGTGAAGGTGCAGAGGGAGATCATTGTCTTTGTGACGGTTGGGCTTGTTGATCCCAATCGCATGAAGCCAGATGCGGGATTGCCGAAGAACGCGGTACTTGGGAGGCAGTATGTCAACGGGCAGAAGCAGGAGCCTGGCGACCGGCCTGAAAAGAACATGGAAGGCCAGGAGTCCCTCGATCTGCGGCTTCTGGAGGAGCAGGCGAAAGATCCGCTTCGTACTCAGCCTGCGGCAAAGGGGTTCAGCTTTTCTAATTTCATGCAATAAGTCAACGAAAGGGATAATCAGAGAATGAACAGACTGACAGTGTTCGCGATTGTAGCATTTGGCGCCAGTGTTTTGCTCGCGGACAGGATAACGATGAATTCCGGCTCTGTGCTCACTGGTACGGTGAAAGGCATCAAGGAGGGAGTGATCAAGTTCGCGTCAGACGACTTCGGCGATATGGATATCGATCCCGGCAAGGTGAAGTCGATCGTGGATTCGAAACAGACTTCGGTGCAGATTGCGGAGCTTAAGTTGATCCCCAAGGATCCGGAGGTGTGGCATGGATCTGTCAACGCTTCGTTCCTTGCTGCCCGGGGTAACTCCTATCACAATTCTTGGAGCCTCATCGCGAATCTCAATCGTCGCTGGGAGAAGGATCGGTTCAATGCGGATTTCGGATACTATTACGGCGAAAGCGCGCCAGCTTATGAAGACCTGCGGAAAGACACCGATCGTTGGGAGGTGGAGGTCAAGCACGATCACTTCTGGAGCGGTAAGTGGTATACCTACGAGAATGCCCGGTACGAGCGTGACATGATGCAGGATTTGGAAGCGCGTATTCGCCTTGGCCTCGGCCTTGGCTATCAGTGGTTGGACGGTGAGGATCTCGCTGGTACCGGTAAGTGGAGCTTCAATCAGGAACTGGGTGCTAACTGGATCAAGGAGGTCTATAAGGGGAAAGCGGATACTCCGGAAGAAGGATTTTGCGCGCTTCGATACGCTCACCACCTCTCTTGGCTTCCCGCATTGGCGCCGACTGTCGAAGCGTTTCATAACCTCGAGTTCCTGCCTCAGAGCGATGATTGGGATAAGTACCTCATCAAGGCGGACGTTGGTTTCACCACGAAGATCATCATGAACTTCGATCTTCTTTGCAAGATCGAGTGGGATTACAATTCTCGCCCTGCTCATGAGTTGAAACGGTCTGATATTAGGTATATTGCCGGCCTCGGTTACAAGTGGTGATCTGAGTTACCGTGAGAATCGCAATCTGTTATCCTCCGTTCCGGTGCGAGAAGGGTGTTGCCCTCCTCACTCAGAATCGGCAGTTTCAGTGGTTCTCGCGTCCAACATACATCTTTCCCGTAGTTCCGGCTACGGCGGCGACGATGCTGAAGAACGCAGGTCACGAGGTCCTGTTTCTCGACGGTATCGCAGCTGAGCTTTCGGAGTCTGATTTCAATGACCGGCTAGTCTCGTTTAAGCCAGAACTGGTTGTTCTTGAGACAAAGACTCCGGTTGTGAAACGCCATTGGGCCTGGATGGAGCGCTTCGCGCAGGTCGAGGTCGAAGGCCGGGGGGGAGAGTGGTGCCCAAGATTCGTCATGGTCGGTGACCATGTGACGGCGCTTCCAAAGGAGACGCTTGCGAATTCCAGGACTTGGGCGGTAATACCCGGCGGAGACTGGGATTACGGGCTTATGGACTATATCGCGGCCGGATGCCCTAGGGGGGTGCAGCCGTTTGCGCTTCGCGATTCGATAAAGGATCTGCCGTGGATTGACCGCGAGCTTGTCCATTGGGAGCTTTACGCGAAGAAGAACGGCAATTTCAGACGCACGCCTGGCACTTACATCATGGCTGGTCGCGATTGTTGGCATGCGAAATGCACGTTTTGCAGCTGGACGACGCTCTATCCGCGCTATCGGGTTCGTGAGGTGAAGGATGTCGTGGACGAGATTGAGATGCTTGTCACGAAATATGGGATCCGTGAGCTGATGGATGATTCAGGGTCGTTCCCGGTCGGCGGCTGGCTTACTGAGTTCTGTAACGAGATGATTCGTCGCGGGCTCAATCGGAAGCTCAGTATCGACTGTAATATGCGCTTCGGCAGACTTACGTTTGATGACTATCGGCTGATGCGTAAGGCTGGTTTTCGCCTGGTTCTTTTCGGAGTTGAATCGGCGAATCAGGAGACCCTTGATCGCTTCTGCAAGTGCCTCAAGGTGGAGGACGTCGTGCAGGGTTGCGAATGGGCGCATAAGGCCGGTCTCGCCGTGCATCTCACCTTCATGTTTGGGCATGCCTGGGAAGGCAAGAAGGAGATCGCGAATACCGTCGCACTCGCACGGAAGCTGTTGTCCAAGGGCTGGGCTTCAACATTGCAGTGCACGCTTACTGTGCCATATCCAGGCACTCCGCTCTTCAAAGAACTTCAGGAGAATGATGGCCTTACGACTCTCGATTGGGACGAGTATGATCAGCGTAGGGCAGTCACGAAAACTCCGCTGGTTACTGAAAGTGATATTAAATGCGCAATTCGCGAGGTTTATCGTGGGTTTCTGCAGCCTGGAGCTATTTGGGAGCTTTTCAGACAGAATCTTTTCGATTTTGGGTTCTATTATCGGGGAGTACGATATTTAATTGGTCACCTCCTTGACTTCCGCGGCTGATTTTTGATATTATACGAACTTCCAGGCTCAAAGACGGGCTGGACGCGGCTGAAATCCGCGATCGTAATTAACCTAATTAAAATACATTAACAATGGCTATTAGAAAGCCCACGCCCGCGTCTGCGAAGTCCGCCGCCATGGCCGAGATTCTCGCACAGTCGCAGGATGCGAAGTTCAAGAACGGCAGCCTCGTCGAGGGCACCGTTACGTCTGTCAAGAACGGAGAAGTCTTCATCGACATTGGTTACAAGTCCACCGGTTCGGTCGACGCTTCCGAGTTCGGTGAAGGTGCCGAGATTAAGGAAGGCGACAAGGTCACGGTTATGCTGAAGGATCTTGAGAACGACAAGACCGGCGGTATCGTCCTTTCCAAGAGGGCGGCCGACGACAAGATCCGTTGGGAGAAGATCCTCGAGCGTTATGTCGAGGGCTGTGTTGTTACCGGCACTATCGTCAAGGCGACCCGTGGTGGTCTTCTTGTTCAGATCGACGATGTGGAGGCGTTCCTGCCCGGTAGTCAGGTCGAAGTCACGCCTGTCAAGGATCTTGAGCCTTACGTTGGTCAGACGATGGAGTTCAAGGTCATCAAGATTTCTAACGAGCGTAAGAACCTTATCGTCTCGCGTCGTGAGCTCATTGAGGGTACTCTCGCCGAAAAGAAGGCAGAGCTTATGGCTTCGCTCCAGAAGGGCGAGATTCGCAAGGGGCGTGTGAAGAACATCACCGATTTTGGCGCATTCGTCGATCTCGATGGTTGCGACGGTCTCCTCCATATCACCGATATGAGCTGGGGTCGCCTGAAACATCCGAGCGAAATCATGAAGGTCGGAGATGAGATCGACGTCATGGTGCTCGACGTTGATCGTGATCGCGAGCGCATTTCGCTTGGTCTCAAGCAGACTCAGGCGAATCCCTGGGATGCGATTCAGGATCAGTTCCCCGTTGGTGCCCGCGTCAGCGGCAAGGTCGTCAATCTCGCTCCGTATGGCGCATTCGTCGAAATTGCCCCTGGTATCGAAGGTCTTGTGCACATCTCCGAGTTCAGCTGGACCAAGCGCGTCGCGCGTGCGTCCGATATGCTTGCGGTTGGTGATGAGGTTCAGGTTGTCGTCCTTTCGATCGATATGGATAACCAGAAGATCGCCCTCGGTATCCGTCAGACCCAGGCGAATCCCTGGGATACGGTTCAGGAGCGTTTCCCGGTCGGTTCGAAGATCAAGGGCAAGGTCCGCAACTTCACGGCTTACGGTGCGTTCGTTGAGCTCGAGGAGGGTATCGATGGTATGATTCACGTCAGCGACCTCAGCTGGACGCGCAAGATCAATCATCCTTCGGAAATCCTTCAGAAGGGTGAAGAGGTTGAGGCGGTCGTTCTCGATGTCAATCCGAAGGAACAGCGTATTTCGCTCGGCCTTAAGCAGGCGCAGCAGGATCCTTGGGATGAGATCGCGTCCAAGTATCCGGTTGGCATGGTCGTCAAGGGCAAGATCTCCAAGATCGCCTCGTTCGGCGCGTTTGTCGAGCTTGATGGTGGTGTTGATGGTCTCATTCACATCTCCCAGATCTCCGATCAGCGTATCGAGAAGGTCAAGGACGCTCTCGATGTCGGACAGGAAGTTGAGGCCCGCGTGGTTAAGGTTGATCGCGGCGAGCGTCGTATTGGCCTTTCTATTCGTGCTATGAGCATGACAGAAGATGAGGTCAAGGCTCTCGAGGCCGAGGCCGCTGGCGAGAAGCCTGCGCCTCAGTCCAAGAGCGCTGGTGATGCGTCCGGCTTTGGCGGCCTCTCCGCCGCGTTCGACAACGCCTTCGCGAATGTCGAGTGGCAGCCTGGCAATAACTAATCTCGAACGAAAGGAACATACATCATGTCCAGAGTTTGCTCTATCTGCGGTAAGGGCCCCTCGGTCGGCAACGTCGTCGTCCGCAAGGGTTCTCCCAAGTACAAGGGCGGTATCGGTCTTCACACGACCGGTATCACCAAGCGTCGTTTCCTGCCGAATCTCCAGTCCGTCCGCGTTACGGACGGCAAGGGTAATGTCAAGCGCGTCTGCGTTTGCGCCCGTTGTCTGAAGAACGGCAAGGTCACTAAGGCTTAATGATCAAAATTCTCTAAAACAGAAACTCCAAGAAAGGAACAAATAAAATGGCTATCAAGATGGGTATCAACGGCTTTGGCCGTATCGGCCGCATGGTTTTCCGCGCGGCGGTTGAGAACTTCAACGACGTCGAGATCGTCGGCATCAACGACCTCCTCGATCCCGATTACCTCGCGTACATGCTCAAGTATGACTCGGTTCACGGCACCTTCAAGCACGACATCAAGGTCGAGGGTACGACCATGATCGTCGACG
>CALYRV010000098.1 GCA_945483525.1 uncultured Verrucomicrobiota bacterium
CCCCGGCTCGAAAGCCTTGCGTGCATCAATTCAAAAAAGTGGGATAAGGGTGAAACAACAGGCACCAAACGCCAATCACGTGTAGCGCAACACTTCATCGACCGTCGTGTACCCGTCGAGGATTGAGCGGATACCATCTTCGCGCATGGTACGCATACCGAGTTCGCGTGCTTTTTCGCGGATAATCAACGTCGGGGCACGTTCATTGACCAATTCGCGCAGCGGCGGAGACATGCGGAGATATTCGAACACTCCGCGACGGCCCTTGTATCCAGTACCATTGCAGGTCTTGCAGCCTTTACCGAAGAAGAACTGCCGCCCTCCGATCTGATCGCGGGTCATCTCAATGCGCTCAAGCGTCTCGTCGTCCGGATCATAACCCTGCTTGCATTCCTTGCAACAGGTACGGACGAGTCGTTGCCCCAATACGCCTTCGAGCGTAGAAGACAAGAGGTAAGGAGCGACATTCATGTCAACGAGACGCATCACAGCACCAGCGGCGTCGTTAGTGTGCAGAGTGGAAAAGACGAAATGACCAGTAAGCGCGGCCTGTACCGCGATTTCCGCGGTTTCAAGGTCTCGAATCTCGCCGATCATCATAACGTCCGGATCCTGACGCAGGAACGCGCGAAGCACCGCGGCAAAGGTGTTACCAGCCTTGGCGTCGATCGGAACCTGAACAATCCCGTCGACATTGTATTCCACGGGCTCCTCGGCGGTAAGCAACTTGGTGTCTATCTGGTTGATACGGCGGAGGATAGAATAAAGCGTGGTTGTCTTGCCGGAACCAGTAGGACCAGTAACGATGAAGATGCCGTTCGGCTTCTCAACATCCATCGTAATCTGTTCATAGACGTCCTCAGGAAGACCGACGTTCTCAAGATCCAGTGATGTTGTCGTCTGGTCGAGGATTCGCATTACGACCGATTCGCCATAGACGGTCGGAAGACACGACACTCGCAGATCGACGGGCTTGCCAGCTACCGTCAACGCAATACGTCCGTCCTGAGGAACGCGGCGTTCGGCAATGTTGAGATTTGCCAAAATCTTGATGCGCGAGATAATCGCCGGCGCCATCTTGACATCTGGAGCCTTCATCTCATACAGCGCACCATCGACGCGATAGCGGATCTTAAAATCGTTCTCGAAGGGCTCGATATGGATATCCGCCGCATGATCGACAACGCCTTGGTAAAGAACCAGATTGACGAAGCGAATGATCGCGGAGGAATTGGCGGCGCTCTCCATCGAGGCGATATCATTCGCATTCGCTCCGGCAGCGAGAGTTTCGTCATCCGTCATGCCCTCGCCGAGGGACTTGATCATATCCGCAACGGACTCGCTGGAATCGCCATAATACTGTGCGATCCTGTCCATCACGTCCTTCTCGCGGGCAAAGACGAACTTCACCTCCTTCGAAAGCGTGAACATCATCTCGTCGTTAATACGCGGATCGACGAGATCAAAGGTTGCGAGCGTGACGGAAGAGTCGTCGGACGCGACGGGGAACACGTTGTACATCCTCGCGGTAGAGGCCGGAATCGCCTCCGTCACCTCGGTCTCCAGCGTCATGGATCCGAGATCGATCATCTCCGTGTCCTGATAGGCCGCCATCGCCGACAGAAGATCGTCTTCGGTCACAATCTCCTGATCGATCACAAGCTGACGGATCGACTTGGACTCGGTCTTCGCAAGATCCATCAGGTCGTTCGCCTGCTGGTCGTCGATGTATCCGTTCTGGATGAGGATGGTAAGTATCTGATCCATGTAAGGTGGCTTCTCTTTCTTATTCTCCTCGCGAGGGCGCGAGGGCTACTTTACGCGCCGTAGCCTTCTTCTTTAAGTTTTTGGACAACGGAATCGGGATCCTGCGACTTGGTGATGAGCTCCTCGTACGCGATAAGGCCCTGCTTGTAAAGCGCCGACAGATGCGAGTCGAGCGTTTGCATGCCGAACTTCGCGCCGGTCTGCAGGTCAGACTTAATCATATTCGTCTTATTGTCGCGGATACGCGAGCGGATGGCGTCCGTCGTGGTCATGATCTCAAACGCCGCAACACGCCCATGCACCTCCCCATTCTCATCAAGCTTCGGCAGGAGAATCTGCGAAATGACGGCCTGAAGACCCGCCGCCAGCTGCGTACGAATCTGCGCCTGCTGGTTCATTGGAAACGCGTCGACGATACGGTCAATCGTCTCGGCGGCGCCGGTCGTGTGGAGGGTTCCGAAAACGAGGTGACCAGTTTCGGCCGCGGTGATAGCCGCAGCAATCGTTTCAAGGTCACGCATTTCTCCGACGAGGATCACGTCTGGGTCCTGGCGCAATGCGCGACGAATAGCCTCGGCGAAGCTTGGAACATCGTCGCCGACCTCTCGCTGGGTGACGAGCGAATTCTTGGACTTGTGATAGAATTCGATGGGGTCTTCAATGGTAATAATATGGACATTGCGCTCGGTATTGATAACATCAAGCATCGAGGCGAGGGTCGTTGACTTACCGGATCCAGTAGGACCAGTCACCAGAATGAGCCCGCGCGGCTTGAACAGCAATTCCTTCACGACCGGCGGCAGACCCAACTGCTCCATCGTGAGCAACGTTGAAGGAATCTGACGCAGCACCGCACCGTACCGCTTGCGCTCCTTGAAGATGGACACACGAAAACGAGTGCCGTCTGGGTGCGCAAGCGCGAAGTCGGCGCCCCCGTTCTTCTCAACTTCTTCCATCTTCTCCTGTTCGCCAAGCTGATCGATCATCTCCTTGCAGAGGTCGAAGGCGTCCTGTTCGGACAGATCTTCGTCCGCAATCGGCAACAGCTCGCCGTGCACACGGAGTTTCGGCGGCATGAACGCGCGGATATGAAGGTCACTGCCGCCTTCGTCGATTGTAGCCTGAAGAAGATCCTGAATATGTATGTCCATAGCGTTTTAGGTTTTAGAAATTAGGTCGAGATCGACAACGGATGTTAAAATTCTGTTTCTTCAACTCTTCATTCTTCACTCTTACCTCTTCACTCAGTCGGCGTCACCCATCGTGACCCGCAACACTTCCTGAAGTGAAGTCATACCAGACGCGACCTTGAGCATACCATCCTCACGGAGCGTACGCATGCCAAGCTCACGGGCGCGCTGACGGAGAATCGTCGCGGGAGCATGGTCAAAAATGAGGCGCTGGACCGTATCGTCGACCTTGAAGATCTCGAAGATCCCCTTCCGCCCCTTATAGCCAGACTTCCCACAACGATCGCAGCCGGCCCCGTGATAGAGATGATCCGGCATCGTCTTCGAGAAGTTGCCGAGCATCTTGAGCTCACGCTCAGTAGGGGCATATTCCTCCTTGCATTTCTCACAGATCGCACGCACGAGTCGCTGGGCCATCGCCGCGCGCAGCGCAGACGCGACAAGAAACGGCTTGACGCCGATATCAAGAAGACGGGTTACTGCCGACGGAGCGTCATTAGTATGGAGGGTCGAGAACACCAAATGACCAGTAAGCGCGGCCTCCATCGCGATATCGGCGGTCTCAGCATCACGAATCTCTCCAATCATCACGATGTTCGGCGCCTGACGAAGGATTGATCGAAGCGCAGCAGAAAAGTCGAGACCGACATCCTTGTTCACCTGCACCTGATTGATTCCAGACATCTGGTATTCAACCGGGTCTTCAACGGTAATGAGCTTCTTGTCGGGAGTATTAATCTGCCCGAGACAGGCGTAAAGTGTAGTCGTCTTGCCCGAGCCAGTCGGACCCGTAACAAGCACCACTCCGTCTGGCAGCTTGATGAGCCGCTCGAAGGTCGCCTGGTCGTCAGTGAGAAATCCTAACTGCGGAAGACCGAGCGCAAGGTTCGACTTATCGAGAATACGCATGACGAGCGATTCGCCGTGATTCGTCGGAACCGAGCTGACACGAAGATCGAGATCCTTGCCGTTTACGGTGATCTGAATACGCCCATCCTGTGGAATCCGCTTCTCGGAGATCTTCATTTTCGACATGATCTTGAGACGCGAGATAATCGCCGACTGCAAACGCTTCGGCGGCGAATCCATTTTCCGAAGCGCGCCGTCGATGCGATAACGCACGCGGAACTCCTTCTCCATCGGCTCGATGTGGATATCCGACGCCTTCATCTTGATCGCGGTAGTGATCAACATCGTCGCCAGTTTGATCACCGGAGCGTCATCACCATTCGCCTCGCCGGAATCAAGGCCGGCGATATCGTCATCACCACGAGTCGTGACTTCGGCCGCGCCGGCGTCTTGATAAAGCTTGGCCATCGCCGCCATAACCTCGGCGCGCGGCGAAACCACCGCCTGCACATCACGACCGTGAAGTACATAACGCAGCGAATCGATCGCGTCATAACCCATCGGATCGGAAAGCGCGACCGTTATCGAGTATTCGTCGGACATCACCGGCACGATCGAATACTTGTGCGCAATCTCCGCCGAGATCTCCTGAGTGATCTCGGGCTTGATGACATCGGCGTTGATGTGACAATACTTAAGACCGAACTGGTCGGCAACCGTCCCGAGCACGGTATCCTCGTCCAATGTGCCGCCGGCGATAAGCACGTCAAGCGTGGTCTCGTTCTCAGCCTTCATCGAAGCGGCAGCGGCATCAACCTGTTCTTTCGAGAGGTAGCCGCGCTCGACGAGGAGCTGAATTACATATTCATCGTTACTTGTCATACGATATAAAAGTATTATATCCTATTCACACGCAAAACACAAGGGTTCAGACCTTGCGGTTGACCATGCGGAACGCAAGATCTCGGAGAAAGGAAGTATCGCCAGGAAGTCCGGACAGCGAAGCGATCGCCGCGGCGGTGTGCTTCTCAACAAGCGCCCTGGTCTCGGCTTCGGGATATGGCGAATCGCCGTCAAGCAGATCGTCTTCAAACTGAAAGGCCAGTCCGAGATTAAGCGCAAACACACGAAGCCTCTCTACCGCAACATCATCACCGCCGCCGGCATACGCCCCCATCACCGCCGCCGCACAAAACAGGTCCCCCGTCTTATGCTCGTACACAAAGTCGACATTCCGCAATTCCGCATTCTTAATTCCTAATTCTTCATTCCCCACATCTTCCACCTGTCCCTGAACCACTCCGAGCCCGTAACGTCCCAGCGTAGCGATGATCTCCGGAACTCTCCGCGGCGCTTTTGCCGCGACCGCGAAAGCAAGCGCCTGGAGCGAATCACCGACGAGAATCGCATTCGCCTCGCCAAACCGCTTCCATACCGTAGGCATGCCGCGACGTACGACGTCGTCATCCATCGCGGGAAGATCGTCATGAACGAGCGTATAATTGTGCAGGAGCTCAATGCCAGCGGCTGGATAACGCGCGTCTTCGGCCTTGCCGCCGACCGCCACGGCTGAAGCGAGGCAGACGAGCGGACGTATCCGCTTGCCGCCGGTTCCGACCGCATAACGCATGGCCTCGGAGAGAACGGCGGGACGAACATCCGCAGCCGGAAGCACTTCGTTCAAGGCAGTCTCAATGACAGATAGATATGCATCCATAACGAGGTAAGAAGTAAGAGTGAAGAGTGAAGAGTTGCGGACGTTAAAATCTTTTTATTATCCGTTCTTA
>CALYRV010000099.1 GCA_945483525.1 uncultured Verrucomicrobiota bacterium
ATTCAGGTTCTGGTGCCGCAAGGTGTGTGGGTTCAAATCCCACCGGGTGCACCAAGAAGCTGGCCCCTTCGTCTATCGGCTAGGACATCTGGTTCTCATCCAGGTAAGAGCGGTCCGACTCCGCTAGGGGCTGCCAAATGGCAGAATGAAAAAAGCGCTTAAAGCAATCGGAAAGACGGTGAAGTTGATCTTCATCGTCTTTTGCGTTTTCGTCGGGACGTTGTTTTTTCGCCAGCAGCGTCTTCCCCGCGATTGGGTGGAAGCTATCTGTTGTCGGCTTTCAACAGACCGGATAATCATAACTTGTGATTCCGTGTCTGTAGGTTTCATTGATGGTTTTCATTTCGGCAATCTTCGTGCTTACGATCGCGAGCGCCGCGATAATCTTAAGCCGATGTTTTCATCTGATTCCGTTTCTGTGTTTATGTTTCCATGGAAGATCCGGATTGTAGGCGCGAAATTTCCGCGGTTGCATGATGGGTATTATTTTCCTGATCCTGAAGATTCTCCGTTCGTCCCTGATCGTAATTCCGACTTCGATATCGCGAAGCTGGAGCTACCGAGGATGCCATCGTTCACGCTTGAGCTCATACGTCCAGAGATCCTGGGTATTGCGCCAGAGAAGGTTACCGCGAGCGTATCACTTGGGTTGCAGAAGGTGGATGTTCAGTCGATTCGTCTTGATTGGCCAGATCAGGACAGGCGGATGTGGTTGGATGGATATTGCACTATGGATTTTGCTTCGAGGCTAGTTATCGGTGAAGTCTCTGGAACGGCGCGACAGGAGCATATCCGTCCGTTACTGGTGGCACTTGATCTTCCTGGTTCGTACGAATACATGGGTGGCTATCCGGATACGGGTACATCCGGGTTCACCGAGGTGATCGGTCCTGTTCCTGCGTCCTGTTTCTGGAAGGTGGATCTCGCGACCAGCGAGTTTAATCTTGAACTTGATCTGCATCCGGTGATGGGGCGTTATAACAATGTCAGGTTACAGCGGGCTGACGGAAAAGTCGGTATACACGTGTACTTCACCGACGAATACATGGGTTATGACATCACCGTGGGGCCTCTTACCGCGGTTGATCTCAAGGGTAGGCTGTTTGGTGGATGTCTTACGGTGCATAGCACGAACGATGTCAACTGCCTGGAGTTCGATGCGCATAGTGAACTCGAGAAGCAGGATACTCTTGATATCATGGGCTATCTCAATAAGGGCACCTTGGATGTGTTGAAGTGCGATACTCCTGTGCGAGTGACGGCGAAGGGTGTTTTCAATTGCAATGACGTAAATATTCCTAATAATGATTTTGGAGGGCATGTCGAGTGCGATAAGGGGGCGTTCGTTGGCGAGGGATTCAAGGATTTGAAGCTGGATTATCATTTGCGCGGAAGTGAAATCACCTTTACGAACGTTACGGCAAAAGGGGTGGTCGGCGGCGATGCTTGCGGTTATGCGGTGTTTCATGTGCCGATTGCCGAAGGTGACGAGGACTTTTACGGGCATGGATCGGTCTGCATCGAGAACGGTAAGCTGGTTCAGGTTCCGCTGTTCTCCGTCCTGACCGCAGCTCTAGCGGAAAATGTTCCCGGTATCGAAAAGCTGGTGAATCAGAGCGAGGCATGCTGCGATTTTACGATCTCCAACGGTGTTTTCCGGACCGAGAATCTGGTTGTTGAAGGAGCGCTTTTCAGTATCCGGCTTAGCGGTTTTTGTGATTTGACGACCGAAGAGATCGATTTCGTCGCGCATTGTACGGTCATGAAGAAGGAGTCGGTCCTCGGTAAATATCTGATTCAGCCGGTGTTATGGCCGTTTACCAAGTTTCTAACCGAGTTCGAGGTGACGGGAAAGGCCCGTGACCCTAAATTGCGCAACACTTCGGTAAAGGGCTTTACTGATAAGGCCGGAGAGCTGACTACGAAGGCCGGCAATTTTATAAAGGACATGATTATCCGATGAATCTAACCTCTCCCAGCCAGGTCAAGTCGTGGTGTATCGAGAATGGGTTTCATCCTAACAAAACGCTAGGGCAGAATTTTTTGATTGACCAGAATGCGCTGAAGGCGATTGTTGACAGCGGGCTGGAGAAGGTGCAGGGTGCGGAGTGCAGGGTGCTGGAGATCGGTCCGGGAATGGGTGTATTGACCGAGGAGATGCTCAAGCGCGGTTGTAAGGTCACGGCGATAGAGAAGGATCCTGTTCTTGCAGAGCGCCTCGAAAAAGAGAGATTGGCGAAGATTGAAGCTGAAGAGTGGTGGAGGAAACTAGAGCTGTTTACAGGCGACGCCTTGGATGTTATAGGCGATTCAATGAGGAAAATCGAGAGTCCGCTGTCGACCTCTGTCTATAACCTTGACCTTCATTCGTTCGACTGCATGATCTCGAATCTGCCGTATCAGGCAGGGACGCGGATTCTTCTCGAGCTCGTGCAGGCACGGACCATTCCGGTGATCACCGCGCTTGTTCAGACTGAAGTTGCGGAACGGCTCGCGGCGAAAGAGGGATCAAAAGTTCGCGGACTTGCCGGGGTGTGGGCTCAACTTGATTATGACGTCGCGATTACTCGAAAGGTGTCTGCGAGCTGCTTCTGGCCGCGTCCCGAAATCGGGTCAAGCGTCGTGCGGCTAATTCGCCATGATCGTAATGTTAATCTTTCCGCGAAGGAACGCGTGATTTTTCATCGTTTGACGAAAAAGGCATTTGAACATCGTCGCAAACAGCTTGGCAGCATATTCAAAGATATGATACAATCTACTGCCAGAGCCGAGGAGCTCACTAATCAAGATTGGATAAACCTAACGAAAGGACTCGCACAAAATGAAGACGCCTGAAGAATTTCTTAAGGATAACGGTTTCGTCGCCGCGGCGGATATTGATCGCGCGGGAATGATCTCGACTTTTCTTTCCGAAATGGAGAAGGGCCTTGCCGGTGAAAAGAGCTCGCTCTTGATGATTCCGACTTATGTAGGTGTGGACGGGAAGATCCCTCAGGGTTCAAAGGCGCTGGTTCTCGATGCCGGCGGCACTAATTTCCGCGGCGGCATTGTCACTATTCCGCCGGCGGTTACCGATAAGGAGAATCAGCCGATGCCCGGTACCAAGGGCGAGGTTGACGAGGAGGCTTTCTATAACGCGTTCGCGTCAGAGGTGAAGCGACTTGAGGGTAAGGCCACTGTTGAAAAGATCGGCTGGTGCTTCTCCTATCCTGCGGATGCCACTCCGGATCTCGATGCGAAGCTGATCGCATGGACAAAGGGCATCAAGGCTCCGGCAATCGTCGGTCAGCATGTCGGCGCCGAGCTCCTGAAGCGCACTGGCGGCAAGGGTGTTGCCGTCGTCAACGACACGGTCGCGACGTTGCTTGCCGCGAAGGCCACTGAAGGCGACAAGACCTATTCTTCATACATTGGCTTCATTCTCGGCACTGGTACCAATTCCGCCTACGTCGAGAAGAACAAGAACATCACCAAGACGCCGGGTCTCGATCCGGATGGCTCGATGATCATCAATGCGGAATCCGGCGGCTTTGACAAGTTTGAGCGTAGCGCGTTTGATATTGCCGCCGACAACAAGACCGGTGCGCCTGGTTTCCATGTCTTTGAAAAACTCATTTCCGGGGCGTATCTTGGTCCGATCGGGCTTGAGATTTACAAGGCCGCCGCCAAGGAGGGATTCTTCTCTAAGTCAGCAGCGGACAAGATCGCCGGGCTCGGCTCGCTTGAAACGATGGATTTCGACAATTTCTGCGCCGGTTTCAAAAAGCCTGGTCGTGACAACGTGCTGGATGCCATCTTCGCTGACGAAGCCGATGCCAAGATTGCCAAGCGACTCGGTATTCCCGTCTTCGAGCGCGCCGCCGTCCTTACCGCGGTGCATCTCGCGGCCTTCGTCATCAAGTCTGGTGAGGGCGTCAGCGCCGATGCTCCGGTCGCGATTAATGCGGACGGTTCCACTTATTATAAGACCCGCGCGATTCCTTTCGCGCAGACCGTCACCAAGGAGCTTGATGAGATGCTCGTCAAGCGTCGTAACATCCACTATGTCATCACCCCGCAGGTAGACGATGCTCCAATGGTTGGTGCTGGCATTGCCGCGATGCTCTGAAAATAGTGAACGCTAAAGAGAAAGGTGAAAGAGTAAGAATGGGAGAGTTCATTGGTTGTAACATGAAAAAGCTGTCTTTTTGCTTTTTCACCTTTGTTTTTCTGCTTTTGCGCCCGACTTCGACTGTTACCGCAGTCGAAGTCGATGGTATCGCCGCTCAGGTCGGTTCGCAAACGATACTCCGAAGTGAAGTTTACGAGGAGATGCGTCGCAACAGAATGGATCAGTCGCAGTACGCCAAGGCTCGTAACGAGATGATTGACCGCAAACTGATTCTCAAGGCGGCGCAGGATTCGAAGATGACCATGCAAGAGTGGGTTGTTGAGAACCGTATTCGGGAAATCGTCCAGCGGTCGTTCGGCGGCGATCGCAACAAACTGATGGATGTGTTGGCTGCCCAGAAGGTCTCGTATCCGGAGTGGCGTCAGCGCATGAAGGACGATATGATTGTCGGTGCGATGCGTTGGCAGATCGTAGACAAGAACGTCGACGCTACGCCCGGGGATATGCGCGAGGAATTCAAGAATCATCCTGAGCGTTATTCGGTTGGAGGCAAGGTTACGCTGTCCATAATCTTGTTGCGCCCTGAAGATCTTGGCAAGCGTGAAGAGGTGATGTCCGCGATCAAGACCAATTCCTTCTCCGAAGTCGCTAAGCGGTATTCTGCTGGAAGTCATGCGTCTGAAGGTGGCCTCTGGAAGGACATTGATCCCGTGGAGTGTTTCCGCACGGAGGTCTGTGATGTCATTGCGAAAATGCCGTTGATGACCATTAGTTCCTGGATTGAGCTGGATGGTTGGAGTTATCTCATTCGCAAAGAGGCCGAAACGCCCTCTAAGCAGTTGTCCTTTGATGAGGCGTACGATAAGGTCGACGCCAATGTCCGCGAGGCCAAGGCGAAGCAGATATATCTCGACTGGATCAGGCGCCTTCGTTCCGAAAGCTATATCAAAATCTACTGATGAAGAAGTCAGCTTCCGAATCGCTCGCCCTCGTATCGCTGGGGTGTGCGAAGAATGCGGTTGATCTGCAGGTGATGGTGGGCAATCTGCTCAAGCAAGGGTATGCGCTTTCTCCTGATCCCGATCGTGCGGATACCGTCATCGTCAACACCTGTTCCTTTATCGAGTCCGCACGTGAAGAGGCCGAGGCTGAGATCTGCCGGGCTCTTGAACTCAAGCGACGGGGAAATTTCAAGAAGGTTGTCGTGACCGGCTGCTATCCTCAGCGATACCCGCAGGCGGTGGCGAAGTTTCCCGGAGTCGACGAATGGATCGGGGTGCCTAAGGAATGGATTGGAGACTGCCGGACATTCCGATGGAGGCGTCATGTACCAGATCCACCGCCCGGGTCA
>CALYRV010000100.1 GCA_945483525.1 uncultured Verrucomicrobiota bacterium
AGGAGTTGGTGCACGAGCCGATCATGATCTGGTTGACCTTCGTGCCCTTCATCGATTTCACCGTCACGATGTTGCCAGGAGAATGCGGCGCCGCGGCGAGCGGCTCGAGCTTCGAAAGGTCAACCTCAAAGCAGTCGTCATACTCGCTACCCGCGTCCGCCACGATCTTCGTGAAGTCCTTCGCGCGACCCTGGGCGGCGAGGAACTGCCTCGTCACCGCGTCGGACGGGAACACGCTCGTGGTGACGCCGAGTTCGGCGCCCATGTTGGTAATCGTCGCGCGGGACGGAACATCGAGCGTCGCGACGCCGGGACCAGTATACTCGAAGATCCAGCCGACGTTACCCTTGGTGCCATACTTCTCAAGCACCTTGAGGATCACATCCTTCGCTGAAACCCCCTTCTTGAGCTTGCCCTTGAGATAAATCGCCCGCACTTTCGGGGTCGGGATATGAAACGCTCCGCCCGCCATCGCGACCGCGATGTCGATGCCGCCCGCGCCGATCGCGATCTGTCCGATACCGCCGCCAGTAGGAGTGTGAGAATCGGATCCGAGAAGCGTCGTGCCGGGCTTACCGAAACGCTCAAGGTGCAACTGATGGCAGATGCCGTTGCCGGCCTTCGAATAAACGATGCCGTATTTCTTCGCAATCGAGGCGAGAAAATCGTGGTCATCGGCATTCTCGAAACCGATCTGCACCGTATTGTGATCGACATAGGAAACGGCGAGCTCGTTCTTGACGTGCTTAACCCCCATCGACTCAAACTGCAGATATGCCATCGTACCCGTCGCATCCTGGGTAAGAGTTTGGTCAATGCGGATTCCGAGCTCTGAATCCTTCGCAGGATCGCCCTCCACAAGATGCTTGGAAAGAATCTTCTCGACTACATTCATCGGTTGTTTTTTCATCAGACGTCTATCTTGATAATTTTACGGATCATCATCCAGCCGATCACAATCAGCACCGTCATACCCACGACGGACGCCAAACCGATCCAACTGAAGAAGAAGGGAAGCATCATGTCAGGTTTGATCGCCGTCATGCCGATGCCGAGCAGAACCGGCATCGCGGACACGATCATCCCCTGGAAACGGCCCTGCGCCGTCAAGGTCTTCACCTTGCGCTCAATCTTCAACCGTCCCCGTATCGTATTGGAGATCTTGTCGAAAATCTCCGTCACGTTACCGCCGGTCTTGCGGCTGATCAGAATCGCGGTCGTGACAAGCGTCAGGTCATCAGATCCAACCCGCTCGCTCATCGATTCCAGCGCATCGTCAAAGCTCATTCCGATCTTAAGCTGCTGCTGCAGAATCGCGAATTCCTCGCACATCGGCCGATCTCCAGTTTCAACAACACTCTCAAATGCCTGCGAAATCGAGAATCCGGCACGAAGTGCGTTAGACATCGTCGCAAGCGCCTCTGGAAGCTGCATGTTGAACTTCTCGCGCCGCCGCTTGTCCAGCCACTTCGCAAGCGGCGATTCACCGTTCTGCCAGCCAGACTTGATCTTGATGTCGCTCGCGAAATACCAAGTCACACCGCCGAAGCAGATCGCGAAGAGCAAAGCTATGAGACAGCCGATCATATAGCCTGAAATCAGTAATTAGAACAAGGTAGTCAATGAAAGTCAGTTTTTACGTTTTATCGATACGTCGCCATGGAAGTCGGGATCGAACATCTTTGGATCGCAGACGATGCCACGCCCGGCGAGCTGATCATACCAAGTCGGAATCGCACCGGTCGGACCGAATGAACCGAGGATCTTGCCGTTCGCGTCAACGCCGGACTGTTTGAAAACGAAGATGTCCTGCATTACGATCTGATTGCCCTCGAGCCCCGTAACCTCAGAGATCGCCACCACCTTGCGCGAACCATCAGAAAGCCGCGACTCGTGGATTACGATGTCAACCGCACTGGCGATCTGTTCGCGGATGGCGCGGGAAGGAAGCTCCATGCCAGACATCAGCACCATCGTCTCGAGGCGCGAAATGACGTCGCGCGGAGAATTCGCATGCACGGTCGTGAGTGAACCATCGTGACCCGTGTTCATCGCCTGCAGCATGTCCAGCGCCTCGCCGCCACGGCATTCGCCGACGATGATACGGTCGGGACGCATTCTGAGACAGTTCTTCACCAGGTCGCGAATCGGCACCGCCCCCTTTCCCTCGATATTTGGAGGACGGGCCTCAAGACGAACCACATGCGGCTGCTGCAAGCGGAGCTCCGCAGCATCTTCGACCGTGACGATTCGCTCGGAATGCGGAATGAATCCTGAAAGTAGATTCAGGAGCGTTGTCTTACCAGAACCAGTGCCGCCCGCAACGATCACATTCTTTCGAAGTAGGACACAGAGCTTCATGAACTCTGCGGCATTATGCGTCCAGGTGCCGAAACGAACGAAGTCCTCGACCGAAAGCGCCTTCTTGGAAAACTTACGGATCGTAATCGTCGGCCCCGACAGAGCGAGCGGCGCGATAATCGCGTTCACACGGCTGCCGTCCGGCAGACGAGCATCAACGTAAGGTTGCGACTCGTCGCAGCGACGCCCGAGCGGTGCGATGATGCGCTCAATGACCGCCAGCACCGAGGCGTCGTCGGTAAACTGGCAGTCGGAGAGAACCAGCTTGCCACCGCGCTCGACGAAGACCTTGTCTGGTCCGTTGACCATGATTTCACTAACCGAATCATCGGCCAGCAACTCTTCAAGCGGCCCCAACCGCATCGCCTCATTAAAAACGTCATCCTCAAGCCGAATTGGATCAATGCCGGCAGGAAGCTTGCCGTTCGCCACCACCTCGTCGATAATCTGACGGATCTTCGCGCGAGCCGTATCCTCAAGCGCGTCCTTATCCACGCCCTGAATGGTCAGACGCTTCATATCCATGCGCTTCAACAGCTCCCGCTGAATCTGCTCCTGGACGTTCTTCCTCATCTCGCGCATCGGGTCTACTTCAGTTGAAGACTCAAGTTGAAGTTGAAGAGCGGAATCGTCATTTCCAGAAGACGAGACCTTGCTTTCTTCAACTTCAACTACATCCTTCCCCTTCTCCTCTTCCGGCTCATCCTCCGATTCACTCACGCGGAACATGCTTTCGCCAATCTGAACGACCATGCTTGCGTCCAACTGCACCCTTCCATCAACAATTTCGCCGTTGACATAAGTGCCGTTCGCCGAATGAAGGTCTTCAAGCCAGCAAAGCCCGTCACGCACCGTGAGAATCGCGTGCCGCTCAGACACCTCGGGGAAGTTGAAACGGACCGCACACGACCCTCCTCGACCGATGAAGTAAGTTCCGTCGGAAAGTTCACGCGTTTCCCGCGCGCCGCTTACGAGAGTCGTGAGAATCATATCTTAACGGCCTCCAATCTTCTGCTGGCGTCTCTGGTTGAGCTCCTCGATCTCGTTCTTGATCTTATCGAAGTCAACCTTGGGCAGCTCCTTCTCGTAGGAAGTGTCGTTGCGGTTGCGAAGCGTGAGAACAAGCCGACCCTTCATCTGTTCAGCAAACGCTAGCATTTCGGCCTCACGAGGTGTAACCTCGAGCGTGACCGTAGAATAGCCTTGCGGCGACAACGACTCGCCGACACGGCTTTTAGCGGTCTCCTTGCCGGTCGCGAGGACAAGCACGTTCTGAAGAATCGTGCAGGTGATAATATCACCCTTGTTGACGTGCCCGTTAGACTGAGGGAAGGCGAACGTACCGATGACGTCGACGTGATCGTTCGGAAGGACCATTCCGCTGACGCTCGCCGCACCCGAACAGTTGATCGAGACCGCGCGCATCTGACGCTTGATATCGGAAGATAGACCACGGTTCACAAGATCGCCGCCTTCCAGATCCATCCAGAAAAGCACCTCTCCGGCCTTACGCGTACGACCTAGCTTGCGACCAAGAATATCCTTGGCACAGGACTTCTCAACGGCCTGCCCCGCCAAATTTCGGCCCAGCACTTCACAAATGCCGACATCGGACTTCGTGAGCACGGCCCCGCTTGGAACGTCATGTTTGAAGACAACGACCTCAATCGTTCCGAACCGATCTCTGAGCGCCTTGCGGTCGGCCTCAATGCTTGACTCGCGCGCCATGATGTAGACACGCGTCAGAACCGCCGCGAGGAGTCCGCACGCAAGCGATGCGATCAATACGATTTTCCGCTTCATCTGTTCACCTCCTCTAATGATCTCTGCTCACCGTTCGCTCAGAACAACCCCTTCACCTTCCCAGTATTGACATCAACATCAATGCGGCGGTAGGCTGGAGAAGCGGACGTTCCTGGCATCAGTTTGATCTCGCCGGCAACAGGAACGACAAGCCCCGCGCCCTGATAGATGAGAACATCCTTCACCGGCATACGCCAACCCTTTGGACGACCAAGAAGCTTCGGATCGTGAGAAAGCGAATATTGCGTCTTGGCGATACAAATCGGAAGCTTCGCGATATCAGGATTCGCCTGATACTGCTCAAGCTTCTCAAGCGCGAGCGGCTCGAAGTCTACGCCATCACCGCCGTAGACTTCCTTGACCTGCTTCTCAATACGGTCCTTAAGCGGCTCGGCAAGATCACAAAGGAATTCGAACTTGTTCGGCGCATCACAAGCCTTAATAACTGCGTTCGCGAGATCAAGCGCACCATCACCGCCCTTGAGCCAGTGATCAGACACCGCGAAAGTCGCACCCGCCTTCTCGGCCACGGACTTCACGAGGTCACGCTCCGCTTGAGTATCGGTGTAGAACGCGTTAAGACAAACGACCGGCTGAATGCCCGAACGACGGATGATGTCTATATGGGCAAGAAGATTGTCGCAGCCTTTCTCGAGAAGCTCAAGATTCTCGTGGGTGTAGACAGGATCGAGGGGAAGCCCAGCCTTCACCGCAGGCGCACCACCATGAGCCTTGAGCGCACGGACCGTCGCAACGAGGACGACCGCATCGGGCTTGAGCCCCGAACAACGGCACTTGATGTTCCAGAACTTCTCAAAACCCATGTCGGAAGCAAATCCGCTCTCCGTAACGACGTAATCGCCAAGGGCGCAGGCGAGGCGGTCGGCGACAACAGAGTTCTGCCCGATCGCGATATTCGCGAAAGGACCGGCATGAACAAACATCGGCTGACCCTCGATGGACTGCATCAGCGTCGGCTTGATCGCGTTCACGAGCAGCGCGCACA
>CALYRV010000101.1 GCA_945483525.1 uncultured Verrucomicrobiota bacterium
AGGTCCACGTTATTCCAGTTTTCGGATCTGTCCAAGTATTATTATACGCCAACGCCATCAACGGCATCAGCACGACAATCAAAATCAGCTTCTTCATCCTTTCTCCTTTCAATTCAATGCGACTGATTATGCGATCTATTATCTTACAGCATCTTAAACAAGACATTTTCGGCGACATCATTATGCATGATCTCAAGAACCTCCGGCGAGTGCTCATCAACACCTTGCCAATCCTTATCATATTTCTCGTTGTCACACCGAGTGACAAATTGGCTCCACGACGGCGAATTGGAATAATATCGCGTCGCACAAAACACAATGCGACAGTCGTTCTTTTTAAAAAAGTCAAACGCCATGTCTATCGCGTCAGCATCATCACCGCCTGTTGCAATGCCTATATGAACGCCATCTATATCGAAGCACCACATTTCATCGACATCAGTTCCCATCGGTTGCATATCAACAAGCGATACGCCTTTCCGTGCGCGGAATATGTCTGCAAACGCCTTTAGAATAGAAGTCTTCCCATGATCTTTGTTTGCCGACAAAGCAATCGCGATCTTCTTTGTCGCATCTTTCTTGACCTGTCCAATCAAACCTTGTTTTTCCATTTCACCACTACTCCTTCCGTGCATCTATTTTGCCACCCTCTCGCACGGAACAGAAAAGCGGCGCATTCCCAACTTTGTCGCTCATGTTGGAATGTGCCGCTCGAATCTCCGCGCAAATGCTCGCGCAGAAAATAGGCGTGGCGCACCCTGCTATCAATGTCTTGCAAGGGGCACCGGAAAGAGCCCAGTATAAAACACGAATAGAGAATGCGCCACGTGATTACCACGTGGACGCGCTCCCGTATCCCGCTTTATACTTAGAAATTTCCGGTTTCTCGCAAAGCTCGATACGTGAACGACGTTCACTTGCCCCGCTTCAGCCTTGTCAGCGCCTGCCTTCGAGAACGACGGTGGTACGGTACGGGCCTTATACGGAACTTGCCACCCGCAGTCAGATGCACTGCGGGCGATTCAAAGGATGTCTCCCCCTCGAACAGTTAGAATGATACCACAAACGGCGGCGGCGCGTCAATGACCGCGTCCGCCAAGATATCGGTGCTGGCACGCCCCCTGTCAGGTATTGACGTTTCGCCTAGAGGTGAGCCGTCTCGGTATTGCCGTGTCGGCGAAGTCGGTCATACCGCCAATGACATGGTGGTCGGGAGCCCTCGAGATGGGCAGGGGTCGTTCCATCCATTGACGCGCGCTGTTCAATGGATGGAGCGGCGCGACTCAATGGATAGAACGTCACAACTCAATGGATGGAACGTGACCGTTCAATGGATGGACAAGCACCTGCCCATCTAGCACAGCCAAGCAGGCAAACGCGCTCACTGACGACCTCATGGCTTCCGCGGAGGATTTCAGGACCTCTGAAATTGAATTATCAACAACAACCTTCCCGTTGTTGTTATTTTCTTTCTTTGTCTTATTCTAGGGGGGCATTTTGTCCATAGCAACGGACATTTTGTCATTTGATACGGACATTTTGTCCGTAGGGCATAAGTGTTAGCTTATTGACATAGTATCGCTTGGCTCACGGTGTCGGACACTTAGCGCCAAAACATCCGCACGTTTAACAATGTTCAAACCTTCAAAAACGTTTTCTTCCGATAGAGAAAATAGAGCGTCAGCCAGCAGGCGGCCAGGTAACCGCAGGCGAGGAGAAACTCACCGGCATGGGGGGAACAATGCGCAGCGACACCGCCGAGGAAGAACTTCGAGATTTTGCCGTAGTCGACAAAGCACTTCAACATGTAGATGGTAATCGAGTTCATGCCGATCACGGTGAAAAAGAACGTCCACTTCCGCCAGCCGAGGACATCGACAAGCCAGTAGAAGAGCGCGAACATCGCCGTCGAATACGCGCCGACGCACAAGGTGAACGAGGGCGACCAAAGCTTCTTGCTGAGCGGCACGAAGTGCATCATCGCGAGACCGGAAACAAGCAGTCCGACGGACATCGCCACGAGATGCAGCGCCTTGCGCCCGCCGGCGAAGCGCGGCGAACGGACGATCTCCCCGGCAAACATGCCGAGCATGGCGGTCGCCGCCGCAAAGAAGTTCGCGTAGAGTCCGCTCGGCTCGCAAAGGCTCTTCACGTACTTGCCGCCGATCTCCGCCCCCTGCCAGAGCTTGCCCGGCATGGTCGTGCGGTCGAGCCAGCCGATGAAGTTGCCCTCGATCGACAGAGACGAGGCGTTCGGATAGTCCGGCGCGACGATCGTGCAGAGCAGGATCGCATAGCCGACGATAAGTCCCGCGCAGATGAGAATGCGGGTGAAGCGGCGGAAATGGACGTAATAGATCGCCGCAAACATCCAGCCGAGACCAATCTTGGAAAGGACGCTCCCGTACCGCAGGTCGCCGAACCCGGTGCGGAACACCCCGTTCACCACCCAGCCGAACATCACGAGAATCGCCGCGCGCTTGAAGATCTTCAGGTGAATCTGCAGTTGCGACATCCCCTTCTCCAGCTGCTTCGCATAGGAGTACGGGAAGGATATCCCCGCGATGAAGAGGAATGTCGGGAAGATGGTGTCGTAGAACGAGAGCCCGAACCACTCGGGATGGCTGAACTGCTCGACCAGCCATCCGCCGCTCTCGCCGTAAAGCCAGCACCCGAGCGCGTACATCATCGAATCAAATCCGATGATCATCATCATGTCGAAACCCCGGAACGCATCCAGGGACATCAAACGCCCGCTCTTGTCGCTCATAGCATCCTAGACATTGAGGGCATTCTTGTCAGTTTTCATGTCCTTGAAGTTGAACTTCGACATGTCGACCGTCTCGATGCCGAGCGGCTGCGCCGTCTGCCACGCACCGCGCGTGAAGTCGACGCAGTCAAGCGTGCGGGAACCGGCGCGGACGGACCGCTCCGTCAGCTCGCACATCGAGCTCCAGGCCGCGAGATCGTAGACGTCCATGTCAAGCGGCAGCCCGTTCATGAGGCAATAGACCCAGCGGAGATCCATCACGAAGTCCATGCCGCCGTGTCCGCCGATCTTCTTGCCCAGCTCTCCGGCCGCGGCCCAGAGTGGATGCATGTAGTCCTTGCGGACCTTTTCCGCCTCCTCTTCCTTGAAATACTTGTGCGCCTTGCCGTCCCCGATTTCAGTTTCGAAGGCGACGCGATACGGATAGTCCGTCAGGATCCCCTTCGTGCCCTGAATCGTGTTGTAGCGCGTGTAGGGACGCGGACTCGACACGTCGTGCGCGAGAAGAATCATCCGGCCGAGCTTCGTGCGGATAAGCGTCGTGTTCATGTCCGCCATCGCAATCTCCTTGCCGAGGAAGCGACCGGCCTTCTTCGCCTCCGCCCGCAGCGTCATCCGCGCCTGACGGTTCTCCATCGACACGAGATGGTCGAACTGATCGCCACGGTTGATGCCCAGGTACTGACAAACCGGCCCAAGGCCATGCGTCGGATACTGGTTGCCCTTGTGCTGCGCATTCCAATCTAGGCGCCACCATTCGACGTCCCCTTCCTTGCTGAGCGCCTGTCCGCTCAGATCGTGCACATACGCCGCCTCGCCGTACATGAGATCGCCGAGGACACCCTTGCGGCAAAGGTTGAGCGCCAAGAGCTCCGTCTCGCCGTAGCAGCAGTTCTCGAGCTGCATGCAGTGACGCTTCGTGCGCTCCGCGGTCTCGACCTGCGCCCAGCACTCGTCAATCGTCATCGCGGCCGGGACTTCGGTAAGGACGTGCTTGCCGTGCTCCATCGCATAGAGCGCAACGGGCGTATGCAGGTTCCACGGCGTCGTCGAATAGACGACGTCGACGTTCGGATCTTCGCACAGCGCCTTGTACGCCTCGGGTCCGAGATACTCCTTCGCCTTCGGAAAACCGCGGTCCGTGATGGCCTTTTGCTTTTCCGCGATTTTCTCGGAGACGATATCGCAGATCGCCGTCACCTCCACCCCGGGAATTGCCGGCAGCCGCCAGACCGGACCCGCCCCACGCGCGCCAAGGCCGACGATGCCGACGCGGATCTTCTTCATCGGCGCACACCGGAACCCCTGCATCGGTGCGCCTTCCGTCCCGAAAAACCGCGCGCTCGCGCATCCGCCCGCGAATGCCGCCAGCCCCATCCAAGCCGATCCCGTGAGAAACTCCCGTCTGTTCATGTCACGCTCTCCCGATTGAGGTTAAAGAAATCTTGCTTATTATATCATTTCAACGCATCATGCGGAAGGCGGCAAAAACAATGGCAACGAAGCCCGCCAGCGAAAAGACGTCCGGAACCTGTCCGAAGAACAGGAAACCGAAGACCGCCGTGAAGAGGATGTTCGAATAGTCGAAGACCGCGATCTCACGCGGTGCCGCATAGCCGTAGGCGAGCGTGATGCCGAACTGCCCCATCGCCGCGCCAGCGCCCGCGCCGAAGAGAATCAGCACCTGCTTCCAGGTCATCGGGTCGAATTCAACCACCATGAACGGGACGGACGCACAACACGAGAATGCGCTGAAAAAAAGGATGATGAACGCCGGATCGACCGCGTGCCGTCGGAGCGACCTCACGCACGCATACGCGCCGCCTGCACACGCTCCGCCCAAGAGTCCCATCGCAAGCGGAAAGGCCTCCGCTCCCGCGAACCCCGGCTTGGCGATCAGCACGACACCGACAAAGGCCAGCACCAACGGCAACAGCTGCCGACGCGTCGCCTTCTCGCCCAAGAACAGCCACGCGAAAAGCACCGTAAAGAACGGCGCCGTCTTGTTGAGGGTCTGCCCCTCCGCGATGGTGATGTGGCTGAGCGCGTAGAAGTTGGCGAAAATGCCGATCGTACCGAGCGAGGAGCGAAGCAGCAAGAGGACTTTAGACTTTAGACTTAAGACGTCTTTCGTCTCACGCCTCACGTCCTCTCGCCTCCCGGCCCTCGCCCTTCCCCACGCCACCGCGGCGATTGCCAGCGCCACCAGATTCCTGAAGAAGCTCTTCTGGAAGCTGGAGACCGGCGCGCCGTAGTCGTCGCACAGACGAACGAACAGCGCCATCAGGGCAAACCCAAGGGCGCTGGCCGTTATTGCAAGGATACCTTTTGCCTTGTCGTTCACTTTCTTAACACAGAGTCACAGAGACACAGAGAA
>CALYRV010000102.1 GCA_945483525.1 uncultured Verrucomicrobiota bacterium
TTGCGCCCCCCTTGTGCCTCTCTGCGGCGAAAATACTTGAATTGATTGCCAATGACAAGAAGCGGTCGGGCGAGACGATCACGTTGATCGTGCCGCGCAAGATCGGAGAATGTGAACTTGTTGAAACACCGATGTCGGAGTTGGAATCGTGGTTAAGGTAATCGAGCCGGGACGGCGCACGGGAACGGTTCTGGTTCCCTCGTCAAAGTCAATCGCGCACCGCGAGCTCATCGCGGCGGCGCTTTCGGGCGTGGAGCCGCCCCTGATTCGCGGCGAATCGAAGGATACGCTTGCGACGCGCAATTGCCTGAAGGCGATGATGTCCGGAGATCCCATCTGGCCGTGCGGGGAAAGTGGGACGACCCTGCGACTTCTCGAACCGATCGCGGGTGTAATGGGCTGGAAGGGTTGCTTCAAGTGCGAAGGACGGCTCGGAGAACGTCCGCGTATGCCGTTCGAGAAGAAAAACCGTTATGAGATTCCCGGTAACATCTCCTCACAGTTCATTTCAGGTCTGCTGATGGCGCTGCCGCTCGCAGACTGGGACAGCGAAATCGTCATCGACGGTCCTCTTCAGAGCGAGGCCTATGTGCGTCTCACGCAAGATACTCTCCGGGCGTCGGGCGTCAATTTTGACAAAGTCGGTCAGACCTACTTTGTCAAAGGCGGGCAGCGCTATCATTTTGCGGGCGGGGGCGAGGTCGAGGGAGACTGGTCGCAGGCCGCCTTCTTTTTGGCCATGGGCGTCGAGGCGAAGGGGCTCAAGGCTGACTCGCGCCAGGGTGATAAGGCGGTCGTTGACTTGCTGGCCGCGATTCGCGGAGGAGCGAAGACGATTGATGTTGCTCAGACGCCCGACCTCTATCCTTGCCTTGCGGCGTATGTCGCGGCGACGGAACGTGAGGTGACTTTTACCGGAACGGAGCGCTTGCGTTTCAAAGAGAGCGATCGGATCGCGTCGACGGCGGCGCTCATTGAGGCGGTGAAGACCGGCAAGCCGGTCAACACGTTTGGAGACCATCGCATTGCGATGTCCGCTGCGGTGATGGCATGTTACGCCAAGCGTCCGGTGACGATCGAAGGCGCGGAGTGCGTCGCGAAGTCGTATCCCGGCTTCTGGGATGATTTTGAACAGTTGAGCAAGGCAAGCTGAAGATCATGAAGAGACTGTGTTGGCTGGTTACGCTGATTGCAGGGACAGTGTCCGCGGCGGTTCCGTTCAAGAACGGGACAAGGTTCGCGCTGAAGGACGTGCCGGGCGAACTGGTCGTTGAACGGCGGGCGGGCGAGCCCGTGCGATTCGCGCTGGAGGAGAACGGCACGACGGGCTATCAGTGGGCGGCCGAGTGGAACACAAACGAGTGCGAGGTCATCCTCGACCATCGAGGTCCCGGTGGCGACCAGCGGGTCTGCGGTGCGGCGGGGACGCTGAATGTCGCCGTGACGAGCAAGATCTACACGCCCGCGCGGATCGAGTTTGCGTATCGGAGGCCGTGGGAAAAGGGCGTGAAGCCGATCCGTGCGCTCAAGCTGATCGTCTATACGGTCGGCGAGGCGAAGAGCCCGATCTATCCGAGGAACGCGGTCAACCGGCTCCTGAAGGCGGAGTGCGCGAAGCGCGGCATCGTGCTCACCGACTGGCATCTCCACATCCGCGGCGGAATGACGCCGGAGATGGCGCTTCAGCGCGAGCGGGATTCGGGCATCCGGTCGACGGCGATGGAGAACCACGGACGCGAATGGGAGATCTACGATGACGCGAAGCTTGTCGCCTTCGCGAAACGGTCGCGCGCGGTGAATCCGAAAATGCCGGTCGGCATTCAGGTGAACGACCGCGACTGGTCTGAGAAGATCGCGCCGGAGACGCGTGCGCAGTTCGACTATATCCTTGCGGACACGATGATCATGGGCAAGCTCCCGTCCGGACGCGACAACCGGCTCTGGATGGTGAAGGAGGTTCGCGATCCAGACAAGTGGATGGCGGACTACTTCGCGCACACGATGCGCATTCTCGACGAACCGATTTCCATTTTGGCGAATCCGACCTACCTTCCCGAGCCGCTGGCGGGTGACTATGATCGCCTCTGGACCGAGGAACGGATGCGGGCGGTGATCGCGAAGGCCGTGAAGAAGGGCATCGCGCTCGAGATCCAGGCCGAGTCTCCCTATCCGCGTCCGCAGTTCCTGAAGCTTGCGAAGGAAATGGGCGCGAAGTTCTCTTTCGGTACGAACAATTTCGATCCGACGCCGAAAGACCTCTCCCGCTGGCTGGAGGCAATCACCTGGCTCGACCTGAAGGCCTCGGACATCTGGATGCCAAGCAAGAGATGAAAACCGGATTTCGGCTGAAGCAGTTCTTGCTGGCGTGCGGCATGCTCGCGTTTGTCACCGTTTTCGTGACGGTGGGGATGCGCGTCGATTTTGAACGGTGCAAGTCCGCGTCCTGGCCGGAGATTCCATGCCGGGTCGTGGATTCGTCCGTCGCGCGGAAGGCCATTGACGACTATCGGTTCACGGCAAGTTTCAACTACGAGGCGAACGGGCGCACCAACAGCTCCTCGTCGGTGAACACGCCGGAGTCGATGGAATATAAGTTTGAACGCATTGAAAAGCGCTTGCCGTTGCTTAGGAAATACGCGAAGGGGGCGACGGCGACCTGCCGCGTCAACCCGGACTGTCCTGCGCAAGCTGTTTTGTTGGTTGATTCGGGCGACCTTAAGGATCTGCTGATTCCGCTTCTCGTGCTTGGCTTCTTTGCGGTTGTGGGGCTTGCAGTGGCGGTGCTCTCGTTCGGTGGTGTTCGCAAGAAGCTTTCTGAGAAGCTGAATCCCGGTGTGCTGATCGGGAGCGGGCTTGGCTTGATCTTCTGCGTGTTCGGGTGGAGCGGAGTCGTTGCGAATGTCGGAGATGTCTTTTCCCCTCAGGCTTATGAGGAAACGACGGGCAGGGTGCTGGCAAAGGGAGTCGTATCTCATCAGAGTCACGGTAAGCGCGGAACTTGTACGGTGTACGCGCCGCGAATCGCTTTCGCCTACACGGTCGACGGGACGGCGTATGAAAGCGACCGTTATCGAAATTCGGATTTTTCGTCCAGCGACTCCTCCGAGTCGAGGCATATTGTTCGCAACTATCAGGTGGGCGAGACAATTAAGGTCTGGTATGATACGTCTGCCCCTTCGCGGGCCCAGATCGTGAAGCCCGGTTCGGATGTCATCGAATTCGTGCCGCTTGCGCTTTTCGGTTTCTTTGCGCTCTGCGGGACGTTTCTCCTGGCGTTTCTGCTTCGCAGCGTGGTGAAGGCGTGGATTGCCTCGCGCAGGAAGGGCGAGGTGTCGAGTCCGCTTTACGGTGTCCGTCTGCGCCGCAAGCAGGGAGCCGACTTCTGGTTTCTCGTGGTTTTCGCGACCATTTGGAATCTGTTTAGCTGGTTGCTTGTCTGTGTCTTCATCATCAGCCCGTGGCCGCATGTTTCTTTGGGGGCGATCACCGTGTTGATCTTCCCGATTGTCGGACTTTTCTTTGTCGCGAAGGTCATTCGGCGGGGCGTCAGCCACTTCCTGGGGACGCATGTCGCCCTGACGATGACGACAAGCGGACTGAGCGAGGGGACGCCGGTTCGCCTTGACTATGCGTTTGACGGCACGGCGAAGGTGACGCGCCTTTTGTTTGCAGTCGGGCAATGGAACGAAGAAGTTACACGAAGCAAGGACTATGGCTCTCCCGAAAGTCTTGTTGAGGTCGTTTCGCTCGAGCATCCCTCGCCGATGGGGTCGGTTGAGTTTCGTTTTCCGGCGGTCTTGAAGGCGAAGGCCGTAACCTCGGAGATTCGCGTAACCCTGATGCGCACGGGCAAGAAGAAAACGGTCGACATCTTTGCGATTCCGTAATCCGAGCATTTGTCTGCGCCGTTAAAAATGATACAATATGATGTTGTAGGCATGAAAAAGCTGATAGTCATCTTGGTTTTGCTGCTGGTTGCGGCAGGTGCGGCGATTTGGTACCTGAAATTCGCAGGCGTCACGCACGAGGACATCTATGACGCGGTGACAGCGGAGTCGGCGAAGGTGCAGTCCGTCGTCGACGACCGCTACCAGAAGCTCGACCGGAAACTCGACCGCATCGAGTCCAAGCTCGACAAGCTTCTGGAGATCGCGAACCGTCCGCTGCCGGACGGCATGCAGCGGGCGGAGTAAGGGGAGCATTTAAGGAGGGAAGGTATGCCAGACGCACATGTTTTGATCACTCGCATTGTGATTGCGGGACTGCTCGGAGGGATCATCGGCGCGGAGCGCGAGTTCCGGGCGAAGATCGCCGGGACGCGGACGCATCTCTTGGTGGCGGTCGGGGCTGCGCTGATGATGATCGTCTCGCGCTACGGGTTTGATGGACAGGGCGATCCCGGACGCGTCGCCGCACAGATCGTGAGCGGCATCGGCTTCATCGGTGCGGGTGCGATCATGGTGAACCGCAAGGCCGTCCACGGACTCACGACGGCCGCCGGCATCTGGGTCGCCGCGGGCATCGGCATGGCGGTTGCTTCCGGCATGTACGCGATCGGCGTTGCAACGACGGTCATATCGCTTGTCGGACTCGAAGTATTCGGCTGGTTCTTTCACAGGCACAAGGCGGAGGTCATGGAAGACGACAAGGACAATTGAAGCGGAAAAGTTGGTGGCGGAAAGGTGACGAGAAATGGAGCATAAGACCTATCCGAATCCTGATCGTGTCGGGCGGTGTGAGTTCGCGGTCAAGACGATTCTCGGGCTTGCGGTTCTGGCGCCTTGCCTCGTTATGGCGCCACGGGAGGGAACGTCGCTTTGGTATAAGGCTGCGGCGCTGGTTATCGTTTCCTTTGCGCTCTATATGAGCATCCTGTGGATGTTCCTGATCGCCAGGCGACTGCATGACTTCGGGCGGACCGGCTGGTGGATTCTCGGCTTCATTGTCTTTCAGAATGTCGCGCGAAATCTGGCCATGGCCGCACCGAAGGGGCTGGCGCTTGACATTTGCTGTTGGCTTGAAACGGCGGTCGAACTCGGCATACTTGTCCTCGTCGCCTGTTGGCCGGGGAATCGGGAGCGGAACGAATACGGGTTTCCGCCCGAATATCCGAAGACCTTGCTGGGACGGT
>CALYRV010000103.1 GCA_945483525.1 uncultured Verrucomicrobiota bacterium
TGGGCTTTTTTGAAAACTGGGATAAATTACCCCAGAAAAAGTGGGATAAGGGTGTACTAACATCGGGTACTTGACGGATGCGGCGAGGTTTTGATATACTATGCCTAATTTCAGCTTTTCGTGGAGATGTTTCTCCACAAGGAAAGCGAAAGAAAAGTAAGGAAAGAACATTAAAATGGAAGCATACGCAGTACTCGAAACCGGCGGCAAGCAGACGCTTGTCAAGGTCGGTGACAAGATCGAGATTGAAAAGATCGCGGTCGAAGAGGGTAAGGATGCCGAGCTCACGACCGTTCTCGCGGTTTCTGACGGCACGACTCTCAAGGTTGGCAGGCCCTACGTCGAAGGCGCGAAGGTCGTCCTTTCCGTCGCTGGTGTCATTAAGGGCAAGAAGGTCATCAATTTCAAGGCGAAGCGCCGTAAAGGTGAGCGTCGTCTCGTCGGTCATCGTCAGCAGCTGACCGTCGCCACCGTCAAGGCTATTGCCTAAGCAGAAAGGAAAATAGAAAATGGCTACTTCCGCATCTGCCCGTAACGGTCGCGATTCCAATCCGCAGTACCTCGGCGTCAAGGCCTACGACGGTCAGTTCCTCACCACGGGTTCCATCATTGTCCGTCAGCGCGGCACGAAGATCCATCCCGGTAAGAACGTCGGTCAGGGTCGTGACTTTACCCTCTTCGCCCTCAAGGACGGAAAGGTGAAGTTCATTAAGGACGGCAAGGTCGTCACCATCGTCGAAAAGGAGGCTTAATCATGGGTACTGGTCGTACACTCCGCAAGGAATCCCACGTTCGTCCTTGCAAGACGCCCGCCGGTAAGGCTCGCAAGAACAAGGCCCAGCGCGCTCGCCTCGTCAAGTTCGGCATGAAGGCCGAAGACGTCGCCGCCATGGGAGATGAGGCCGTTCGCGTCCTCGTTCAGCGTCCCGCGGTCGTCAAGAAGCTCGTCGCCAAGAAGGCGTAAGCTATGACGAAAGTCAGCTGTTCCATCCCGGAACGGTTCGTTAATCCCCTCTTCGAAGTTTTCGACGGAGGGGATTTCATTTTATCGTCTTACCGGGATATTGAGCGTCCGCTCACTGAAATGCGCATCTACTTTGAGGATGCGAAGGATACCGAGGCGGCGAAGCAGGCGCTGAAGGGCGCATTGGATATCGTGTTGGAAGACTCGCCTGAAGCCGCCCGAGATGCGGTGATCGTAGTCGAAGATGTTCCCGAGGAGGACTGGAAGTTCGCCTATCGCCGTCATTTCAAGACCGAGCTGGTGAGTCCGCGGATCTACACGGTCCCCGAGTGGGAGGCGGAGGATTTCTTCGGGAGCGGAAAGAGGCTGGCGGGTCAGATCGCGATCGTCTCCGACCCTGGCATGGCCTTCGGCACGGGCAAGCACGAGACCACCAAGGCGTGTCTTCAGTACATTGACGAACTCCTTTCTCCAACTTCTCTCTCCAACTCGTTCCTGGATATGGGTACCGGCTCTGGCATTCTTTCGATTGCCGCGGCGAAACTCGGCTGTGCGAAGGTGACGGCGTTCGACGTCGATGAGGAGGCGGTGGCGGCGGCGAAGGAGAACGCCGGGAAGAACCATGTCGAGATCGAGGTCTTTAAGTACGGACTCGGCGCGAAGGTTCGCCGCGAGCTTCCTGTCTGTGATCTCGTCGTCGCCAATATCCTCGGTCCGTTGCTCATCCGGTTCGCCGATGAGATCGCGCCGACGGTCGGGCGTCATCTCGTGATCAGCGGCATCCTCACGGAGCTTTATCCTGAGGTCCTCGCCGCCTACACGGCGCACGGTTTCCGCGAGGTCTCGCACAAGACGATCGGCGAGTGGACGACAGGCTTGCTCGTCCGCTGATTTTTCGCCGCAGTTTCGGCGCCGCAACGTACGTCTCGCGATTACCTCATTCACACGAGGACGTGGAATTTGGTATAATCTATGTAAAAGGAGATTCAAGATGCTGACCGCAAAAGAGAAGAGCGTCGAGTTTTGGATGCTGACGAAGGGGGTTCTGCAGGATTCCAAGGTTGATACGGATGAAGCGGTAGTGATCAAACGTTGGCTTGAAGAGCATAAGACCGGTTCTGAATTCGATGTTGCCATCTCGAAACTTGAAGGTTTTCTTAAAGACGGTTGCATCGACCGTGTCGAGTCGAAGAATCTGATTGATTCTATCGGCTCGGTACTGGCTACGCTCCGTAATATCAAGGACGCGTAAGGCATATGGCTCCGTTTGGGGTCCGCCAGTTTCGCAGGCTGCTTGCGGGATGCGTGACGATTAACCTCGTCGCGTTCATTCTTGCGACGATGTCTTCGGTGCTTGCCGGGCAGGCTCTTGGAGACAAGGCACTGACTGGAGTCTCGTTGGCTTCGCCGCTATTCACTTTTGGATTCTTCCTAATGGCGCTCATCGGGGCCGGAACCGGCATCAATTACTCGTTGCGCCGCGGCAGGCTCGACCTGGACGGAGCCGAATCGGTTTTCATGCAGGGGGTATGGACGTCTCTTGCCGGCGGGGTCGCGCTTGGTCTGATGGCCTGGCTGTTCAGAGATTCGTTCATCGCGCTGATGTCCTCGGATCCGGAAGTCGTCAATCACGCGGTGACATACTGGCGCTGGCTGCCGTTCGGATTGGCGCTGATGTGTTTCTCCGGCGTTCTCTGCAACTGCTGCTACTGCGATGGCGATACTTTCTTCGCCACCATCGTAAGCTGCAGTCACTGCCTAGTCGCTCTCGGGGTGTCGGCCATCGCGTTGAAGTGCGGGTATGGATCATCCTCCTGTTCCCTCGGTTTCTCGATCGGATATCTTTTCGCGTTTCTGGCGTACTCGCTCCATTTTATGCGTAAGAGCAACACGTTCAGCTTCAGTTGGCGATTCTGCCTCAAGGACACCTGGGTGATTGTAAAGACGGCGGCTGGAGACGCCACGGGATTCCTCGGAGACGTCCTCTCCTATGTGCTGTTGGGCTATGTGCTCTCCAGCTCGTTCGGCCCCAGGGCGTTGATCGGACTGCCGGTCTACGTCTTCGTGGTCGAGTCGCATTCCTTCGTCAACGGCTTTGCGTCGGCGATGCAGCCCATTGTGGCGGTTTACTACGGTGAGCGAAACGCCAGGTCGGTGCGGACCACGATGACCAACGTCTTCGTCACGCTGGTGGCGGTTTGCGGGCTGTATTCGGCGCTGCTGGTGGTGTTCCCAGAGCTGGTGCCGTCGGTGCTCGGCGTTTCGGATCCGTCGGCGGTGTTCATTGTCCGCGTGTCGGCGCTGATGATTGTGCCTGGTGCGCTGATTAACGTGCTCAACAATTATTTCCAGCTGATCGAGCACGAACGGCTGGCGGTTGCGCTTACCGTATTCTACTGGATGGTCTTTCCGGCATTGCTGATGCTTGTCTTCCCGGTGTTCGGCGATCGCTCATTCTGGTGGTGGTCGCCGGTTTCCCACTGGGCAGGGGCGGCGCTTTTTGCTGCATTCATGCTGTGGCGCTACGGGCGCAACCATTTCCCGCTCCTGCTTGACCGTGAACGTGAGGCGGCAATCCACACCTTTGATCTCCGTCTGTGTGAGTTAGATATTGCGGCGGCAGCCGAAAGCGTGTCCAAAAAGATGCTCGGATTCGGAGTGCGCCGCGAGCTGGCGATGCGTGCTCGGCTGCTGGTCGAGGAGTCGCTGATGGTGATCAAGGAACGCAATGGCGAAAAGACGGTTTTCGCCGAAGTGACGCTGGACCTGAACGACGGAATCGTGATCACGCTTCGCGACGACGGTGTCATCTTCGATATCACCGATGCCGATGCGCGGGTGAGCGGATTGCGCACCTATCTGGTGGCAACGATGATGCAGCACCAGTCCGAGAAATCCAACATCCTCACTACCGGCTTCAATCGCAACGTCTTCCGTCTGTAATCGGATGGTTGTTCGTTAAGCGTCGTTGTTGAAGTGCGGAGGAGAGCGGAACGTGATTGGCGGCGGATCCCGAAAGACCGAATTCGGATCCAGGTGGTGGATTATAATTCGTTCCAAGCTCGTGAAGGTGGGCGTTGAATTCGCGAGGATCATCTTGACGAGTTCGTGATGAGGCCTACTGAGTAGCGCCGAAGTCGGCTTCGGGTCGTGCGTATCGGTTGCCTGTCGGAGTTTGATTGCCATCGCCTTGTAACGCATGAGCGTCTTGTACTTCGGCGCAAGTTCTGGAAGATTGTCTTTTATCCAGCCGCAGATGCCGCCGTTGCGACCGATAACATTTCCGTCTTCGTCGAATCGTAGGCAGTTGTCGACGTAGCATTCCAGATCCTGGAGGAGTCCACCGAGAAGGATCATGTTTTCTTTGGAATTATTACGCTTCTCCCAGGCATAGAGGAGGTCTTGCGGAGTGGGCATGGGCGCGTTCGTGCTGCGGCGATGGAGTTTGCGGCGCTCGGCGGCGAGCTGACGGCGGCGCTCGGTTTCGCGCGCGTAGTAGAAGGGGCGGCGGAGAATGCGGAGTGAGCGGGTGATTTCCTTGCGGCGCTTCGCGCGCTCTTCGGGCGTCGACCAGCGTCGATAGGCGTCGCGACACTCGATGCCGATGTCGGCCATCATGCAGCCGGCGAGCAGGAGCGGATTGAAGGTGGAGTCAAATTCGACTTCCGATGCAATCCCGAGTAGCTGGGCGAGCTCGCTTTTTCTGCGCGGACGATAGGTATGCATATCCCAATATCGGGCGGCATGGGATTGTGCCTCACTATGAGTCCACCCATAGTTCACCGCGTACCAATAAGCTGAGTGTTTATACTTGATATTCCGCATTTCGGTCATATTATACCATAAATGAGATTTCAATGCGGAAAAATCTCAAGGCGTTTTGCATCGTCTCTATACGCTATGGGTTTGTGGGATAATTTTTTTCAATATGAGACTGCGCTATGCGAGATAAAATCGGAGGTATGCATGAAGGCGTCGGTATGGGGTGGTTGTATGTGGCATGGTTGCATTATCATAATGGTCACCTCCTTGGCTGGTTGTATTGTGTTGTCTGGCGGAATGTACGATACGAACCTTGTGAGATGAAGTGGAGATGCCGATAATCGGTGACTTGTAAAGAGGGTGGGTCAGCAAAAATTCTTTAACCCACCTGGGCCAGA
>CALYRV010000104.1 GCA_945483525.1 uncultured Verrucomicrobiota bacterium
CCGGCGGGAAAGCCGGGTCGACATCGATTTTGCGGCCTTTCTTTTTCGCCGCTTGCGTAGCTTGGTGGGAAATGATATAATCATTCATACTTATGAAAAGGATACTGATCGTTTCTCTCGCTGTGGCCGCGACGTTTGCCGTCAAGGCCGAAACTCTGAAACTCGACGTATTTGGCAATGTCAAAGTGATTGACATCGTCGATTGTACGAAGACTGATCACGAATTCATCGAAAAGCCCGCCGGCTGCTCCAAGGTGGAAGAGGTGCTCGGTCGGCAGTGCCGCGTGATGCCGATGCGTGACGATGAGTCCACGATGTTCTCCTACCGGCTCGGCAAGGGTAAGGGTCTCAAGCCTAATGGTTCCTATGTAGTCGTTCTCGAGTATCCCGATGATCTGCCGCGCAACTACGTCATGGTCAATCGCTCCACCGATTCCCACCGCGCCTTTTCGACGGGGTCGAATTTCGGTGATGCGATCAATCCCGCCCATGTCGACAACCATCCCGAGCAGATCATGCTTCCGCAGTCTGGCAAGTGGGAACGCTGGACCTGCTACGGCTCGCTGCAGGACTGGACGTGCGACTACTGTGAGAGTCATGTCGCGAAAGACACGCCCAAACGCCATCTGCCGGAGGACGGATTTGATTTCGCGATTACTCAGTACTCGCGTAAGCACGACCCGGATTCTGCCGGTGTTGCAGTTGCGAAGATCATCCTCTGCGAGATTCCGGATGAGACCAAGTGCTATGCGAATGTAAACTTTCCTAAAGACCTACCGCGCCGCCATATCTTCTGGCGTGAGGAGATGAGTGATGGACCGGCTATTCAGGGTGGCGTGAAGAAGCGTCGCTGCCTCGATCAGCTGGACTGGATTCGTCACAAGTGCCGCCAGATGAAGATGCTCGGCATGGATGTCTATATGAAGGATCTTCTTGAGTTCGGCTATGTCCAGCATTGGGATCCTAACGGAATCCGCATGAACTGGGCGTGGGGCGCTGACGCCGAATCCAATTCGCTTTGGGAGCGGATCGTTAACATGGTGACGAAGGAGTATGGCTTCCAGCTGATGCCGTACTTCGAGTGGTGCGGCAACATGGGCGGCGACTATCAGGGCAAGAGGTCCTATGGTTATCGTAAGAGCGCGCAGACGCTTTCGGGCGAGAAGACCTACACCCACGTAGCCTGGACAGAGAACGCCAACATCGACGTTACCGATCCCGAGGCGTTGCAGGTGACGAAGGAGCTTCTTGACGGGACGATCATCCGCTTCAAAGACAAGGGTCGCTTCCTCGGCGCGTTATTCCGTACGCGTCCCACGCAGTGGCCGATTGGTTTCGGCGATGCGACCCGCAAGCGCTTCGGCGACGAGATGAATAACGGCGTCACGCCATCGCGACAGGAGCTGAAGAGGCATCGCAGGATGTACGACAAGTACCTCAAGTGGTGGTATCAGAAGCGCGCCGCGTTTATCGATGAGCTCGTCAAGCATCTCCGCAAGAACGGCATCAAGGACGCCGAAGTTATTCTTGACGGTGAAACGAGTGAGCCCGGCCCCGGGCTCTCCGGCGGCGGGATTGTTTCCGACGACGTCGAGTATACGAAGAAGGTCTTCGCCGCGGCGAACATCAAGCTCGGCAAGGTCGTCGACCTCAAGGACGCCGTTGCCGATCATCGTTACCTCAAGGGGCGCGCCGAGCCCGTTGGCACCTGGGGCAAGTGGGAATGGCAGCATGCGTGTCCGGCGGACCGTCCCCTCAATTTCGACAAGAAGGACGGCGCGATGCTGGCGATGCCGGTCAACCGCATGTACACGGTGATGGATCCGGACGCCTTCAAGGCCTATGCCGACAAGAACGGCATGGTCACGATGATCCGCCATCATTCGCTGAACGAGCACAACATCTATTACAAGTCCGAAGGCAAGAATGCGGCACCCATCGGGTATGATATGAACGATACCGAGAAGGCCGGCCGCGCCTCGATGATGATTGAAGTGACCGCGATGGCGAACGGCGACATCGGCAACATCGGATACCTCATCGGCAGCTGCTTCGCTCGCGGCTTCCCGGCGGTGGCGCGCGAGTTCAACCTGAACTTCCTCTCTCTCCCTGCACTACCCTCGAAGGTCGTCGCAGGCGCGTGTTCCGATCCTGAGGTTGTCCTTCGCGAGATCGACTGCGGCAAGAAGGGCAAGTACTATTACATCGTTCATTTCGGCAAGACCGCGAAGCAGGGCGTGTCCGTCAGCCTTCCTGGATCCCCGTCTTCGGTGGAATTCCCCGCCTACGGAAAATCCAAGAAGATCGAGGGCGGGCGGCTCACGTTCAATGCGAAGCCGTTCCAGCTTCTCGCGCTTCGCGTAAAGTAAGCCTATGAAGCGTCTGCTGCTCGTCTTCTCCGCACTGTGTGCTCTGCACCCTGTGCTCGGTACTGCCTTCCCCGAAGGAAAACGCGCAGCGTTCTACCTTTCTTTCGACGACGGCTGTCCTTCGCAGTTTAAGAATGTCTTCCCCCGGCTTGAGAAGTACCGCATCCACGGGACCTTCTATGTGTGTCCAGACTGGAAGCTGTTCAAGGATCACGAGAAGGAATGGGCGACGACGAACCAGTACGTGCATCTCGGCAATCATTCGTTCACGCACGGCGCGATCACTAATGTCGCGATTCTCGCGAAAGAGCTGGCGGACTGCAACCGTGAGATTTTGCGCATCGGCTGGGACAAGACCTGGCCGCGTGACATCGCGTGGGCAATCCCAGGGACCGAGACGATTCAGAAACTCGTGCCCGGCATCACTGATGAAGAGGTGAAGCGGATCTATTCCGAGAATCACGTCGTAGAGCGTCTGCCGTATTTCGGCTATCCGGTCTACTGCAAGACGATTCCCGAAATGGAGGCGTATATCGATAAGATAGCTACGGAAGGCGGGGTTGGACATCTCGATTTTCACGGTGTCGGAGGAGACTGGCTTGATCCGGGTCTTGAGTATTTTGACGCAATGCTTCGGAAGCTCGATTCTTATCGTGATGTCATCTGGTTCGCCCCCTGGCCTGAAATCCACAAGGTGATGTGTACTGGCGATTAAGATAACTACAAGGGCCACAAGTTGTGGTAGTGAGAAAATCTGAAAAAATACAATTTTTTCATTTTCCCCCTTTACAGGAATCGCAAAATATAGTAAATTATAGGCAAATCAACACAAGGGGTGCTCCCGAGTGTTTCACTAGTGAACAATTAAAGGATCAAAAAAATGGCTAAGAAGGTTCCCGCTACCAAGTCCGAGATCATGGCTGCTATGGCTGAGGCCGCTGGTGTCAGCAAGAAGCAGGTCGTCGCTGCCTATGAGAAGTTCCTCGCGATCGCTTATGAGGGCGCGAAGGGCACCAAGGGCATCGTTCTCCCTGGCCTCGGCAAGCTCATCAAGATCAACCGCAAGGCTCGCATGGGCCGCAATCCCGCGACTGGCGAGACCATCAAGATTGCCGCGAAGAAGGTCGTCAAGTTCCGCGTGGCTAAGGCTGCGAAGGACGCCGTCCTCGCTTAATCGCGAAAACATTCCACGAGAATGTGTAGACGCGGGGCTGCAAGCTCCGCGTCTTTCTTTTTAGTTCGCCTCTCGTCCTCGAGCGGCCGCGAATAACAGGGCGAATATTTGTTATAATATCAGCTGATGAAACACTATTGGTTTTTCGATCTGGATGGAACGTTGGCGGACACGGATAAGGACATTCGCGAGGCCTGGCGCGCGACACTGGTCGATCTCGGCATTGACTGTCCCAATTTCGAGCGAGATTTTGTGGCGGGGCCTCCGATCGAGGCGATGGCGGAGCTTCTTTTCCCCGGGCTTTACACTGAAGAGCTGGGTGTGAAGCTCCGCTCCGGTTTCGGCGAGCATTATGACCACGATGGTTTTCCCAATACCTATGAGTATCCAGGTGTGTTGGATGCCGTCCGAAAACTTAAGTCCGTAGGGTGCAAGGTTTTTGTCGCGACCAACAAGCGTTTCGCGGGCGCGACACTGATGGCGAGGAAGTTCGGTTGGGACCAAGTCTTTGATTTCATATATGCCGGCGACATGTACACCGAAGAATCCATTGTTTGGGCAAGTGAACATGGAGCAATGATTAGTGATCAGTTAAGTAAGGAAGGTTCTGATCTCAACCTCGGTTTTCAACCGCAACCTAAATTCAAAAAGCCGGCGCTCTTGGCGAAGATACTATCAGAACGCGGCATTTCCGCCGCGGACGCGGTGATGGTCGGAGACACGTTGTCTGATTTCGAGGCCGCGCGTGTCAATGGCATAGAATCGATCGGAGTAACCTGGGGGTATGGCAAATCGTCGGAACTGGCACTTGCCGACCGTCTGGTCAGCACGCCCGGGGAAATTTTGATATAATATCAACACTTTTTTTCGGGCGGTTAGCTCAGTTGGTTAGAGCAATTCCTTTACACGGAATGGGTCGGGGGTCCGAATCCCTCACCGCCCACCCGTTTTTGTTCGAAACGCAGTTTTTGACCTTCCACTCATGCTTCACGTCGGCAAGTCGACTTCCCGTCCTCGTCCGAAGCGCGGCGTGTCTCGGTCAGTGGTCGATCTTCCCGAGCGAGGCGATTCTCTACTTCAATCAATCAACCCATGCTTTTCCCAGTTTGACCAACTAAACAAAATCTAAAGTCGCGTTGTGGTTAATGCGGATGGCTTGGAGTCTCCCCAAAAAATCAAACCGAAAGCTGACTTCGCCCAATGAATAGAGGCCATCGGGCGTTTTCGTAAGTGTAATTGGCGTTTTAGATTTCGTTCAGGCGGGTCTATCCCCAGTCGAGTTTGAGCTCGAGTTGGGGGCATTTCCAATTGTCCGTGACTCTGCTCCATCTGCCGTGACGCATGAAGGCCATCTTAAGTCCTGCCGCGAGCGCGTAATAGTGGAAGTCAGGCGTCTCGCATATCTGGCGCGACATTCGCGTCAGGTGCTCGACGAGGATCTCGGCCTTCACGTTGTGACCGAGCCACGCCGCGGCGAAGTAGCTCACGGCGAGGACGAGCGCGGCCATGTTCTTGAGCTTGGTGTATTTCATGAGGCGGACGTCCT
>CALYRV010000105.1 GCA_945483525.1 uncultured Verrucomicrobiota bacterium
GCAGCGCGGACACCAGTTGACGATGTAGTTGCCCTTGTAGATGAGGCCCTCGTCAAAGAGCTGCTTAAAGACCTTCAGCACCGCGCGGTTGCAGCCGTCGTCGAACGTGAAGCGCTCGCGCTGCCAGTCCGTCGAGTTGCCGAGCATACGCTGCTGGTGGACGATCGTGCCGCCGTACTCGCGCTTCCACTCCCAGACGCGCTCGAGGAACTTCTCGCGCCCGAGGTCCTGACGGCGCTTGCCCTCCTTCTTGAGCGCCTTCTCGACGACATTCTGCGTGGCGATGCCGGCGTGGTCCGTGCCGGGGAGCCAGAGGGTGTTGCGGCCCTGCATGCGGCGCCAGCGGACGAGGATGTCCTGAATCGTCTGGTTGAGCGCGTGGCCCATGTGCAGGATGCCCGTCACGTTCGGCGGCGGAATAACGACGGAATACGGCACCCGCCCGTCGGGGTCGTCATGAAAATACCCGTTCTTCTCCCACAGGGGATACCACTTGGCCTCCGCGGCCTTCGCGTCGTAATGCTTTTCCATCATTCTGACCACCTCTCGGCTCTCAACCTCTAACTTCTTGCTTCTAACTTCAAACTTAATACTGGCGGTCCTGGCGGGACTCGAACCCACTACCCGCTGCTTAGAAGGCAGCTGCTCTGTCCAGATGAGCTACAGGACCAGCGTGAATTAAGTATTATATCATAATTCGCCCAAATTTAGGCGAAGACGATGAGATAAATCATCCAATTGACGGCCAAAGAATAAAGATTGGCAAAAAAGTCATCGATGACGATGCCGCGTCCACCAGGTATGGACTGAAGATTGCGTGCCGGCCAGGGCTTGATGATGTCGATTGCGCGCACGACGAAGAAGAAGACGATCATCGACCACCACGGCAGCGCCGCGAGCGGAATGCCGACGAGGGCGATCGGATAGAGCATCCACTCGTCCGCCGTGATGCGTCCGTCGTCCTTGATCCCGAGCGCCTTCTCGGCGACGTCGCAGAACGGAATCGCCAAAATCGCCAGCGCCGTGCAGACCGGAATCTGCAACCAGAGCGGCAACGCCGTCGTCGCATACGCGAGCGCCACGCCCGGCAGCGAGCCAAACGTCCCTGGCGCAAACGGCGCCACCAGCCCGATTCCAAACCCACTCGCCACAAATACGCAGAACTTCTTCATAGATCGACAAACGACACCGATGACAATTCGATGAGGGTGTCACATGTGCCGCGCATATCCTCCTGATAAAGTCCGACAGACACGATCGGCGCCGCCGCCAACACAAATGAATAGAACTTCATGGTTCCTCCTTTTCAAAATACCACTCGCCCACCTTATCAGATCCCCGACGAACGAGTCCGGCCTTTTTCTTTAGCGCAGCGATAATACGCTCCGCCTGACGCTTTGAAACAGAAAGCAGCTTGCCAAGTCCTTCAGCAGTGATAAATCGGTCCCGAAGGATTGCCTTTATCGCATTCTCCTCAGATTTGCTCAGATTTACACCGACATTTACACCGACATTTACACCGACATTAGCATCGTTTATACCGACATCCCCCCGGTGCAATCCCGCGACGCCCTTTGCCGCTGGCGATCCATATTCGCATCCAATGCGCAAAAAGCGGTTCTTTAGCTCAAGATCATAGCCAAAGAGCAGAACCTTGAAGAACTCTTCAAGCGGCAAGCGTGTTTTTGCGACATTCAGTCTTTGATTCTCGTAGTTCGCCCGCACAAGCGCATTGCGAAAATAAAAAGACTTATCCTTGAAAAGATTGTTTGAGACATCATATCCCTTGAATCGCAGATACTTTATGGCGAACACTGCAGTCGTGCGCGTATTACCTTCGCGGAACGGATGAATCTGCCAGAGATTTGAGATGAACATCGCAAAACGTTCGATAAACGCATCCTCTCCAAGCCCCTTGTATTTAAACCGCACCTCCCGTACGAACTCACCCTCCAGATTGCTGACAATCAGAAACGATGCACCAAACTGGACAGAATCGCCATTCAGCACCCACTCTCGCTTAGTCAAATCGACATCCCGAATCTTCCCGGCATGCGCAAACACACCTTCAAAGATTTTGCCGTGAAGCCCGATATAGTACTCTGGTGAAAGCGTAAACGACGGTGTGTTGATGATTTGATTGATGCGCGCTGCAACCTTGTCGGCCTCCTCCGCATCTTCGGGGACATCGTGTTCGCCCTTGACTTCGTAATACTCGTCGACCAGCTTCCGCGCCTCGGCTGCCGTAATCTCGCCCTCAATGTTCCGCTTCGCCGTCTCAATCAGGTACTTGGACGGCTTCAGTCCATCAACATCCTGCAAGCCGATGGCCGTCGCCCAGGCATACGCCCGCTCGCGCCGCCCCGGCTCCCTAGCCTCATAATACTTGCCGAACTCGTCTTTCACAACACTAATATATCATGTCAGACTTTTAGTGCATCAAGCTTTTCCACAAACTCCTTGACGCCGAGGTGATGCCAGGAGTCGAGTTCAATGCCGTTGACCTTGATGATGCCCTTCTTCTCCCACTTGGAACGGTCGACTTTCTTGATGTCAGAATAGGCATGGCGACGACCGCGATAGACATAGCCCTCGTCATCAAACTCGAACTGGAAGCGGGCGGATTTCGCGAGCCGCGAACCGACGACCAGCGCCACGAAGAGCGTCAGAAACGTAAAGCCGTACTGCGTCTTCGTCTTCTGCGCCTTGAACGCCTCGAGATCAAAGCCGTCCGGCGCGTCACTGCCCTCAATCGACTTGTAGAGCTCCGCCGCCGGCGTCGCCGGATACCGAACGAAACCGTCATACCCGAACCAGCCGCACAAGCCGACCATCAGCAGCGTCACAAACAAATGCCGCCCTGCATATTCTCCGTTAAGCTTCAGTTTCATCTTTCCCCCTTTTCGTCTACCAACTACCAACTACCAACTCTCAACTCCGTTGTCTCAGGATCTCGTACATCGCAACTGCCGCCGCGACGCCTGCGTTCAGGGACTCGAACCCGCCTGGCATCGGAAGAACGCCGATGAAGTCGCACTTCTCGCGCACGAGACGCGAGATGCCGGAGCCCTCCGCGCCGATGACGAGTCCGACGCGTCCCTTGAAGTCGATCTGCGTATAGGGCTTCGCGTCTTCGCCCCAGTCAAGTCCCGTGAACCAGAGCCCCGCCTCCTTGAGGTCCTCCATCGCCCGCGGCAGATTGACGACATGGGCGATCTTGAGGTATTCCGCCCCGCCGGCGGACGCCCGCACTGCGGCCGGCGTGATGCCGCACGCACGGTCTTCTGGGATGATGACGCCCGTCGCGCCAATCGCGCACGCCGTGCGGAGAATCGAGCCGACGTTCTGCGGATCCTCCAGATGGTCAAGGACAACGACGAGCGCATTCTCGTCCTCTTCGACGAGCGAGACGATCTCCTCGAACCCGACGTAGGGATATCCCGTCGTCTTGAGCGCAACGCCCTGGTGGTGTCCGAACCGCGTCAGCTTGTCGAGTTGATCGCGCTCCATCGAGCGGATTACGAGCCGACGACTCTTTGCCTCGTCGCGGATGCGCTGAATTTGCTCGTCCTCGTCCGGAAACGCCGGCGGCAAGATGATCTCCGAGCACGTGCGGCGTCCGGCCGCGAGCGCCTCCTCGACGGGATTGCGTCCGTAAATCCACTCGCCGCCGGTCACCATCTCCCGCGGTCCCTTATGATGTCTCGTGTTCTGATAGTTACCCATGATTAAGATTGTAGTTGGTAGATGGTAGATGGTAGTTGGTAGTTGGTAGTTGGCAGATTACACACGGCGAGACAGCATTAATCTTCCCATAGTGTCTTCTTTCCGCAATCTCCATTTGAGTCTTCAGCTCATAAAGAGAGCCTCTCGCTATAGACAGAAAATGCACACAGTCCTTCGCAGAAGTACGCCCTGATCCTTCTGCAATGTTCGACGGAATCGAAATGGCAGCCCGCGTCATCTGGCTCCACAGGCCGAACCTCTCCGCCTGCGGGAAGGAACTCGTAAAGTCATAGACCCGATCAACCAGATCCATGCTCTTCTGCCAGACAATCAACTCTCTAAATTTCGACATCTCTACAATCTACCATCTACCAACTAACCGCTCTCTTCATCGCGATTTCGGGACAGGTGAACGGATCGGCGTGCTTCGTGCAGTTGATGCAGCCCGTGTAGAGCTTGTGCATGACCTCGGTCTTCGGCGTTTCGGAAAATCCGAGCTTGCGGAAGAACTCCGGCGCGAACGTCAGCACCAGCACTTCGCGCGGATTAAACCGCTTGACGTTCGCGACGATCGCCTCGACGAGGAGACGCCCGATTCCGCGTTTGCGGAACATCGACTTCACCGCAACGGACACGATCTCCACCGTCGCCGCCTCGGCGTTGCCGATCTCGGGATGGATCTGGTACGACGCGCAGCCGACCATCTCCCCCTCCGCCTCGGCGATCACGAACCTGTCGACCGACTCGACAATGTTGCCGAGCGACCGCGGCACCAGCATGTCGCTGTTGAGCGACACGAGCGCGAATATTTTCTCCGCATCTCTCAGTGTCGCCGCACGAATTCTTGCTTGTTCCATTGGGCCATATTATACCAAAACCCTTACTTCCGTGTTCCTTTGATGCGCCCCTGCGCGTCGCGGTAGGTCGTCTTGCCGTACCGGTCCGTTGTCGCCGTGCCCTGAATGCGGCCTTGCGCGTCGCGGTAGGTCGTCTTGCCGTACCGGTCCGTCGTCGCCGAACCCATGTTCCGTCCTTGCGCGTCGCGGTAGGTCGTCTTGCCGTACCGGTCCGTCGTCGCCGAACCCA
>CALYRV010000106.1 GCA_945483525.1 uncultured Verrucomicrobiota bacterium
CGCCCCCGGCTCGAAAGCTTTGCGTGCATCAATTCAAAAAGTGGGATAAGGGTGTAAAATTTCCAAATCAAATTATTTCCGCAAGAATGGCGTCGCACACCTCCGTGCCACGTTCAGTGAGAAAATAAACATTTGAATGCGGCTCGCCAGAGGTGAGATCCTCACCAATCGGCAGGGCACAAATTCCTGCCACATCGCGGCAATAATTCTTCGACGACTTGGTCAACAGCCCTTCGGCGACGAAACGATCCAACAACTCACACCATTCTGGAAAGCGTGAGGCATCCAATCCGTAGCGCGTGCGAAGACGGAAAATGGTGCGTTCCTTCAAATCCTCTTCAGGAGAAAGCATCTCGGACTCGTAGACGACTTTCGACTCACAACGAACACCTCGCGTGCGCTTCAACCCTATCCGACCGCATGCTCCATCGCCGAGTCCGACGTAATCCTCTCCCCTCCACACCGCCAGATTATGACGGCATTCATAACCCGGGACCGCATAATTGGAGATTTCATAACGCTCCAATCCGAACTCCTTGAGCTGACGAGCGCAACGCTTAATTCCATCCAGGACGACATCATCATCTGGAACGTTCTTCAAACCCCTTTCATTCTGTAACGAATAGACGGAACAATGGCGCAACCCCAGATCCGCGAAACGCCTGAGATCAATCCTGCACGGATCCCCAGGATACCCAATGATCAGATCAATACCAGCGTTGTCGAAGAACTTCTTCACCAACTCGAACGAACGCAGAGCCTCGTCAATCGTATAACCACGCCCCATCGCGGCGAGTGTCTTGTCGTCGAACGACTGAACGCCCATGGAAATGCGATTGACCCCACCCGCCTTCAACGACTCCAGCTTCTCGACAGACACATCCAGCGGATGCAGTTCCACGGTGAATTCGCGGAGAGAAGAAGTATCATTGGAAGTTGACTGTGGCTCAGAATTGTAAGAATCGGATGGAAGCCGGAGAGCGGAGAACAATGGTTGCAGATCGCAAAGGGCCGGCGAACCGCCGCCTAAATAGACAGAGGAAAGATTTGGCGTTAGGTGCTGTGAGCGCTTAAGCTGATTCGCCAAAACGGCGACGTATGCGTCGCGATCCGCTTGCGAGCCCCCGACACGCGAATACAGAGCGCAGTACGCGCACTTCCGTCGGCAGAACGGGAAGTGCGCGTACAGATTAGACGGAGTCGATGAAGGAAGATCCTGTAAAACCATTGTCAACCTTCAATCGCAACCTTCAACCCATCTTCATGCGAACCACTTCTTAAGGGCCTTCACCTTATCCAGCTTCTCCCAAGGGAAGATGTCGCGACCGAAATGTCCGTAAGCCGCCGTGTCCTCGTAACACCAGCCCTTGGGCTTCAAGAGCTTGAGGTCGGCGATCAAAGCATACGGGCGGAAATCGAAAACCTTGCCCGAAGCGAGCATCTGCTCGAGCTTCCCATTAGTGACGCCTTCCCTCGCCGTGCCGAAGGTCTTGACACAGAAAGAAACCGGCTTATCGACACCGATAGCATAGGCGACCTGGATCTGACAGCGGTCTGCAAGCCCCGCAGCGACGATATTCTTCGCGGCATAACGGGCGTAATAGGCTGCCGAGCGATCGACCTTGGAAGGATCCTTGCCCGAGAACGCGCCACCGCCGTGAGCTGCCATGCCGCCGTAGGTGTCGACGATAATCTTGCGCCCAGTAAGCCCCGAGTCTCCGCAGGGGCCGCCGACTACGAACTTGCCGGTCGGATTGATATAGAACTTCGTCTTCCTCGTGAGCAGACCGGTATTCGCAAGATAATCGGTGGCGAGCTTCCTGATGATCGCGTAATTCTTCTTCGTCGCTCCTTTCTCGGTCGTCTGATGCGAGATCACGACCGTGTCGATGGCGACGGGTTTGCCGTCTGCGTAGACAACAGAGAGCTGGCTCTTCGAATCAGGGCGCAACCAGTCGTACTTTCCGCTCTTACGGAGCGCGGCGAACATCTTAAGGAGCTCATGCGAATAGACGATTGCTGCGGGCATATAGGAGTCCGTCTCGTTCGTCGCATAGCCGAACATCATCCCCTGATCGCCGGCGCCCTGCTTCTCAGCCGTCTTACGATTCACACCCTGCGCGATGTCTGGCGACTGCCCGTGCAGATGCGAATAATAGGCGAAATCCTTGGCATCAAAGCCCTCGCCGGAACGATCATATCCAATCTTCTTGGCGACCCTGCGGGCGATCTTCTCGGTATCGATCTTCTCAAAGCCGCGACAGGTAATCTCGCCCATGTTGACGACAACATCTGGACCAACCATCGTCTCGCACGCCACATGCGCATGAGCGTCCCTGGCAAGACATGCGTCCAGCACAGCATCGGAGATCTGATCCGCCACCTTGTCCGGATGCCCTTCAGAAACGGACTCCGACGTAAAGACATGGCAATGCAACTTCTTATTCATTTTCATTCCCTGTAGACTCAGCTTGTCACACGCGGAGCCCCATGCCCCGTCGTCACAGACTGAAATGATTTACGCGTATTATATCACAATTCACCGAGTGAGAGTCCGCCGTCAACGGGAATGTCGACACCGGTAACAGACTCACTTTCAATCAAGAAAACCACAGCCTTAGCGATATCCACGGCCTTGGGGCGTCCAAGCGGACATTTCTCCGCCTTCTCGTGCACACCGACCGGCGCAAGTTCCGCTATCGGACCCGGAGAGACAGAGTTCACACGAAGCGTATCAGAAAACATCTCCGCCGACATCTTGGTGTATTTGCGAAGTTCTCGTTTGCAATTACCATACATAGCGCTTCGCCCTGACGCGACGCCACCCCCTGTCGCATCAAGTATGTTGATCACACATCCGCGCCCTGCCGCTTCACGCCCAGACATAAGCATAGTAAGCGTCTTAGGAGCGGTCAAACCAACAGCCTCCACATCGGAATCCGCCCCCGTAAAGAGCGCGGCGTTATTGACAACAGCGTCCAGTGGAAGACCTTCGAGCAGATGCAGTGCAGCAGCATAGCATTTCGCAGCGCCCGCGGGATCGCGAAAATCAACGATGATATCAGCGCCAGAACCGCTGCGACTGGAAGTGGTAATCACTCTATAGCCGCAATCGCGGAGATACTCCGCGATTGCAAGCCCTAGACGGACCGTTCCTCCGGTGACGAGTACCGACTTCACTTCGCCGCCTCGCTCACTTCCTCTTCCGTAAGCGTAATGTAACCTGCGGCCTTAAGCGCCTCCTCCGCCTTTGCGTTATCCGCGAAGCGGAATACCAACACCGCCTTCTCGCCCTTATGAAAAGCGAAGGCGTAGCTGTACTCGATATCGACACCAGACTTGTCTAGCGCCAGCATGACCTCCGCCATACCACCCGGACGATCGGGCACGCAAACCGCGACGACTTGCGCGATATTCACAACATGCCCCTTCGCGGTCAGTGCCTCGCGCGCCCTGTCATGGTCATCAACAATCATACGGACGATACCGAAGTCGCTAGTGTCGGCAAGCGACAGAGTCGCGATATTGACGCCAGACTCGGCAAGATCGCAACAGATGGCGGAAAGCTGCCCAGGTTTGTTCTCAAGGAAGATCGATATCTGTCTGATCTGCATAAAAGTTTAGATTGTAGAGGGTTGTGATGACAAAGATTTTATCCGAGCAGCGAAATCAGATCTTCCAGCCGCCGATGCCGAGGGCACGACAAACCTCGGAGATGAGAATCGCGATCACGAACGCGGGTGCGAAGTACTTCACCATCGCGATGTAAAGCCCCTTCGCCTTGAAGCGGTTGCCCTCCGCCTCGACCTCGTCGATGATCGACTGGGGCTTGAGCACCCAGCCGATGAAGATGCAGGTGGCGGCGGCGGTAATCGGCATCAGCACCGAATTGGTGACGAAGTCGAAGAAGTCGAGGAACTGCATGCCGAAGAGCTTGACGTCACCCCAGGGGCCGTATCCGATCGCGGAGAACACCGCGAGGAAGAGGATCAGCGCGGAAGTGAAGAACGTCGACGCCTTGCGGTCGATCTTGATGACGTCGCAGACGGACGCCACGCACGCCTCGAACAGCGAGATCGCGGAAGTCGCCGCGGCGAAGGTCACGAGCAGGAAGAATGCGAGACCGATCCAGGCGCCGGCGGCGCCGAACGTCGCGAACACCTTCGGAAGCGTGATGAACATGAGTCCGGGACCAGCGCTCATCGCCTCCTTGACCGGAGTGCCGGTCTTCACCGCGAACATGTAGACCACGGGAATGATCATCAGACCGGCGATGACCGCGATGAAGGTGTCAAAGATCTCGATGCGACGGACGCAATTCTCGATCGAATCGGTCTTCTTCATGTAGGAGCCGTAGGTGACCATGATGCCCATGGCGAGGGACAGCGAATAGAACATCTGCCCCATCGCGCCGAGGATGGTCTTGCCGAGCAGCGCGATCGAGAAATGTCCGTCGACGCGGAAGGCATCCACATTCGGGATGAAATAGTACTTGAGACCATCACCAGACCCCGGCATACAGATGACATAGATCGAAATCGCGACAGCCATGAAGAACAGGATCGGCATCATGATCATGTTAGACTTCTCGATGCCGTTCTTGACCCCGAGGAGAATTACAGAGGCGCAGGCGAGGATGAAGATCATCGCATAGCCCATCGGCGCGAACGGAGCGGTAATGAATCCGCTGAAGAAGGCACCCGACTCGGCGGCCGCCTCGCCCAGCGGCGACGCCCAGGGGAACGC
>CALYRV010000107.1 GCA_945483525.1 uncultured Verrucomicrobiota bacterium
ATATTTTGAATTCTATGGAAACGGTTTCAGAAGTACTTAACGATACGACCACCAAGATTGCGAAGAGCTTTGATGCGCTTAAGGCGCAGTTCGCAGGGCTTCGTACCGGCAAGGCTAATCCTGCCATGGTAGATCAGATCAAGGTAGAGTACTATGGCTGTCCCACTCCGATTAAGAATCTCGGCACGATTTCCACTCCGGAACCTCGGCAGATCAAAATCACGCCTTTCGATCCCACCGTCCTTGACGCGATGAACAAGGCGATTCTCGCTGCGAACATCGGCGTTACTCCGCAGACCGACGGCAAGGTGCTCCGCATCACGATCCCCGAGCTCAACGAAGAGCGTCGCAAGGAGATCGTCAAAGTCGCAAAGACTCAGGCTGAGGCGCAGAAGGTTGCGATGCGTAATGTTCGTCGTGATGCGAACGATGCGCTCAAGAAGCTCGAGAAAGACAAGAAGATTTCTGAGGACGACCTGAAGGTCGGTCTCGACAAGGTTCAGAAGGCTACCGACGACGGCATCGCTAAGATCGATGCGGAGCTCAAGTCGAAAGAAGCCGAAGTGATGTCCGTCTAAACTGGAGTAAGCCATGGCCGACGAGAATCCGTCCGTACCGCCTAAAGTCAATCCGCTGGGTTCACGTCCTTCGACGTTGAAGCTCAAGCCGATTGTCCGTCCTACAGTGGGCGGTCTAAAGACATCCGGTCTTCGTCTTCCGACCAAGCCGGGGATTAATTCCACGGCCTTGAAGCTTCCTTCAAAACCTGTTGCAGTTCCTGCAGCTCCAGCGGCGGTTGAAGATGTTGTCAAGTCGCAGACTTCGTCGCTAGAACAGCTTAAGAGCGTCACGCAGAATTTGAAGTCCATCACCGCGCCGATTCCTCAGCAGGCGATTCTTCACAAGACCGGCATTATCGCCGATCCTGGTCTTACTGATGCCCAGATGGCGGCGGCTAAGGCTCGTACTTCGCGTATTTCGCTTTCTGATGCGATGGGCGTAGCTCCTGTCAAGGATGAGCCTACGCCGATGAAGACGATTCGCATCAAGCGCCCGGTTGACATTCCTGGGGCGACCGAGTCAATGAAAGCCCCGTCTCCGGAGCCTGTCGCTCCAACGGCGATCCCGGAGGTTGGGTCCTCTGGCGCTGACGTTGCCGAGACTTCGGTTACTCAGCGCAAGACGCTCAAGATCTCCCGTCCTAGCGGTGCGGTACGTCCTTCTGGTAAATTTGGTCTCAAGAAGCCTGCGGCTGTCGCCAAGAGTCCAAAGGCGCCTGCTAGTGCCGCACCGGCCGAAGGCGGAATTGACGACATCCCTGATATGCCAGTTGATTCCAATTTTGTGCCTGCGAACGGCTCGCTTGCTGCTGCTGCGGGAATACCCCAGGGGGCCAATGTCGAGAAGGATGTCTCTAAGGGTGTTGCGGTAATGGGGCTAATCGTTCAGGTCGCGGCTTGCATCGTGATGGGTATCCTCGCGTACAAGCTTTACGTCGATACGACGATTTCTCCGTTCTGAGGAAGATTCGGATGAGGCGCGCTTGTGCCATCATCAAGGCAACGGCTCTCGAGTTACTCTCGGAGCCGCTTGTTTTTCTAGTCATGATTTCGGCGATGACACTTTCCGTCATGGCACCCGCCGTGCATTATCATGATTTTGGAGAACCATCGCGGATGGCGAGGGATGCAGGAGTGTCGGCGATTATGGTCGGCGGACTCGTCATAGTGGCTTTTGGCACGATAAAGACGATACGTCGTGAATTGGAATCACAGACTGCGATGAGTGCATTGGCGCTGTCTGTCTCCCGTCGTCTGTTCTTCCTCTCAAAGCTTCTTGGAGTGCTAGTCGCCTATCTTTTTTATGTGATTACGGTTGGTGCCGTGTCGCTGGCGGCAGTTAGGGGGACGATTATCGGCAGTGAAATCGCAGCGCAGAATCATACGATGGTCAGGATGTACGGACCTGTCTATGTGCTTTCGATCGCCGCATTCGTCTTGCCTTTCCTGTATGGCGCAATAGTTAATCGCTATTTTCACCGACGCTTCACCTTGAATGCCAATCTCTGTGCGTTCGTGTTAGCATTGGTTGCGGCGACGTTTAGGTTCGATCTGGATTTGTTCCTCCGTTTGTTGCCGATGTATGTCTTGGTCGCGTGTCCGGCGCTCGTGCTCATGTCTGCTTCCGCGTCGTTTTCGACGCGATTCCGGTTTAATGCGGCTGCATCGTTTGCGATCGTCGTCTTTGCCTTTTTCATACCGGCATTAGGGAACTACTGTGTGACAGACGTCCTCTCGTCTGGAGCGGATGTGTCCTGGTTGTATTTCTTCGGCGCGATTGCTGCAGTCTTGCCGCCGGTCGCGGCTTTGTCTTATCTGGGTGTTAAATTATTCGAGAAGGCTGAATGAACACTGTGATCAAACTCAAGGGCGTGAAGAAGACCTTCCGCGATTTCTGGCTCCGTCCTACGGTCGAGGCGGTTGACGGGCTTGACCTCGAAGTTGGAAGGGGTGAGGTGTTTGGGCTTCTCGGCCCGAACGGGTCTGGTAAGTCGACGACGATTAAGATGATTCTTGGGCTTCTTTCGCCATCGGCCGGCGAGGTGTCGCTTTTCGGATTGTCGCCTAAGTCCGTCAAGGCGCGTTCGAAGCTCGGTTATCTTCCGGAGCTCAGCTACCTTCATCCGTTTCTAACGGCTCGTGAAACGCTGAAGTATTATGCCGGTCTTAATGATCTGCCGTCTAAGGTTGCGAACAAGAGGTCTTCGGAGTTGCTGAAGATGGTTAAGCTTGAAGATGTTGCCGACCGTCCTGTCGCCGGGTTTTCAAAGGGCATGGCTAGGCGTGTTGCTCTTGCCTCGGCGTTGATCGGTAAACCAGAGCTTCTTGTGCTTGACGAACCGACGTCCGGTCTTGATCCTGTTTCCACCAAGGAAGTTAAGACCTTGATCAAGGCGCTTTCGCAGGGGGGTATGACGATACTGATGACATCGCATTTACTCGCAGATGCTGAAGATGTCTGTGATCGCGTCGCGATTCTCAATCACGGACATAAGGTTGCGGACGGCAAGGTCTCGGAGCTCGGCGGTTCGCTAGAGGAATTCTTTCTCGCCAAGGTCGGCGACACGGATGATTTCCAGATCGCGGAGTTTCTCAAGTGAAGGCATTGTTGACGATATTTGTTAACGAATGCCGGGCGATACTTCGCTCGAAGACTTTGGTGATGCTGCTTGTCGCGTCCGTCGGATGGATGCTTGCGGCTCCTCGTCTATTCGTCGGCGACGGAACCGAATCCGGATTCCGTCAGATGACGCTTCATTATTCGCTTGGCGGTGTGGCGGCGCTTCTTGCGGTTACGTTGCTGATTTCTGCAACTGGTTCAATTGCGCGGGAACGCAATGCGAAGCGGCTTGCTCTTACCATGGTTCGTCCTGTTCGTTACTTCGTCATCGCTTTGGGCAAGATTCTTGCGTATGTTGCTTGCGGTGCCGTTGTGCTTGCGGTTTCCGCTACGATTGAGTTTGCGCGGCAGGATGCCGTTCGCTGCCGTCATGTATTCAAGCCGCTTATGCCGTCCGTCACAGAAGAGGCGGAGGCGATGTATGCTGACTACATGGCGAACACGAACACTCCGGACGAGGTACGGCAAACGAAGAAATCGGTGGTTCTCCGTCTTCTCGCCAATCGTGCCGTTGACCGTTATGACACGATAGTGACGAACGCCGATTGGGTTTGGAAGTTCGATTTCAAAGATATGGATTTGGACCCTAAATTGGCGGCGGAACCGCGTTACGCGCGATTCCGTTTCTCGACCGATTTCGATCAGCGTGAAGATGTCGCGGGAGAATTGCAACTCGGACCGTATTATCACGCAGTCAGCAACATCACGCAGGCAGTGATTGAGGTGCCGCTGTTGCCGGCGCCGATTATCGGACCTTCCGACGAGCTGAGGTTTAGAAATTTAGGAAGAAATCCTTTGATGCTTCGTCCGAGAAGGGATGTCGAGGTGCTTATTCCAGCGGACTCTTTTGGCTGGAATTTGTTCCGTGCATACCTCGAGCTCGTCGCAATGTTGGCGCTGTTGATCTCCTTCGGCGTTTTTCTAGGCTCGTCTTTGGGACGTCCCGCGGCGCTGTTTACCGCGATAACCGTTCTTCTGCTTAGCGAAATGGCGCCAAGTGTGGTCGATAATTATGTTGATGAGCTTGAAACTGATCGTGTTGATGCGATTGGTCTTGCCATTACCCGCGTTTCGGTTTATGTCACCAAACCAGTCTCTTCTCTTCGTCCATTGGAAGCCTTGTCTCTTGATGAGTGTGTGGAGCCGCGAGAAGTCGCTCGGATTTTAGCCATAGATCTTGTCCTATTGCCGATTTTCCTGGCAATGCTTTCTGCGTTAGTTATGCCGCGGAAACAAGATTTTTGATATAATGTTGTGCATGAAGAAACTCATGTACGTTTTGGTGTCCGCGGCATTGTTCGCGGGGTGTGATTGTGGTAATCCGGTTTCTGAAATCTCGGCGGTTTCGCCGGATGGAAAGAATGAAATAAAGCTTTACGCGAGTCCTCTTGCGTACGAAGTCCTTCGTAACGGCAAAATCGTTGTCGCCAAAACTGAAATCGGTCTTGTAGTAGACGGCGTCTCGCTTGCGATGAGGGAAGGGAAGCTTCCTTGCGGAAAGACCGAAGTTCTCTCTGGGTCGGTTGATACGCCTGTTTACAAGAATGCG
>CALYRV010000108.1 GCA_945483525.1 uncultured Verrucomicrobiota bacterium
AACAGCCCAACCGAAGCTCTCGCAGGGTAATCTCTTTGCCTTCCCTGTGCCGATCCCGCCGAAGAAAGACCAGTGCGCTATCGCCGCTTTCCTCGACAAGAAGTGTGCGGCGATTGATCGAGTCATTGCAGGGAAGGAAGCGCTCATTGCTGATCTTGAAGCATACAAGAAGTCGCTGATCTTTGAATGTGTGACGGGCAAGATGGAGGTTGCGGGATGCGCGAGTCGGGCCCGAGTCTGACAGAAATCGGCGAATGGCGCTATGAGACGGTTCATCATATGGGCCGCCGTTGTTGGAATTGGGATTACACCGAGCGTTGTATTTACGAGATAACCGTTGTTTTGAAAGATCGGCGCAAAGGGTGGTTGGGGTGTTTGCGCGAGAACGCGCAAACGCAGGACCAGCGCGAGAACGCGCAAACGCAGGACCAGCGCGAGAACGCGCAAACGCAGGACCAGCGCGAATTGGTTTCGACTGAGTTGCCCGAGTGGAGTGAAGGTTTTGTTGACGTGATTCTCTGGCGTGACGGGCAGCTTCAGGCGATGCTTGATTATCTGGCTGACAACCCACGACGGTTGGCGATGAAGAGGGCTGACCCCGGGCTTTTCAAGCGCGTGGTTGATTTGCAGATTGTGCTTAAAATTGGTGATGCGTCCTCGCGTTGTCGCGAGGAGTTGGTCGGTCATTTCTCAGCGATCGGCAATCGCTTCTTGCTGGAGGCACCACTTGCTCAGGTTCAGGTCTCGCGCCGTTTCTGTCGCTATCGGCGCATCACATTGCCTAGCGGAGGCAGCAAGATTGCACGTGATGCGGGCGGTGAGCCGATTGTTGAACTCGAGACGCCCGAGTATCGGGCGCGGCGCGATGAGCTCTTGGCGGCGGCGCGCCATGGGGCTGTTCTCGTCTCGCCCTGCGTCAGTGACGGGGAGCGTCAGATCGCGCGAGAGGCCCTCTCGGCTGGTATGAAGCTGATCACGATGTTGAACAAAGGTTTCTCGCCCTTGCAGAAGCCCACTGGGCGTTATTTCGATGCTTGCGCCGAAGGAAGGCTGTTGATGATCGCGCCGTGCGCATGGCCCTATGTTCCCGGAGAAAAGCCGATGACTCGGTTTGAGGCGACGGCAATGAATCGGCTATGTCAATGGATAGTTGGTGATGGGGCGGCCGACATCAACTATCATGGTATGAAACCTGAGAATATTGACGAACTCGCAATCAGGTCTGTTTGTAAAGAGGAGGCACCCTCATGGCGGTGAAGAATGACGAACGGCAGTTCGAGACGGACATCGAGGAGCTGATGACGACCGAGCTTGGCTGGGAGAGGAAGCGCGGCGCGAGCTGGTTTAAGTCGGCCGAACTCGGTGTCGATCTCGACGTCCTCATTCGTTTTGTGAAGCTGACGCAGCCGCGTCAGTGGGAGGCGTTCGAGCGCTCGTGCGGCGGGCTCGACATTCCCCGGACGTTCTATCGCAAGTTTGAGGATGCGGTTGCCGCAAACGGGCTCATCGACGTCTTGCGTCACGGGTTCCATGCCGGCGGCAGGCAGTTCTACGTGATCGCCTTCAAGCCGGAGAACCGGCTCAATGATCTTCTGAACGAGCAGTACAAGAAGAACATCTGCCAGCTTGTCCGTCAGTGGCATTTCAGTGCGAACGATCCGACAGTCAGCGTCGATCTCATGCTGCAGGTCAACGGCATACCGCTTGCGGCGATCGAACTCAAGGATCAGAATCGCGGCCAGTCCGTTGAGAATGCAAAGGCCCAGTGGGCGCGGCGGAATCAAAAGGAGATCGTCTTCCGTCCGAATCATCGCGTGCTCGTCTACTTCGCGGTCGATCTCTGTAATGTCTACATGACAACGGAGCTGAAGCGTGAAAAGACGTTCTTTCTTCCGTTCAACCAGGGATCTGCAGGTCCCGGGAATGACGGCGGTGCGGGCAATCCCGAATGGACGGGGAAGGGGCTTGGACCGAAGGCTCCGACGGATTACCTCTGGCGGGATGTCTTGCAGAAGGACTCGTTCCTCGACATCCTTCAGAAGTTTGTGAATTACGACAAGGAGTCGAAGCGTGTCCTCTTCCCGCGTTACCATCAGCTGGACGTCGTCCGCAAGATCGTCGGCGATGTGCAGAAGAACGGCGCGGGGAAGAGTTACCTTGTTCAACATTCGGCGGGATCCGGCAAGTCGAATTCGATCGCCTGGATCGCTTATCGTCTGGCTTCTCTCTTTGATGCGACGGACAAGGCGATTTTCAATTCGGTCATCATTGTCACAGACCGCCGCGTTCTCGACAAGCAGTTGCAGAACACGATCAAGAGCTTCAATCCGCAACTCGGCGAGGTCGAGGTGATCGACGAGAAGAAGACCTCGAAGGACCTTCTCGCCGCGATCGATAACGGACGGCGGATCATCGTTTCGACCCTGCAGAAGTTCCCGGTCATCTTCAAGGATGTGAAGTCGGTCGAAGGCAAGCGTTTCGCGATCCTTATCGACGAGGCGCATTCGAGCCAGACGGGTGACTCGGCTGCGAAGATGAAGTATGCCCTCGCCGATCTCAAGGATGCGATCGCCGCGTATGAGGAGGAGACCGGCAAGAAGCTCAATAAGGACGACATCGATAATCCCGACACCCAACTGGCGCTTCTCATGTGTGCGCACGGGAAGCATAAGAACCTTTCGTACTTCGCCTTCACGGCAACGCCGAAGGACGTCACGCTCGATATGTTCGGGACGCGTCGCAAGGATGGTTCCTTTGCGCCGTTCCACACCTATTCGATGCGGCAGGCGATCGAGGAGGGTTTCATTCATGACGTCCTTGCGAACTACATGACGTATCAGCGCTGCACGAAGATCGTCAAGGCCATCCCGGAGGATCCCGAAGTGCCGGTCAGTGAGACGGCGAAGACGATTCAGCGTTACAAGAATCTTCATCCGAAGAACTTCATCGAGAAGAGCGAGGTCATCGTTGATACGTTCCTCGGTGTGACGGAGAAGAAATACCCTGGCGCGAAGATGATGGTCGTGACGGGCTCGCGACTTGAGGCCGTCCGCTATTTCAAATACATCAACGATGCGCTCAAGGCCCGGAAGCGTGAGGATGTGCTCGTCATGGTCGCGTTCTCGGGATCGGTTGAGGATCCGCCGAAGAGCGGCCTCGAGTTCACCGAGGAGTCGATGAACAAGACGAAGAGCGGCAAGGCCGTCAAGGAGACGCAGACGAAGGCCGTCTTCCATGAGGAAGGTTCAATTCTTATCGTCGCCGAGAAGTACCAGACCGGCTTCGACGAACCCCTCCTTCACACGATGATCGTCGACAAGAAGCTGCGGGACGTGAAGGCGGTGCAGACGCTTTCGCGCGTAAACCGGATTTCATCCGCCAAGCAGGATACGTTCATTCTCGACTTCGTGAACACCGAGGAGGAGATCCGCGAGGCGTTCCAGCCGTTCTACCAGCAGACCGAACTCGAAGAGGAGATCAATTACGATCTCGTGTTCTCGAAGCTCCGTGAGATCCGTGACGTCGGACTTTACACGCCTTCGGATGTCGCTCGCGTGTGTGACATCCACTTCTCCGGGACCGGGAAGAATGCTGATGCTTCCACCCAGGGCAAGATTGCAAGTGCGCTCATCGGCATTCAGCGGAAGTACAACGAGCTTGACGCCAAGAAGCGGGCGCTCTACCGTCGTCAGGTCCGTGCATTCATCCGCTGGTACAACTACCTCTGTCAGATCACGCGCCTCTTCGATGAGGAGACCCAGAAGGAGCATGTGTTCCTCTCATATCTCGTCCATCTCCTGCCGTCCGATCCGCATGAGAAGTTCGAGCTGGAGGACAGTGTGACGCTTCAGTACTACAAGCTCAAACAGACATTCTCAGGAGCGATCAAACTGGCGAATCGGAGCATGGCCTATGCGGCTCCGCAGCCCAAGGCACCGTCGGTCATGGAACAGCGGCGTGACAAGCTGCAGGCGGTCATCGATCAGATCAATTCCGAGTATTCGGGCGAGTTCACGGAGAAGGATCGCGTCATCATGGAAATGGTCGTTCCGATCCTCATGCAGAGCCGCAAGCTGCAGATTGCGGCAGAGTCTCAGGACGAGAACGTCTATGTGACTGCGGCATTTCCCGATGAGATCGACAAGGCGATGATGGAGGCGTTGCGCCAGAACGACAAGGCGTTTGACGATCTCCTGCACGATCATGATAAGTTCGCAGCGTTCAAGCTCGCTCTTGCAAAGTACACCTATGGCGAAATCCAGGCCCGCGCGAAGGCTGCGAAAGCGGGCCGGGTGTTTGATTCGCCAGCGAAGCTCTGGGCGAGCGGTAAGGTTGGCGTAGCGACTCCGACACCGGACGGCTACATCGCCGTGCTGCCGATGCAGGGGCGGTGGTACGAGGAGATCGAAAGCGGTACGAAGCGCATCGAGTATCGGGACGTGACGCCGCGCTACACGACAATGCTTGTTGAAAAGCATCCTGTGGCTGTCCGTCTGATGTACGGGTATTCCAAGAAGGCGATGGTTTGGGAGGTTCGCAAGGTCGTTGCGTCGAATGGTGCGTATGCGATCTACCTCGGCAAGCGTT
>CALYRV010000109.1 GCA_945483525.1 uncultured Verrucomicrobiota bacterium
GGGGACGAGCGTCGTTTGGGATGCGAAGAGGCGTACGATTCTTGAAAGCGGCGAGTGGAAGTACGAGATCGGCGAGGCGAAGCCAGTGGGGAATAACACTCCGATGAGGCGGGTGAATCGAGACGGTGGCGTGGAACAGGACTTCGAAGATCTTGAGACAGGCTTCGTGGTCAAGGAAACGGTCGGGGGTGAAAAACGGATCGAGCGGCGGTTCACATCCGGAAGACTTTACGGGAAGACCCGTTGGTGCGAGTATTATCGGAAAGGTGTCCTTGATCACCGAGTCGAGCTTTCATATGATGACGTGGGGCGCGTGGTGTATTCGAGATACAGATACGGGTCTGCGAACATGGAGTACAAAGGCATCCGCGAATTCTGGTTTAATGATCGGGATCAGATCCTCCGAATTCGCGAGAACGAGGATAGGTCGACAGATAGGGAGTACATCTATACGCCGGACGGGATTAACGTCGGCGTGGTGTGTGGAGAGCGAGTTGTCAGTTCGCAGGTGGCGAATATCGACGAGTTCGTAAAATGGTATCTTGCGGTGAAGCGGGGGGAGAAGGTTCCGTGTCCGCAGATAGTATCCGTCCGCGATGCCCCGTGGCCAGAGGAGCTGCGGAAGGCCATTCCTGATTGGCTGTTTCAGAAATTAACGGAACCCAAGGGGTCTGATGAGTGAGGTCTATGGATGCTGACGAGATTGTGGGGTTGATAAGGATGCTGCTGCGGGCGGACGGGAAGATTATCCGTATCTCATCGCGGAGTCCCGAATGCAGAGGAGTTCGTGAAGTGGCACGAGGAGGTTAAGAAAGGTCGTAAGGTGCCGATGCCGAAGGTGCGGGAACCCCCGCCGTTACCGGTCCTGGACGTGACGAAAGGAACACTCATGTGAAAATGATCCGATTATATGTCGTCATCGCGGCTTTGACATCGTCGGGAAGCGCATTCGCCGAGCGAGGATTTCAGAAATGGCATATTGACGGGGGGACGTCGCCGACAGTCAGTCGGGCCGCGTTTGACTTCCTGGTTCCAGAGCGTCCGAAGGCGGTGCTGGTGCTCGTTCCCGGAGCCAATGGCGACGGAAGCAAGTATTTGAACGAAACGAACTGGACGGGATTCGCGGAGAAGAAGGGTTGGGCGGTGGTGGCACCGACGTTTGTCTCTCCCGATGAACTTCTGAAAAGGAATTCCGGATATTACGATATGTCCTCGGGATCTGACGGAATGCTAATTTCGGCATTGAAAGAGATGGGGCTGGATTCCTTGCCGATCTACATCTTCGGTTTCTCCGGCGGTGCCCGATTTACGGCTGCATTCGCTATTGCACATCCGTTTCGCGTTGCCGGATGGGTGACGCAGGCGTCTTCTGACGGCGTTGCGATTCGTGGGCATGGGGATTCTCCCGGTGTCGTGGCGTGCGGCTCGGATGACGGCCGTATGGGCGCGTGTCTTTCGTGGTTCAAGGATGTCAGGGCGGTCGGGCGCCATGTGATGTGGGTGGAAATCCCGAATACCGCGCATGCCCGCAGCGTCGGATTTGAGGATTTCGTCCGCAGTTGGTTTTCTGAAGTGGAGCGGAATAATCGTGACCGCGATAAGGGGGTGTGGGTGGATCTTGGCGACGGGTTGCCGATTAAAGGAGCTTCGCCCTGTTCGGAGGCGAATCGTGGATGGCTACCATCGGCAGAGGCGTATGATGCATGGCGCAAGGTTGTCTTCGACGATTCGCGTCGGATCGTTTCGCGTCGTATGTTCACGCATTCCGACAAGTGTCCGCATCTGACGGTCTATCTGTATCGTCCACCCGGTGTGGTGACGAATGTTCTTTGCCTGTCGTTATTGGCCAATCGTCCTGCCGACGTGGAGCTATGCCTGAGAAGGCGTAATCGGCGTGGAACGGTCGGCAGGTTTCTGAATTTCGCCGATACCAATCGGCTTGCGGTTGTTGCGTGGGGTGCGCCTCGGGGACTTTGGAAGCCGAGATACAACTGGGATGGCATCGGTCATGAGGAAGGACGACATTTGTCGCGGTCATTCGGCTATGTCGCGAAAAGCTGGGAGAAGGTGGTCGATGTCTTTTCGAAGGAGTACAGTATTCCGTCTCGAGGTTATCTGATGGCCGGATTTTCAGGCTCTGCTCAGTTCGCCCAACGGCTGGCGCTTCATTGTCCGGATAGATTTGCAGCCGTCGCCATCCATATCGCCAGCAGTTACGACTATCCGTTGCCGGAAGGGAAACGGATCTTGTGGTGTGTTACCACGGGCGAAAACGAGTCCGGCTACGACCGTTCGCTCAGTTTCCTCGCGGCGGCGGCGGGCAACGGGTATTCGGTAGTGTATAAGGCGTATCCTGGTCTGGGCCATCAGGATTCGATGACGGCTTGCGAACTCGGGTGCCTGTTATTCAGCCAAGTCATTTCCAAAGGTCGCGATGCGATTTTGAATGTCGGGCGTTGGCCGATAGCGGCGGATGTGGTCAATCAGACTTGGAAGCCGAGATCTGAAGCCGCCGCTATCCCCGATAAGTTTCGAATCTATCTTCCAAACGAGGCGTTGGCGACGGCATGGATGAAGGAATGAACTGGTTCGGCGGCCAGTTTGCGTTTTCTGGCCATGAACGTTGGCAGCTTTGGTTTGATAATCCCAATAAGGCTGCCGTATTCCTTGTCGAACTTGCGTTGCTTGGCCTGGTAATGACTTTCGCGAAAGGGCGTCGAAGAGCGTTTGTTGGATTTCTGCTATTCATGCTGCCGTCATTGGCGATGGTGCAGACGTTTTCGCGCGGCGGGCTGGTGTCTTGGATTGCGGCTGTGTGTTTCGTTATGTGGCGTCGTGTTCGCGAATGCGGATGGAGTCGTCGAGTCGTAGTAATTGTCGGGACTGTGCTTCTCGTGTTCGCATCGTGTATGGATCAAGGACTGTCTCGACGTATGGCATTCGGTTTGTCTGGCGACGACAGATCAGTCGTCAATAGATTTGACATCTGGAGCAAGGTTCCGCAGATGATACACGATGCGCCATGGGGTTGGGGCTTGGGCAATTCGGGGTCTGCGTACATGAACTGGTATCAGCCGCTTGGCCGATTTGAACGATATCGAACGCTTGTTAATAGCCATCTGACATGGGCTGTAGAAACCGGGTGGGTGGGATTGTTCGCATGGTTGGTGATGTGGGGCGGAATCATTCGTTTTAACTGCTGTGTTGGAATGCGGTTCAGTCGTTGGCTGTGTTTTGCGGAATGGATGTGTTTCGCGGCTGCCGGCGGATTCAGCTCGGTGATGGAATCTCCATGGCTATGGGCTGTTCCGGTGGCGGCGACGTTGCGTGAGGTTGCTATGTTAAGGGGTGAAGTTTGGGCTTGTCTTCGGATTTGCTCTGTTTGTGGATTGCGCTTCGGTTGCCTGCTTACTACGCTCACATTCGCTGGAGTGAAGATGTGCAGCGGCGATTCTCGCGTTTCTAAATCGGCAGAATGGGTTGAGTATCGCGGGAATCGTCACGTGTGCTGGGTTGTTTCGGATGTCGATGTGCTTGGCGGAAAGGCTTACCCACGTATTCTTCGGGAGATGGGTGAGGAACGGGAGCTTGTCACGTTCCGTTTTGTCGATGATGCGTTGAGATTGCCGACCGATGCAGGATGCGTAGTGTTTTGCGGGAAATCAAACTCATGCGGGCGTCGGGGAAACGGAATGTCAATATGGTTGTCTCCGTCTGCAGACGCAGCTGTTGTTCAAGATGACGTTGTGATCGTTGGTGAGTTTTCGTCGGTTGCACAACAGTGGCAGGGATATAATGTAATCGAGATATTAGGTGCTGGAGATTTTGTTCCCAGTTGGCCTTCGGTGTTGTCGCGCTTGATTTCGGGCGAAGACTCGGGCGATATTTGACGTTTTGGAGGGGCTTCAAGACCCCGGTGAATATGTCGCAGTGAATATGTCGTTGCGCGATAAGTCATGGCGAAATCATAAGGGTCAAAGCTTATTGACATAGGTACGCCAAGCAAAGCTCGGCAGAACTAATAGCGGAAGGAGCTATATCGTAAAGAAATCGACATACGATTAGGACGGCAAGCCGTGCAGAGGGCGACCGATGTGCGGGAGTCTTGCCTGACAAAGAGACGAGCCGTAACGCAAGTGAACTTCCTACATAAAGTCTCGTTAAATGTTTCCGCGTGGTCAGCGCTTCTATGTTCGTGAAACCAACATCGCCTCGCCGACTCGATTTGGGCAAGGTGAGCGCGGCGGGGCAAAGGAGGCGGCGCGTCCCGAAAGTTCTGCAAGGGAACTTGGGAGAACTGCGAGTAGCGGAAGCGAAAGCAGTAGTCGGATGAGGTCGTAGTAGTGGGGAAGCGGGGCAATGCCCGTGGGTATCCCCCGAGCGACAGCGAGTCGCGAAGCGATGCCCTAGCAGGGG
>CALYRV010000110.1 GCA_945483525.1 uncultured Verrucomicrobiota bacterium
TCGTGGTTGAGGGCAACTGCGACGAGCGCGGCTCCAACGAGTACAACATGTCGCTCGGCGAGAACCGCGCGGGAATCATCCGCAACTACCTCGTCCAGTGCGGCATTGATGCCTCGCGCATCCAGACGCGCAGCTTCGGCGAGGAGAAGCCGGCTGTCGACGGCCACGACGAAGGCGCGTGGGCGCTGAACCGCCGCGGCGATTTCGCAATCTACCAGAAGTGATCCGGCGCAGATGACGCTGGCTTTCGTATTCGACAGCGTGGGCTTCGGCGAGTGGTTTGTTCTGCTCGCCGTCGTTCTTATCGTGGTTGGTCCGAAGCGCCTGCCGGAAACCGCCCGTAAACTCGGTCAGTATTATGCTAAGTTCCGTCGTGCCGCTGAAAATTTCAAGCGTCAGCTGCTCGACATGGATACTGAGTTCACTCGAGCCGCCGAAGGGGTTGCGAACGAAGTGCAGAAGAGTGTCGAGATTCCGGAAGAAAGGTCGTAGGCGCTAGGTCCTGGTCTTTTAGGTCTGAATGTTATGGCGCTGATAAATAATCCCGATGAACGCAACGATCCGCCGAAGCCGCTGATGGAGCATCTGCTGGCGCTCCGTGACATGTTCATCTATGGCGCGGTGAGTTGGACGATCTGCGCGATCGTCGCCGGATGTTGCACTCCGTGGATCCGTCAGTGGCTGGTCGATCCCGCCGAACAGTACAAGGACATGATCCAGGGGCTCGATCTCACCTCGGGTTTTTCGATCATTCTGGCGATTGGTATCTGGGGCGGCACCGCGCTTGCATTTCCGTTCCTCGTCTATGCGCTCCTCCGGTTTGTTTTCCCCGCGCTCACCCGCCGAGAGAAGTTCGTCATGATGACGGTGCTGGTGCTCGGCACGTTGCTTTTCCTCGGCGGAGCCTTCCTCGCCTATGCGCAGACGCTGCCGCTCGTCGTCTCGACGTTTCAGGCGATCAATAACTGGACTGGTCTCCCCGTCACCACTATCCGGGTTGAAGGTTACATTTCGATTGTGCTTAAGACGATTATCGCGTTCGGTCTCGTCTTTCAGCTGCCGCTGATCATCACCGTCCTCGGCTTCTTCGGCGTTCTTACTTCGCAGGGCCTCCGCGAGAAGCGCCGTGTCGCAATCGTCATCTGTTTCGTTCTCGCGATGTTCCTGACGCCGCCAGATCCGATGAGTCAGGTCATCATGGCCATTCCGATGGTCTTCCTCTATGAGCTTTCGATCTGGGTCGTGTGGCTCAAGGAGAAGGGCACCGTTCACTGATGAAGAAACGTTCTTCCTTCGCTTTCGGTTTTATCGCGCTGATTCTTGTCGGAGCCGTCCTTCTGAGTGCTCCCTGGTCGCGTAACGCCGGTGTTTGGGGCGACTATTCCGCCGCGCTTTTCACCGCGACGTCTGCCGTTTGTGTCACCGGACTCTCGGTCGTCGACATCGCCGCCGAATATACGCTTGCTGGACAGATCATTCTGATTTGTCTTGTCGAGATCGGATGCCTCGGCTTGATCGCGTTCGGTACGTTCCTGATGCTCGCGATCGGACGGCGGCTCTCGCTGGCGAAAGAGTTTTCGCTGATGAACGCGTATGGGGTCGAGCAGATCCACGGACTCACCGGACTCGTCAGCTGGGTCATCGGCTCGATGCTGTTCATCGAGGGACTCGGCACCGTTGCGCTCTATCATCGCTTCCATGACTGGTACCTGAGCTTCTTCTATTCGGTCATGGGCTTCTGTAACGCCGGCTTCGGTATCCTCCCCGGTTCGCTCGCCTCGTTTGCGAACGACCCTTATGTGCTGTTCGTCGAGGCGACACTGACGATTCTCGGCGGCATCGGCTTTCTCGTCATCTATAACCTCTGTACCTTCTGGTTCCTGCGGCGTCGGTCCGGCGGCAAGGGACGTCTTTCACTGCATACCCGCGTGGTGCTGCGCTTCTCGCTGTATCTGCTGGTGCTCGCCTTCGTGGTCTTCCTGTTCCTCGAATGGAACGGTACGCTTAAGGAATATCCTTTCTGGCAGAAGCTCTACATCTGCTTTTATCAGTCCGTCACTCCCCGCACCTGCGGCTTCTGCGTGATCCCGACCGAAGATCTCTCTCCGCTTACTCGGCTCTTCTACGAGGTGCTGATGTTCATCGGCGGAGCGCCCGGTTCGGCCGCGGCCGGCATCAAGGTCACTACGCTTGCGGTGCTCATCTACACGCTCCGCGCGATCTGTCGCGGCGAGAACGAGACCGTGATCTCCAAGCGCGTGATCAGTTACGATACCGTGCGCGAGTCGATCATCATCTTCATGGCGGTGGTCGCGCTCATCGTCATCACGATGGGATGCCTCCTGTATACCGAGTCTGACAACGCCGCGTTTTTCACGACCGGTATCGCGTCCGGAAATACCGCCCACCACACGCTCCGAACCAGTCATCTATTCTTCGAGGCGGTGTCTGCGATCACTACTACTGGACTCTCCTGCGGCGATACGACGAGTCAGCTTTCAGCTTACGGACGCATCGTGATCATGATCGCCATGTTTTTGGGACGTCTCGGTGCGCTCTCCGTCGTTATGCTTATCGGCGATCGGGAGACGGTGCACCATCTCCGTTATCCTAACGAGGAGCTTGTCGTAGGATAATTGGCGCACGCAGATCTTGCGTTGCCGCCATATGGGCTCTCGTAACCCGCTTCGCCTTTGCTATTCCTGCATCCGTGTGATAAAATATTCAGCACATGAAGAGAAAGTCTAGACAGTTCGGCGATAGACGTCCACGGAAACAGGCGATAATCGACACCGCCTTGCAGCCACGCTTTCCGCCACCGGGCAAGACCGCGGCAGAAGACACCGCGGCGGTGATGAAGTTTTATAAGCTTCCGCAGTCCTTCCCCCGCGAAGTCCTTGAAGAGGCTAAATCCTTTGGATGTGCTCCTGCAGTCTGTAACCGGCAGGCTGAAACATTTGCTCGTCTCGATCTTCGTAAGAAGTTTATCTTTACCTGTGATCCGCAGTCGGCGCGTGATTATGATGACGCGCTTTCGCTCGAGACCGACCGCCATGGCAATCGTATCCTAGGGGTGCATATCGCGGATGTCTCTTATTATGTGCGTCCTGGTTCGGCCATCGATCGCGAGGCGTATAAGCGCTCTACGAGCGTCTATTTGTGCGATAAGGTCGTGCCGATGTTGCCGGAGGTGTTGTGTAACGGACTCTGCTCTCTCGTCCCCAACGAGGACCGGTACGCGTTCTCCGTTTTCATGACCTTCGACCGGAAGGGAGAGATGATCTCCCGTTCGTTCGCGAAGTCGGTCATTCGCTCCCAGGCGCGCTATACTTACGAGCAAGTGATGGCGATCATTGGCGGCAAGGGCAAGGATAGGAAGGCCAAGTTGATTCGTGACATCTCCAAGCTCGCGCAGCAACTCCGGAAGATCCGCTTCGATAACGGCGCGCTTGACATCGAGATTCCCGAGGCCGAGGTGATTCTGGACGAGAACAAGGAGCTGTCGGGACTCGTCACGCGCCCCTACGACGAATCGCATCAGATGATTGAGGAGTGCATGGTCGCAGCGAACGAGGCGGTGGCGAAAGAGCTTTGGACCAACGGGGTGAAGATCCTTGCGCGTCTTCACGAGCCGCCGGAGGAGGAGAAGATCCAGATGCTCCGCGAGGAGCTTCGGGGGCTTGGCGTAAAGGTTGGCAACATCGGCAATCCCAAGGTCTTCGCGCAATTTCTGCAGACGATCAAGTCGAATCCGCTATATCCGACGATCTCGGTGATGGTTCTGCGGTCGATGAAGAAGGCGGTCTACGATTCTACGGCGATCGGGCACTTCGGCCTCGCCAAACGCTACTACGCTCATTTCACCTCGCCGATCCGCCGTTATCCCGATCTGACGCTTCACCGTCAGCTCGCGGCGTATCTCGTGGAACGCGGGAAGCAGAATGGTGAACGAGGAATGCGTTCGCGGGTTCCTCCGCGGCTGTTGCAGACATGGGCGGAGCACACGAGCGAGCGCGAGCAGATCGCGGCAGAAGCTGAGAGGGGGCTTCTCGAGATCAAGAAGTACCGGTTGCTTGAAGATCAGTTGAATACGCGTCAGATCATCGATTACGATGCGGTGATTACGAAGTGCATGCCGTTCGGTGCGTTTGTGGAGATTCCGGAGTTGGCGGTTTCCGGACTTGTTCATGTTTCGTTGTTGTCCCGTCGCTACGTAAGATACAATGAATATGATCATTCGCTGTCCGCGCCCGGCGGTGGCAGTTGGCGTATTGGAGACAGGTTGCGGGTACATGTCGCTCGGGTTGATTTCCGTGAGCGTCGGATCGATTTCGTTCCAGTGCGACCGTAAATGTGACACCCTTATCCCACTTTTTCTGGGGTAATTTATCCCAGTTTTCAAAAAAGCCC
>CALYRV010000111.1 GCA_945483525.1 uncultured Verrucomicrobiota bacterium
GTTTAATCATATAAAGGGTCCACCTTTCTTCTTTGGTTGCGATAATTATAGCACACGGTACGTGCTATTTGCAAGTGCAAGTTGCAAATAGCATATCTCACGTCCTCACGTGAGATTTTCGCTCTGCAGCGCAATATGTTGCAGATGCGACTTGTGACGATACCATTCCGTTCCCCGTTCCGCCGCCGCACAGCATTGCTGCGGCAGATTCTCTGCGGTGCCTTGTTGCCGCGTTTCGGGAATCTTCCGCACTTGGGGTCTTGCTGTTTTGACAACAATGGTGGTTGACAATCGACGGGAAAACGTGATATACTATTTATCAAATAGAGGTGAAGAAGATGGTTAACCGTTTCGTCCTTATTGCTCTTGCGCTTATCCTTGCGGTTGAATGTCGCGGGGTCGCTTGAGTTATCTTCAAAGGAAGGGATACGGCGGCCCCGCTTGAACGAGAGCGGGGCCGTTTCGTTTTTCTAAGGAGCATGGCGGGTCTGAAAACTGAGAGACGAGGGATAATGTTATGAGGATACTAGTGATCAATCCCGGATCGACATCGACGAAGGTGAGTCTTTTCGACGACGAGAGGGTGGTGTTCGAGAGGAATCTGTTCCATGAGGCGTCGGTTCTGCTGGCGTTTGCGCACGTTAACGATCAACAGCCGTTCCGTGAGGAAGTGATTCTGAAGGCGCTGAAGGAGGATGGCGTGGATCTGGCGTCGATCGATGCCTTCGTCGGGCGGGGAGGGAGCGCTTGCACTCAGCCCGGAGGCTTGACCGTCATCGATAGGAATCTCTACGACGATACCGTCGCCGGTGTCGGCGGATCTGAGCATCCTGCCAAGCTCGGGGTGATGCTCGCATGGAAGCTCTCTGGCGAGGGCAAGAAGCCGGCGTTCACGCTCAATCCGACGAACGTGGACGAGTACTGCGAACTCGCGAGGCTCACCGGCATCAGGGGAGTTTATCGCAGGGGACATTCTCATGTTCTCAATCAGAAGGCGGTCGCCGAATTTCATGCGGGAAAGCTCGGGCTTCATTACGAGGACTGCAATTTCATCGTCGCTCATATTGATGGCGGCATTACGGTTGGCGCTCATGATCACGGCCGTATGGTTGATGGTAACATGGGCGCTGACGGCGAGGGCGCTTTCACACCGACGAGGATTGGGTCGGTACCGGTCCTGCAGCTCCTTGATTACATCGAGAGTCATTCGATCGAAGAGGTCCGTCTCAAATGTTCGCGTGCCGGCGGATTCGTCGACCTACTGGGGACCTCAAACGCCGATATGGTGCATGCGCTTGTTGATGCGGGCGATAGGCGGGCGAAGCTCGTCTGGGAGACGATGATTTACCAGGTCTGCAAGATGATCGGTGAAATGAGCGCGGTACTTTGCGGCAAGGTCGACGCGATCCTGCTTACAGGCGGATTCATGCGTTTCGGCGATGTGATCGATGGTGTACGTACGCGTTGCGGCTTCATTGCGCCCATAGCGGTGTATCCCGGCGAGATGGAGCAGGAGGCGATGGCTCTGCCAGCGCTGAAGGCGTTGCGCGGTGAGCTCAAGCCTCGGCGTTATACGGGAAAGAACGTCTGGGACAGTTTTCAGGAGGTGGGTTTATGAACTTGGTCGAGAAGATTCGCGCGAAGGCGCGGGAGCAGAGTGCGGTGATTGTGCTTCCGGAAGGGGACGAGCCGCGGACGGTCGCGGCGGCGGAGATCGTGCGTCGCGAAGGGCTGGCCGAACCGTTGCTGCTGACATCCGAGGTGATGAAGGAGGAGGCTGAGGTCTATGCCGAGTCGTTTTATGAGCTTCGCAAGGCGAAGGGTGTGACACGTGAAGACGCTGTCCGAATAGTCGCAGATCCGATGTATTATGGCATGATGATGGTCAAGGAAGGGGATGCGGACGGACTTGTCTCTGGCGCTGTGCATTCGACTGGTGATATGCTGCGTCCCGCGCTTCAGGTCATCAGGACGAAGCCGGGGGTTAAGCTCGTGTCGTCCAGCTTCCTGATGGAGCTTCCTGATCGAACGATGGGCGAGGACGGACTCCTTGTCTACGCCGATTGCGTGGTTAATCCTTGTCCAAACGCCGAGGAGCTGGCGCATATTGCCGTGTCTTCGGCGGAGACGGCGCGCACGCTTTGCGGAATCGCCGAACCGAGGGTCGCCATGTTGTCATTCTCCACCATAGGCAGTGCGGAACACGAGTTGGTCGCAAAGGTGAGGGAGGCGACGGAGATCGCCCGCGGACTTGCGCCAGATCTTGCGATCGACGGTGAGCTTCAGTTTGACGCGGCGTTGGTGCCGTCCGTTGCCGCGCAAAAGGCTCCGAAGAGCCGTGTCGCTGGGCGGGCGAATGTGCTCGTCTTTCCGGATCTTCAGGCGGGGAACATTGGATATAAGATCACTCAGAGGCTCGGGGGGGCGCATTGTTTTGCGGTCTTGCAGGGGCTGGCGAAACCCTGTAATGACCTGTCGCGCGGATGTTCGGTGGATGATGTCGTCAATACTATCGCGATGACCGCAGTGCAGGCCCAGGTGTGATATTAGGAGGTATTTTGATATGTTCAAATTGACGGATCCGTTCGGGACAGCGCCTTCAAAACCGCCGTTCATGCAGTCAGTTTCTACGGGAGTGCCGTGGCATAATCTGCCGGTCACGAGGGAATATACGTTAGGTCAGTTGCTAGATCAGACGATCGCACGTTGCGGGGAGAATGATGCTGTCGTTTACGCAGACCGCGACTACCGGCTCACATGGTACGAGTTCGGCGAGGAGGTCGACCGGGTCGCGAAGGGGCTGATGGCGCTCGGGGTGAAGCGCGGCGAGAAGGTCGCGCTTTGGGCGACTAACGTGCCGCACTGGGTGGTCTTGATGTTCGCGACTGCGAAGATCGGTGCGATCCTGCTGCCGCTTAATACCAATTACAAGTCCCACGAGCTAGATTTCGCGCTCGGTCAGTCCGAGGCGGAGAACCTCTTCGTCATCAGCGGTTTCAGAGACTGCGATTACGTGCAGGTAATCAACGATCTCGTGCCGGAGCTGAAGACGTGTCCGCGAGGCGAACTCAAGTGCGCGAAGTATCCGCATCTGAAGCGGGTGTTCTTCCTGGGTGGCGAGAAGCATCGCGGGATGTATTCCATCAACGAGCTGAAGGCCCTTGCATGCGAGACCACCGATGCCGACTACCTCGCACGACAGGCGACGGTGGAGGTCGACGACATCGTTAACATGCAGTACACGAGCGGCACCACTGGTTTCCCGAAGGGAGTGCAGCTTACGCACCGTAATATCGGTAATGACGGTTTCTGGATCGGAGCATGCCAGAATCTCACTTGTCGTGACCGCGTCTGCATTCCGGTGCCGCTCTTCCATTGCTTTGGCTGCGTGCTGGGTGTGATGAGCTGCGTCAACCACGGCGCGACGATGGTGTTTCTCGAGAAGTTCGATCCTGTCCAGGTGATGACCTCAATCGAGCGCGAGAAGTGCACGGCGACGTACGGCGTTCCGACGATGTACATCGCGATGCTCGATCATCCGCTTTTCGACCGCTTTGACTTCCGTTCGCTCCGCACCGGTATCATGTCCGGATCGGCGTGTCCGACGCACCGGATGCAGCAGGCCAACGACCGGATGTTCATGCGCGAGATCACCAATCCTTACGGACTCACCGAAGCGGGCCCGGTGATGACGATGACTCGTTATTTCGAGAAGTCGTTAGAGCGCAAGTGTCAGACAATCGGGCAGGCGCTTCCAGGCGTCGAGGTCGCGATCATCGATCCGGAGACCGGCGAGATCGCTCCGATTGGGACGGATGGTGAGATCTGTTGCCGTGGCTTCAACACCATGAAGGGGTACTACAAGATGCCCGAGCAGACCGCGAAGTGTATCGACGCGAACGGCTGGCTCCACTCTGGCGACATCGGCAGGATGGACGCGGACGGCTACTACTACATCACGGGAAGGCTGAAGGACCTCATCATCCGTGGCGGCGAGAACATCAGCCCCAAGGAGGTGGAGGATTTCCTCGGCACGATGCCAGGGGTCCGTGACGTTGCGGTCGTCGGATGTCCGTCAAAGAAATATGGTGAGCAACCCGCAGCGTTCATCATCCGCGCGGAGGGTTCGGGGATCTCGGAGCACGACGTCGCCGTCTTCTGCAAGGACAAGATCAGTTGGTTCAAAATTCCGAAGTACATCCGCTTCCTGGATGCCTTTCCGATGACGGCGAGCCAGAAGATTCAGAAGTACAAACTGCGTGAGATGGCGCACGAGTTGTGGCCAGATGCATAAGGAGGGAACATGAAGGAGAACAAGAAGGTTGGAGATCGCATAAGGACGTATCGCGAGAAGCTCGACATGAGCGTGTATGATCTCGCGCAGCGGAGCGGAGTGG
>CALYRV010000112.1 GCA_945483525.1 uncultured Verrucomicrobiota bacterium
GCCGCGGCAAAACTGCCGCGGCTGCTTTTTTGGTATACTATTCACAATGAAATTTCTTCTCACGATGGCGGGTCTGGGCGGACTCCTGTATGGAATTGACTTCGGTGCGATTGCGGCGGCGATGCCGTACATCAAGTCAATGGGCATGTTCACCGACGCGCAGGTCAGCTGGATTGTCGGCGCGGTCATGTTTGGCGGCATTCTCTCGTCGCTTTCCGCCGGTGTCCTCTGCGACAAGCTGGGGCGCAAGAAGATGATCGTCGCGGCGGCGGCGATGTTCATCGTCGCGATTCCCATCGTGTGCTTTTCGGGCGGTTTCCTTTGGGCGATGATGGCGGGTCGCGTCCTCCAGGGCATGAGCGCCGGCTACATGGCCGTCGTCATGCCGATGTACCTGACGGAAACGTTGCCGCCGGAGATCCGCGGACGCGGCACGGGCATCTTCCAGTTCTGCCTCTGGAGCGGACTCGTCGGCGCGGCGCTCGTCGGGCTCATCGTCGCCGGCTGGCTCGGCGCGGCGGATGCCGAGGGCATCGCCAACGAGACGAAGGACCTCGCGTGGAAGATCAACTTCTGGTGGACGCTCGTCCCGGTCGCGGTATTGTTCGTCGGCGCTCTGTTTCTGCCGGAATCGCCGGTGTGGCTGGAGAGGCGGAAAGAGTTGGAGTCAAGGGTTGGGGCTGGAGAAAGGATGACAGAATCCCAATCTCCAACTCCAACTGCTCGCTCCAGCTTGTTGCAACGCAAATACGTTGTTCCTTTCCTGCTGGCGGTTGCGGTACTGACGTTCAACAAGACGACGGGAATGAGTTCGATCACGAGTTACGCGGTCGTGATCTTCCACAAGGCGGGCTTCACGGGTTCGCTTGGGAATGTCGGCGACCTGGCCATCAAGCTCGTCAGCATGATCACGACTCTCGTCGCGGCGTCGCTCGTCGACCGGAAGGGGCGCACGTGGCTCCTGAAGGTCGGCACGTCCGGCATGACGGTCGGTCTCTTTGCGATCGGTGCGGTGCTTTTTGCGATTGAGAAGTGCGGCGTCACCGCGTCGCCAGTCTCGGGCGGCATCTGTCTCATCGCGTTCTTCGTGATGGAGATCTTCTATTCGCTCGGACCGGGCATCTGCGTGTGGCTGGTTCTCTCGGAGCTGATGCCGATGCGCATTCGCGCGAACGGCATGGCCATCGCGCTCTTCATGAACCAGCTGACGGCCTGGGGCCTCGCCTCGTCGTTCCTCCCCTGGGTCAACAGCTGGGGCTGGTATTCGATGTTCTTCTTCTTTGCGGCGAATGGCGTCCTGTATTTCCTGATTGCCTGCCTCATTCCCGAAACCAAGGGCAAGTCGCTCGATGAACTCGAACATCTCTTCGAGAAGAGGTGTTAGGGGTTAGGTGTTAGGGGTTAGGTGTTGGGGGTTAGGGTAGGGATACTTGATGATGAAGAGTTTTAGAGATTTGATTGTTTGGCAAAGGGCAATGTCTTTTGCAGAACATGTCTATAAGATTCAGCGTGGCTTCCCTGCAGAAGAACGATATGGCCTTTGCGATCAATTGCGTCGGGCTGTAGTTTCTGTTCCTTCGAACATCGCGGAAGGGCATGGACGGGATACGAAGAAAGATTATATTCGTTTTTTGTTTCTCGCGAAAGGATCTCTCAATGAGGTTGTCACGCAACTTGAGCTGGCATGTCGTCTTGGTTATTTGCCATCAGGTACTGGCCTGTACGAGGAATCTGCGGAAATAGGCAAGATGTTAAACGCTCTCATTCGAAAGCTAAGAACCCCTAACCCCTAGCCCCTAGCCCCTAACCCCTAATCCCTAACCCCTAACCCCTAACCCCTAAAACCTAACCCCTAAAACCTAACCCCTAACCCCTATGATCAAAGAAACATCAATTAGCTACTATGGGCTGAATTACGTCGAGCACGCGGAGGCCGACTTCAAGGAAATGAAGGCGCACGGTGTCACGCAGGTGATCCTCGCCGTCACCGAATTCGACTTCGACTTCTGGCGGCCGAACATCCCGGCGATTGTCGCGAAGGCGCATGAGCTCGGGCTTCGTGTCCTCATCGATCCGTGGGGCAACGGCAAGTACTTCGGCGGCGAGCAGGTCTCGAAGTTCCTGCAGGACAACGTCGAGAACCGTCAGGTGAGCGCCTTGACGGGCGAAAAGCTGCCGTATGCGTGCTTTAACACGAACAGCTACCGCGACTACTTCAAGAACTTCTGCACGACGCTGGCGCGCGAGGCGAAGCCGGACGGATTTTTCTGGGATGAGCCGCACTACGCCTTCCCGAAGGGGATTGCCTCCATCACTGGCGGCGTGGCGGACGACTGGACCTGCTACTGTCCCGTCTGCCGCAAGCGCTTTGAGGACTACTACGGCTATCCGATGCCGCGCTACATGACGAACGACGTCAAGCAGTTCCGCTGGCGCGAGGCGCTCGTCGTCCTCAGCGAGACGTCCAAGGCGCTCAAGGAAATCGATCCGAAGCTGGAGATCACCTGCTGCGTTCACGCGACCCAGAACGGCTACTATGTGAGCGAGTACCGCGGCTATGACAATTGGGACATGGTCGGGGCGTGTCCGTACTTCGACGTCTTCTCGACGACGATCATCAACTGGGGTCTTCCGGAGGACTTCTACCGCGACATCACCGCGCGCACCGTCGCGATCGCGAAGAAGTACGGCAAGAAGTCCGAGCGCTGGCTCATGGGCTACTACAAGCAGCCGAAGGACTGGAAGCAGATCGACAAGTGGGTCGACATCGCCGAGGAGGCGGGCGTCGACCGCCTCGCCGCCTGGACCTACCGCGGCGGCTATGGCACGGTCGTCGGTGCGCCGGACGCGCTCGAGCTTTGGGACAACATCGGCCGCAACTACAAGCGGGTCTGTAAGAAAAGTAAAAAGTAAAAAGGAAAAAGGTGAGCGATTACCTCGGGCAGATAGTCGAAATCCTGCAGCGCATTGAGCGGGAGGAGCGTGCGAAGATGACGGAGGCGGCGGAAACGGTCGCCGACGTCATCTGCCGCGATGGGATTATCTACACCTTCGGGTGCGGACATTCCCATCTGCCCTGTCTCGACACGTTCTACCGCGCGGGCGGGCTCGCCTGCGTCTCGCCGATCCTCGATGAGGACCTGATGCTCCACGACGGCGCGGCGAAGTCGAGCCGTATGGAGAAGATGCCGGGAATCGCCGCGGAGGCGTTCCGCCGCCACCACGTGACGCCGAACGATTTGATCGTCGTTATTTCCGCGAGCGGCAAGAATGCTGCGCCCGTCGAGATGTGCGAGTGCGCGAAGAAGGCGGGCGTTAAGCTCGTCACGATTTCGTCCTCAGCCTACATCGACCATGGCGCGAAACTTCTCTCGCTCGGCGACATCGCCGTCGATTGCAAGGTGCCTTACGGCGATGCCGTCATCGATGTCGGCGAAGCGAAGATGGGAGGGCTTTCCACCTACGCCTCGCTCTTCATCCTTAACTCGATCCTGATCGACGGCGCTAAGAAGGCGCTTGCAAAGGGGACAGTTCCTCCAGTCTACCGCAGCGGCAACGTCGAAGGCGGTACGGCGAAGAACATCGCGCTCGAAGAGCGGTATTTCGGACGAATCAAAAGATTGTGATAGACAATAAATTACCAGTTGTGATATAATTTCGTCGTCAACAGGTAATATATTATCCGTTATGATTCTTGGGACCAAGAGTGAAGTCTTGCATGACATTGGCGAGCGGATGCGGAAGCGGCGCTTGCGGCTGAACTTGTCCCGCGCAGAGGCCGCGGAGCGAAGCGGAATTTGCGAGTCGACACTCAAGAACTTTGAGGGTGGCAGTGGAATTTCGCTTTGGGGGTTCGTTTCCCTTTGTCGGACTTATGGACATGATGCGTGGCTTTATGACTTGGAGCCGGAGAGTGTTGCGGACTATGCAGATCGGATTCGTCCGGTGAAGAAGCGCCTGCGGGCGGCTAAGCGGAAGGAGGCTGTCCATGTATGAGCGCGTGACGACATTGGATGTCTTCCTGTGGGGACGGCATGTTGGTGCGCTGGCGCCTGACAGCGGCACGAACTATGTCTTTCAGTATGATCCGAAGTTCGTCAAGTCGGGGATTGAGATTGCACCGTTTATGTTGCCGTTGCGCGAGGAGCTCTATCACACCTCCGAGATGGAATTGCCGTCCAAGGCATTCTGGGGTTTGCCCGGCGTCTTTGCCGATTCTCTGCCAGATGCCTTTGGTAACCAGCTGATTAACGAGTGGATGGCCGAGCAGCGCATTCCGCCGACTGCGATTTCGTCTTTGGACCGTCTTGCGTATGTCGGCGACCGTGCGATGGGTGCTCTGACTTACGAGCCGCGGCGGGGGCCGGACGCGCATC
>CALYRV010000113.1 GCA_945483525.1 uncultured Verrucomicrobiota bacterium
TCAATACGATGGAGCAGATGCAGGCCATCGTCCAGGCGGCGGTCGAGACGAAGTCCCCCGTTATTATGCAGGTCTCGAAGGGCGCACGCAAGTACGCGAACCCCACTATTCTTCGTTACATGGCCGAAGGTGCCGTTCAGTATGCTAAGGAACTCGGCTGCAAGAAGCCGGAGATCGTTCTTCATCTCGACCATGGTGACAGCTACGAGACTTGCAAGAGCTGCATCGACAGCGGTTTCTCGTCCGTCATGATCGACGGTAGCTCCCTCGCTTTCAAGGATAACATCAAGCTCACCAAGAAGGTCGTCGCCTACGCTCACAAGCATGACGTCACTGTTGAAGCCGAGCTTGGCGTCCTCGCTGGCGTTGAAGACGAGGTTCAGGCTGAAGAGAGCCACTACACCAAGCCCGAGGAAGTGATCGAATTCGCGACCAAGACTGGCTGCGATTCTCTCGCGATCTCCATCGGTACCTCCCATGGCGCCTACAAGTTCAAGCCCGAGCAGTGCACGCGCGATCCCAAGACGGGCAAGCTCGTTCCGCCGCCGCTCGCGTTTGACGTCCTTAAGGCCGTTGAGAAGAAGCTTCCTGGCTTCCCGATCGTCCTTCACGGTTCGTCCAGCGTCCCGCAGAAACACGTCGACACGATCAACAAGTTCGGCGGCAAGCTCCCTGACGCGGTTGGTATTCCTGAAGCGCAGCTCCGTAAGGCCGCGAAGAGCGCCGTCTGCAAGATCAACATCGATTCCGACAGCCGTCTTGCGATGACTGCCGCGATTCGCAAGCACTTCGCCGAGAATCCGGGTCATTTCGATCCTCGTCAGTACCTTACTCCGGCTCGTGAGGCGATGAAGGAACTTTACATTCACAAGATTGTGAAGGTCCTTGGTTCGAACAACAAGCTCGGCAAGTAATCGTAAATCCGAGTGTTGCTAATCATGAATTGCGAATGAAGGGCTGAATCCGCATTCGTAATTCATGATTTAATTTGAAATCTTAGTTTAAAAAGGAGTTATATGGCCGAAGGTAAGACCAAGTCCGCATATGCCGCTGCTGGTGTTGACATTGATGTTAAGATGGGGGCGGTGGCATCAATCAAGCAGATGGTCGCTTCGACCAAGACCCCGAGCGTTATCGGTAACATCGGCGCGTTCGGCGGGCTCCATAAGGTTCCGAAGGGCAAGGACATGGTCTTGGTCTCTTCGGCGGACGGCGTGGGTACCAAGCTTAAGGTCGCGGCGATGATGAATCGTCACGACACCGTCGGTCAGGATATCGTCAACCATTGCGTGAATGATATTTTGGTGATGGGTGCCCAGCCGCTCTTTTTCATGGACTATGTGGGTACGGCGAAGGTCGACCCAATGGTCTTCAAGAGCGTCGTCTCGGGGCTTTGCAAGGCGTGCAAGGAGAACAAGATGGCGCTTCTCGGCGGCGAAACCGCCGAAATGCCTGGCCTTTATCCGGTCGGTGAATATGATCTTGTAGGTACGATCGTCGGTTGTGTCCAGAAGTCGAAGATCATCACCGGTAAGTCGATTCGTGCTGGAGATGTGATTCTCGGTTTTCCTTCCGGTGGGCTTCAGACTAATGGTTTCTCGCTCGCCCGTCGCGTGATTTTCGATCTCTGCCAGTATTCCTGGAAGGATAAGCTTCCCGGTACGAATCAGACCTTCGGTGACGCGTTGCTCGCGATCCATAAGAGCTTCCTTAAGCCCGTCTCCAAGTTGCTCGAGAAAAAGATTCCGATCAACGGCATGGCCCATATCACCGGCGGCGGATTCCAAGATAACATTCCGCGTGTCCTCCCCAAGGCCGTCAACGCCGAAATCGACCGCGCTTCGTGGGAAGTGCCGACCATCTTCAAGTTCATCGAGCGTCAGGGCAAGGTTGATCATGACGAGATGTACCGCGTCTTCAATATGGGTATCGGTTTCGTGGTGATTATCCCGAAGCGTGCGCTTGCGAAGGCCACTAATATTCTCAAGGCTCAGCACCAGCCCTACAGCGTAATCGGCGTCATCCGTAAGGGTAAGGGCGTTGTCACGTTTAAAGACTGATTTCCCATTTTGAAAGGGTTTTGAAAATGAAGAACTGCTGCGTTTTCGCCGGACAGGGTGCCCAGGTTCCCGGCATGGGCAAGGATTTCGCTGAGTCGGATCCGAAGATCATGGCTCTCTTTGACAAGGCGAATGCCGTTCTCGGCTTCGACCTCAAGAAGATCTGCTTTGAAGGTCCGCAAGAGGAGCTTACGAAGTCCAATATCGCCCAGCCTGCGATTTTCGTCACCAGTTACGCCGCTTTTCTCGCGCTTAAGAAGCGCAAAGAGGTCAAGTTCGACTGCGCCGCGGGTCTTTCCCTCGGCGAGTGGGGCGCGCTCTGCGCCGCGGGAGTTCTTGATTTCGATTCGACCCTCAAGGTGCTTGAGGCTCGCGGTCGCTTCATGCAGGAGGCCTGCGAAGCGGCGCCGTCTGGCATGATCGCTATCGTCGGCGCGACACCCGACCAGCTCAAGGCGCTTTGCGAAGCGACCGGTTGCACGGTCGCGAACATCAACTCCGCCGCGCAGCAGGTCCTCTCCGGCTCCAAGGACGCGATCACCGCGGCCGCGACGAAGGCGAAGGAACTCGGCATCAAGCGTGCGATTCCGCTTGCCACCGCCGGAGCGTTCCATTCTCCTTTCATGGCTCCTGCCCGCGAGAAACTCGCGGCGGTACTTGATACGATCGAATTCAAGGCTCCGCAGTTCCCAGTGCTTTCCAACGTCACCGGCAAGCCCCATTCGTCCGACCCCGCCGAGATCAAGCGTATGATGCTCGAGCAGGTAACCGGCACGACCAATTGGGCGGCTGACGTCGAAGAGGCGAAGGCGATGGGCTGCGATACGTTCGTCGAGTTCGGTCCCGGTAAGGTGCTTTCGGGGCTCATCAAGAAGATCGATGCGGCTCTGGTCACGGCCAACGTCGCCGATCTCGCGTCCCTCGACGCGACCCTTGCGGTTATATGATGGGTTGAAGGTCGGAGGTTGAGGTTGAACAAAGGAATCGTAAAGTTCTTTGTTCCGCCAGTTGTTCTCGCCTGCGCATGTGTGGCGCTGTGGTTTGCACCCGGTCCGAAGACGCTTGCGAATGACGGACATTCTACCGCGGTCGCGAAGGTCGTCGAAGTCGATGATTCGGCGCTGGCGCTTCACGGACTCCTCGAGTACGGTACTCAGCATCTCAAGGTCGATCTCGGCGAACGCGGCGTTTTCGCCGCGGAGAACGAAATCCGCGCCCAGATGGATCTCGACAAGAAGTTCAAGGTCGGCGACAGCGCGCTGGTGGTGGTCCCGGATGATCTTAAGTCCGATTCGATCCTCGTCGCCCGCGATCATTGGCGTCTCGGCTGGGGTTCGGCGCTTTTCGGCGGTTTCTGCATTCTGCTCGCGCTTTTCGGCGGCTGGACCGGTGCGAAGGCGCTTTTCAGTTTTGTCTTCAGCAGCTTCGCCGTTTGGAAGCTCCTGATACCGCTCTGTCTCGCCGGCTGGCACGCGTCCACGGTTTCATTCATCACCGTTGCGGTGCTGACCGCGGTGATCATGTATCTCGTCGCGGGCTGGAGCAAGAAGGGCGCTAGCGCTTTCCTGGGGGCGATGCTCGGCGTGGTGGCGTCGCTCGGTCTCGCGCATTTCTTCGGACGGGTGATGAACGTCAATGGCGCCACGATGCCGTTCTCGCAGGCGTTGCTTTACTCCGGTTATGAATTCCTGAATCTGCAGGATCTCTTCATCGGCGCGATCGTACTCGCTTCGTCGGGCGCGGTAATGGATCTGGCGATGGATATTTCCTCGGGTGTCGCTGAAGTAGCGCATCACAATCCTTCGCTTCCACGGCGCGAGCTTCTTCTTTCTGGACTGCGCATGGGAAGGGCGGTAGTCGGTACGATGACTACTACGTTGCTTCTCGCCTATTCAGGCGGCTATCTTACTCTCTTGATGGTGTTTGCGGCGCAGGGAACCGCACCAGTGGATTTCCTCAATTCGACACTTGTGTCGGCGGAACTCGTGAAGACCTTCGTTGGCTCGTTCGGATTGGTTCTTGTCGCGCCGTTCACCGCATTGACGTCCTCGCTGCTTTTCCGTGGTAGGTGAGGCCTTGTCTTTGGATTTTCAAGTTGCTTTTCCCGTATTGCAACCGCTCTACCACAATATCGTTACCAGGGGCGGAAGTCCGCTTCGACACGATCCACGCCGATTCATTTTTGGAAGGCTCTGTCACAACAAATGGTTGATTTTTGACGAGAAATAGCGTATAATAAT
>CALYRV010000114.1 GCA_945483525.1 uncultured Verrucomicrobiota bacterium
TCGCCCCCGGCTCGAAAGCCTTGCGTGCATCAATTCAAAAAGTGGGATAAGGGTGGCTTTTTTCGTGCGGTTGCATTCGCACGATGGATTATGATATAATATATTCTCAATTTCGAACTGAAAGGAAAAGATACCTATGAAGATGACATGGCAGCCCTCGAAGCTTAAGAGGAAAAGGAAAATCGGTTACCGCGCGCGCAAGGCGACGAAGGGCGGACGCAAGGTCCTCGCTTCCCGCCGTGCGAAAGGCCGCAAGCGCCTGACGCAGGTCTGAGGTTGATCCGAAATGTCCACGCGACTCCCCGGCGCGAAGTACAAGTGTATCTTCAACCGGGGACGTTCCGTAAAGGGACGTCTCCTTGTCGCGTGGGCGCTTCATTCTGAAGACGCCGACCGACAGGCCGGCGTTGTCGTTTCCAAGAAGTCCTTCCACAATGCCGTGGACCGCAACCGCGCCAAGCGTTTGATGCGCGAGGCCTATCGGTTATTGGTGAAGGAAGATGCGGTTCCGGAGAAGACGGAATTCATCTTTATCGGACGCTCTTTCATAAAGGGCAAGAAGGTCGCGGATGTTAAAGCGGATATTGCAGCTGTTTGTAAGAGGTTATCAGGTCACGTTAAGTCCGATGCTGGGCGGAGCGTGCCGGTTCGAGCCGAGCTGCAGCAACTACATGATCGAGGCGCTGGAGATCCACGGCGCGGTGAAGGGAACACTGCTGGGGTTGTGGAGAATTCTCAGGTGCCATCCGTTCGGAGCATACGGGTATGATCCGGTGCCGCCGAAGGGCCGCTGGAGGAATGATTTCGGGCAAGAGAAGAGGTAAGAGTGAAGAATTGTGGAAGTAGTATTTTTTGATGCTCCGGCGTCTACCAACTATCAACTACCAACTACCAACTTATCGTTATGAATAAGATCGAGAAAATTATCTGTCTGGTGCTGGGCGCAGTCCTTGCGTGGTACATCTGGTCCGAAATGGGCAAGTCAAAGGAGCGCGCCGCGCAGGCGGGGAATATCGCCGTATCCCCTCGCTCGGCCTCGCGCGCCGAAACCTCGGTTGCCGCGACTTCCGTCGCGGCTGAGACGAACAAGGCAGAAGTAGCGAAGGTTGCTCTTCCTGCGGTCCCGGAGCAGACGGTCACGCTCGAAAATTCGCAATTGAAGCTCGAGCTCTCCTCTTGGGGCGCGGTCGTTAAGAAGGCGACGCTGAAGGAGTACGCGAAGGATTGCGGCGAGATTTCCGAAAAGAACCCGGCGGTGGTGTTTGATTTCGCAGCTGCTCCTCTCGGCGAGCTCGGCGGGGTTGCTGGGCTTGCGCCGAATGCGGCTTACGAGGTTCGCGATATCACCTCCAATTCCGTCGTGTTCGTCAATGCGGTCGTAACGCGCAGGATCACGCTCGGCGACGACTTCCGGGTGACGTTCGACGAGACCTTCCACTCTAGACCTCAACCTTCGACCTCAACCTCTTCTCTTTCCCTCGGCTCGATGTCGATGGGCAATTCCAAGAACGATCAGCTGTCGATCGACTCCTGGGCGATGGATATCGGCAAGGGCAAGGCCGGCGTGGTTCATCATTACGAAGGCGATTCGCCGCTCAAACCGTTCCTCGTCGGCGGATATTCCGGCGGCTGCTCGGGCAGCTCTTCCGCGGCGGGAATGCCGCGGAGTCAGTCCGTCAAGTTCCCTGGCGCCCAGAAGTGGATTGCGCTCAAGAACCGCTTCTTCGTCACTGCGCTCTGCTCCTCCACCTCGTCCAATGTCGGATTCGACACGACAGTTACGCGTGACATGCGCGAGACGAATTACCGTCCGGACACGATCGCCGCGAAGGTCCTCTTCACGGAGCCGGCGGCGCAGCGCACGAGCGTGTTCTTCGTCGGACCTAAGAAGCAGTCGCTCCTGTGGGATCTCGGAATGCGCGATGTGATGGATTTCGGCATGTGGCGCTGGATCTGCTATCCGATCGTTTCGGTGCTTAACTTCTTCAACGACTGGATTCCGAACTACGGCGTCGCGATCATCCTCCTTACGATCCTGGTCCGTCTCATCTTTTGGCCGCTCACCCGGAAGTCCACCGAAGGCATGAAGAAGATGCAGGAGATCCAGCCGCTCATGAAGGAGATCCAGGCGAAGTACAAGGATAATCCGCAGCGGCTACAGCAGGAGACCTGGGCGCTCTACAAGGAGAAGAAGGTGAATCCGCTGAGCTCGTGCCTGCCGATGTTGATCCAGATCCCCGTCTTCATCGCGCTCTTCAACGTGCTTCGCAGCGCGGTCGAACTCCGCTACGCGCCGTTCCTCTGGATCTGCGACCTCTCCGAGCCGGAGGGACTCCTCGCGGCGTATCTGCCGTTCGGCGGACTCAACATCCTGCCGATACTGATGGCCGTCTCCACTGGACTCCAGAGCTACTTCACGCCGTCCGCCGGCGATAAGAACCAGCAGAAGATGATGACCGTCTTCATGCCGGTGATGATGCTGGTGATGTTCTATTCGTTCCCCGCGGCGCTCTCGCTCTACTGGTTCCTGTCGAATCTCTTCTCTATCGTCCAGATGTGGCTTATCCGCCGTCAGACCGCGGCGAAGTAACGATTGTCGAATCAAAGGAGGATTATCATGGAAGGACTCAAGATCAAGCCTCAGGGCAGTTGTATGTGGGACGCCGCATCGCTCGGCGAAATCATGCTTCGTCTCGATCCGGGCGACGGACGTATCCACACGACGCGCAAGTTCGCTGTCTGGGAGGGCGGCGGCGAGTATAACGTCGTGCGCGGACTCCGCCGCTGCTTCGGACTCAAGACCACCGCGGTAACCGCCTTCGCCGACAATCCCGTGGGACGCCTCGTCGAGGACTTCATGCTCCAGGGAGGCGTCGACACGAGCCATATCCATTGGGCCGAGTTCGACGGTATCGGCAGGAACGTCCGTAACGGACTCAACTTCGTCGAGCGCGGTTACGGTTGCCGCGGCGCGCGTTCGTGCGCCGACCGCGGACTCACCGCAGTTTCGCAGCTCAAGCCCGGAATGATCGACTGGGATCAGCTCTTCGGCAAGGAAGGGGTCCGTTGGTTCCATACCGGCGGCATCTTCGCCGCGCTTTCCGAAACCACCGCCGACGTCTGTATCGAGGCGCTTAAGGCCGCGAAGAAGTACGGCACGATCACCTCTTATGACCTCAACTTCCGCGCGTCGCTCTGGAAATCCATCGGCGGCAAGCAGAAGGCCCAGGAGGTTAACCGCGAAATCGCTAAGTACGTCGACGTGATGATCGGCAACGAGGAGGATTTCACCGCCGCGCTCGGCATCGAGGTGGAAGGCGTCGACAAGAACATGACGACGCTCCCGATCGAGGGCTTTCGGAAGATGATCGAGAAGGCCGTTTCCATCTATCCTAATTTCAAGGCGGTCGCGACTACGCTCCGCAGCGTGAAGTCCGCCACAATCAACGATTGGTCCGCTATCTGCTGGTATAAGGGCGAACTTAAGCAATCTATCCGGCGTCCTGGTCTCGAAATCTACGATCGTGTAGGTGGCGGTGATAGCTTCGCTTCTGGTCTTATCTACGGATTTTTGACCTTCGACGATGCGGAAAAGGCAGTTAACTATGGCGCTGCTCATGGCGCGCTCGCGATGACGACCCCGGGCGATACCTCGATGGCGACCAAGGCCGATGTCGAGAAACTCGTCGGCGGCGGATCTGCCCGCGTGGACCGCTAACTCTCGTTTATTGTTTTTGGTGTTGCATTGCCCACGGTGATTATGATATACTACGCGCAATTCATTCACCGAAAGGAGTAGATAACAATGGTTAAACTGAGAATGCGTCGTACTGGTTGCACCAACCACGCGACCTATCGTATTGTCGCCGCTGACGAGCGTTCGCCTCGTGACGGCAAGTTCCTCGAGATCCTGGGCTGGTACGACACCCAGATCAAGGAAAACAATTTCCAGATCGATCTCGCCAAGGTCGATAAGTGGCTCAAGAACGGCGCCAAGCCTTCTACGACGGTCGCTTCCCTGATCCGTCGCGCGAAGAACCCCGCCATCAAGCCCCATCACGCTACCCCGGCCAAGAAGGTCGAGGCCAAGAAGGAGGCCTAAGCCATGGGTATCAAGCTTATTGATAAGATCAACGCCGAGCAGACCGCCGGTCTCGCCGCGAAGAACTTCCCTGAGTTCCGTACGGGCGACATCGTCCGCGTCTCGATCAAGATCAAGGAAGGCGACAAGT
>CALYRV010000115.1 GCA_945483525.1 uncultured Verrucomicrobiota bacterium
TTACCCCAGCCCCCCTCCCTCGCCTCACGACGGGTCGTACGACGCAACGCGTCAATCCGCACCTGCCTAGCGATCAGGAAGAGAAAGGTAGACAGTTTCGCCGTCTTTACATACCGTTCACGGTATTCCCAGAGCTTCAGATAGGTCTCCTGAACGAGGTCTTCGCCATCAGAATATGAAACGCCCTGGCGCCAGAAAAAGTTCAGCAAATTCTTTTCGAACCGCCGAGCCTCTTCCATGAGAGACGAGTAACGAGAGTCATCGCCGTCTTTCATCACCCTTCCCAACTTCCTCATTCCTCGTTTCTCAACAGAGGCTCATGACCTCCGAGACGAAAACCGACCTGATCTCGACGAGTTGGAAGAAATTAATGAGATACACTGCAATCGACGAAAGCAAGATACCTGTGAACGCCGCGATCAGGAAGCCGAAGACCGAATCTGCAGGCTGTCGGAGGAGTCCGTTAATCACTCTTCGCACCGACCAACGGACTATGCCGAAGACGAGGAGCGTCGCGATCACGGTCACTAGTCCACGAGTCCAGGCCGTCGTGAGGTATGATGCGCTTATTGTCCATACCAACTTCGAGGAAAACGCGCTGATGACGGAGGCCGCAAGAAACGACATCGCTCCCGAAAAACCGAGAAAGAGTCCGATAACGCCTGCGACAACAGACACTGAAAGAATCGCGTAATCTGCGGTGAACAGCTGCATTACTTACCGGATTTTCAACGCCAGAAACTCGCGATAGAGCTGATAGGCGCTGGCGGTCTTGGACTGGTTGGTCTTGCGAAGCGCACGGATGAGTCCATCAATCGCGGTGACATTCGTCCGATCCGCCGCCACGGCCCGGGAATAAAGTTCGCGCGCCGTAAGGTAATTGCCGAGCGAAACGGCCAGTTCGGCGGCAGCGATGAAAGTCGAAGTCGAACTCGGATTGAGTTTACAGGCGCGACAGTAGTAGTCGAGCGCCAGCTTCTTGTCGGCCGCAGTGGCGCCGGAACGAAGCAGAAGTTTCGCATAGCCGACCGCCGCAGGAGCGGAAGTGGGATCCGCCTTGAGAGCTTCCTGGTAACGGAGTCGGGCCGTCTTGAAGGTTCGTTTCTTGATCGCGGCCTCCGCAGCCTGAAGCGCCTTGGTGCAAGCGGCGCGATCTGGGGTTCGGGCACCAGGAATCTCGAGTATCGAATTGGTACGTTCCTCGCGCAGCGCCGGAATATAGGTACGCTGGGCCTTCTTGACCTTCTCCGGATCAGCCGACTCAAGCCGGACAAAGCATTCGTAACAATCACTCGCTGCTTCGTAGTACTTAAAGCTGTTATAATAGATGTAGCCGAGATGATACCAGGCGGACGCGTTCTTGCCGTCCATACGCAAGGCACGCATGCAGTCCAGCCGTGCTGAATCACGGTCTTCGCGACAGAGGTCGATGACGGCGAGACCGGACCAACCCTGGGCACGAACCTTACGGTCTAGCCCGGCATCGTCGGCGATGCCACGGAAGATTTTCGCCGCGGAATCGTAGTTGCGGTCATGAAAATCGACCTGGGCCTTCAGGAGCCGCACGTCGACATCCGACGCTGCCAGCTCAAAGGCATTCGAAACCGCAGCCCGCGCATCGACGAGGCGCCCCGCCGCGAGCGCGGCAGACGCCTCTTCAACAAGTCCGTCAACCGTGACCTCCGACTTGATGAGATCGCCGCAGCCACAAAGACCCGCGAGCGACAGAACCGCCGATAGATTAAGAACGGATGATAGCGAGGAATTCGTCACGCTTAGCCTCCATGATTGTCTGGGTTTTGCCTTCGAGATTGAGACGAACGAGCGGTTCGGTGTTAGACATGCGGACATTCGCCCAATAGCCTTCCGTATCCCACGCGTCGACGGACACTCCGTCCAGTTCGAACACCTTCGCCTTCGCGGCATAGAGCTCCTTGATCTTAGCCAGTATCTGCGCGGGCGGGGTGATGGTCTTGGTGTTGATTTCACCGGACTGGAAATACTTCCTGAGCGGCTTGATCAGCTGAGAAAGCGGCTTATCAGAAGCCGAGACGATATTGCAAAGCGCGAACGTGGCCATCGAGCTCGACTCGGCGGTGGAGTTCGCCTTGAAGTAATAGTGGCCTGAAAGCTCGCCGGCAAAGATCGCATCATTCTGACGCATCTGCTCCTTGATGAAGGAATGACCCACTCGGCTCATCATGGGCTTACCGCCCGCCGCGGCGATCACTTCTTCGCAGACCTTCGTCGAACGAAGGTCGTAGAAGCATGCGGCGCCGGGATTCGCGGCGAGCAGATCCTGGGAGACAAGCGCAGTGATGAAGTCCATAGGAATAATCTCACCGTTCTCGTCCAGAAAACCCGCACGATCCGCATCACCATCATAGGCGACACCAAACGCGTACTTGCCCGGATTCGCCTTCATGAGCGCCTGCAGATCCTTCAGCGTCTCATGGTGGAGCGGATTAGCGTCGTGGTTCGGAAAATCGCCATCATATTCGCCGAAGAGCGAGTCATAGGTGATCATCGAATCCTTGAACGCGACTGATTCCGCGATGCCCATTCCGTTAGCGAAGTCAAGCGCGAGATGCAGCGGACGCTTCATATGCGCGAACTTCTTCACATGCTCAGCGTATGCGGCAGACACGTCTACCTTGATGATGGAACCGACGCCAGCCGGCGGGACCTCGCCCATCTCGTTTACGATCTTTTCGATATCCTTGATGCCAGTTGCGCCAGAGATCGGCACGGCGTTGGACTTGCAGAGCTTGCAACCGTTCCATTCCTTCGTGTTGTGCGAAGCGGTGATCATCACCGAACCGTCTGCCTTGAGCGATGCATTCGCGAAATAACTCATCGGCGTAGAAGCGAGCCCGATATCGAGGACATCAACGCCTTCGTCGACGAGCCCTCTGGCGAAAGCCGCGAAAAGCGAATCGGACGACTTACGGCAATCCCGTGCGACCACGACCTTGGCCTTACCGGTGAAACCGCAGAACTGCGCGTAGGCGCGGGCAATCTTGTAGAAGACTTCCTCCGTGAGGTCCTGTCCGTAGATGCCGCGGATATCGTATGCTTTGAAAATGCTCATGATTAGGGTTATGGGTTAAGAGTTGAATATTAAGGGTTGATATTGAATTTATTTCACAGCGACGCGAGGAGTCCGCCGCTGAGGATGAGGTGCTTCTCGCGGTCGGAGAGCACGGTCTTCACCGCGATCTTCTTCCCGCCGATCTCGGCCGTCACCGTGCCAGCTCCCTTCACCGCGGCGGAAATGCCGCTGATGACGACGGGCACACCTTCCTTCACCGAGTCGTAATCCTTGGCGTTGACGAAGGTGAACGGCACGATCCCGAAATTGATGAGGTTCGCGCGATGGATGCGCTCAATCGACTTCGCGATCACCGCCTTCACACCGAGGTACATCGGACAAAGCGCCGCATGTTCGCGCGAACTGCCCTGTCCGTACGACTCTCCGGCGACGATGACGTTAGCAAGATTCTTCTCCTTGTTCGCCATGCAGACATCATGGAACTTCGGATTGCACGGCTCAAAGACGAACTTCGCGTACTGAGGGACGTTCGAACGGAACTTGAGCCGCGCCCCCGCAGGCATGATGTGGTCCGTCGTGATCTTGTCACCAACCTTGATCGCGACCGCGCCTTTGAGGTCCGCCGCGAGCGGCACTCCTTTCGGCACCGTCGCGATATTCGGTCCGCGCACGATCTTCGTCCCCGCGACGCCCTTCCCCGCCGTCTTGCGGTAGAGGAACATCTCGTCGTCGATCGGGAACTTCTTCGGCGCAGGAACCGCCGCTGTGCCGGTGCAAGCGCTAAACGTCCCCGTGAGGGCCGACGCCGCGGCAGTCTCGGGCGAGACAAGATAAACCTGCGCGGACTTGGTGCCCGAGCGGCCCTCGAAGTTGCGGTTGTTGGTACGCAGCGAAACCGCACCGGTCGAAGGCGACATGTGTGCGCCGATGCAGAAGCCGCAGGCGTTCTCGAGGATGCGGCAGCCGGCCTTGATCAGAATCGCAAGCGATCCGTCGGCGGCGAGCATGTTGACGACCTGACGGGAACCGCAGGCGATGCCGACTTCGACGTCTTCCGCGACATGTTTGCCTTTCAGAATGTTGGCGACCGTGCGGATGTCACGATAAGAGGAGTTGGTGCACGAGCCGATCATGATCTGGTTGACCTTCGTGCCCTTCATCGA
>CALYRV010000116.1 GCA_945483525.1 uncultured Verrucomicrobiota bacterium
TGTTGTGCACTGACAAATCTTATTTCACCGATTGCAACGGATGAAGGGTGGCAGACTATGACCGAGGCGAATAAAAAGGAAATGCTTGCTGGATTGTTTCTTTCTAAGTTTAGTGAAGAGGGTCTGCGCAGGCTTGGGTATAAAACATATCGTGAAGCATATCGGGGGTTGTCTCAACTTGTCGGAGGGAACCCGTTGGCCGTAAGGGGGTACCGCGATGAATTTGACCCAGTTTTCCCTAATGGTCGTATTGGACGTTCCAAGCGTGAAATGCGTCCGTCACGCAAGGAGATGTTGAATAGGTATGGAGGCTTGGACATAGAGGAAATGGCGCAACTGCTTGAAGAGCAATTTCTAGGTTCTCAACGCTACATTAGAGATCTAGATGCTGTTGTTGCCTCTACTGACAATGGTGATGAGGTCGCTGCCAAGAGCGAAGCGACGGAAATTTTAGACGGAGGGCGTTTTTTTGCTGGCGATATAGATCCTGCTTCGGTTGATGGAAGGGAACGCATTTTACAGGCTAAAGCCCGCATCTCGCAAAATCAATTTAGAAAATGGATTTTGTCGATATATTCAGGCAAGTGCTGTGTGACGGGTCTTGCTATAACGCCAATTCTTAGAGCCAGTCATATTGTGGCATGGAGTGCGGACAAACAAAATCGAATGAATCCGTCCAATGGGTTGTGTTTGTCCGCTACTTATGATGCGGCATTTGACCGACATTTGATTTCTTTTGATGATGATTATCGAATGATCTTGTCCTCGGCACTACGGGAGTGCTGCACAAACGACGTGCATCGCAGATACTTCTTGAAGTTTGAGGGGACACGATTGACGCTGCCGTGTAGATTCTTGCCCTCGCGTGCGCTACTCGCGCGGCATAGGCAGTGCATGGTGAATTGAAACCTACGAACATGGAGTGGAGGAATATAGATGAAGAAGGTTGCAAGGTTAACTGCACAAGGTGTTTCGATTGGCATGATGAATGTCAAAGGTGAGGATTATATCTCCCTGACAGATATTGCACGGTTGAAAAATGCCGAGTTTCCGGCGGATGTGGTTCGGAACTGGATGCGCAGCAAGATGACGGTGGCTTTTTTGGGTCTGTGGGAGCAGTTGCACAATCCTGATTTTAAACTGGTCGAATTCGACCAGTTTAAAAATGACGCGGGGACGAATGCATTTGTATTGCCTCCGCAGGTTTGGATTGAGAAAACGAATGCGAAAGGGCTGATTTCAAAGTCTGGGAGGTATGGCGGTGGCACTTATGCCCATCATGATATAGCATTTGAATTTGCGTCGTGGGTGTCCGTGGAATTCAAATTATATCTGATTACGGATTATCAGCGGCTAAAGCACGAAGAACGAAAACAACTCGGCTGGTCAGTAAAGCGCGAATTGAGCAAGATCAACTATCGCATACATACTGATGCCATTAAATCAAATTTGATTCCGGCTGCCGTTTCGCGTGTGCAGATGAGTATCATCTATGCTAACGAAGCAGATGTGTTGAATGTTGCCTTATTTGGACGGACTGCGCAACAGTGGCAATGCGAACATCCTGATTTGAAGGGCAATCAGCGTGATTATGCATCAATAAATGAGTTGATATGCCTTTCTAACTTGGAGAATATAAATGCTGTGATGATCAATGATGGCATACAGCAGGCACAACGATTGAAACGTTTGAATGAGATTGCCATCCATCAGATGTCTGTGTTGAATGATGTTGGAGGACGGAATCTTTTGAAATAGGAGAGGATTTGCATGTTGAAAGGAATGGTGAAGAAGCGTTGACAGACTACAGACCATTACGGTTTGGAGATCGTCCAAGGGAAATTGCGAAAGGGCGGCGGCTGAGCTTGTTGAGTTCTGACACTAAACGAATATGGCTTCCTCAGGCGATGAGAGCGTGAACGGCGCGGTGATCGGTCCGGACGGGCATCCCGTCCTGCGCTGGAGCGGCGACTCGGTCGTCGTTGGCGGCGTGGAGCGCCGCGTTCCGCACATCGAAAGGTTTTTGGTCGCAGGCACGGCTCCGCGTCGCGAAGACGCCCAGGTATTCGGATTTCGCACGTCGTATGCGTTTATGAACCGTTCCAGGTTCATCCGCCTTCATGATGTCCTGCGTGCACCGCATTGTGGCGGCGTCATCGTCGGCGAAGGCGATTCTGGCAAGAGCTGGTACGTCAACATGATGGAGCGGGATGGCGGCCTGACGTGTCCTGTTCGCGTGTTTCGCTTGCGAAATTACATCGGTGCTATTCGAGAACTGGTTCATGAGATCGAGAAGTGCAGTCCGCTGGCGGACGAGGCAAGCGACGGACTGACGGTCGTGTTCGACGGGCTGGACGAGAACCGGTCGGCTTGGTCGGTGTTGGCTGAAATCGTCGGGCGCTTTGCCAGGCCGAATCGACTGCGCGTCTGGGTGACGAGCCGAGTGTGCGACGCCTTGGACCGTCTGCGTGAAATGACGAGTCTGCCAGCCTATCACCTGGCCCCTTTTTCCGAAGACGAGGTCGAGGAATTGGTCTCCGGTGTCGGGGTGGACGGCAGGGCGTTTTATTCGGCAATCACATCTGGAGGCGTGTTGCCTCTGGCGTCCACGCCGGGCGGACTTGTGTCGTTGCTGAACGAATACGGCAGGGGGTCATTTGCATTTAGGGAAGACCACTCGTGTAAAAACCTGATGTTGAAGATCGTCACGGGCTATGTTCGTGAGTCACGTGACGGCCGCAAGGTTCCGGTCTTTGAAACGCAATTTGGCGATGACGAACTATTCGACTGCGTGGGATGGATCGCCACGGCAATGTGGCTGTCGCGCAAGCGTTGCATCGACCATGCCGAAGTTGGCGCGACTCCGGACGACGCCATTCGGTTTAGTCTCCTTTGTCGCGGACGGTATGGGCGCAAGATGATCCAGGCGCTCATGAATCGGCGCATCTTCGAACCTCTGACGGAGAATCTCACTCGTTTCGTGAGTGACGAGGTAATCGTGCCGTTTCTCGTGGCCAAATGGCTTGTCGACAATGCCGAGAAGATGATTCCCGTCCTTCTGCCGTCGGAACCGGAGATCGTAGACGAGGTGGGGCGCGTCCTGCGCTGGGTGGCGGCATTTCGTCCGAAGATGGCGCACGGCTGGCTGATGAAGGCGCCGTGCTTTTTCCTGGATTGCCACGATGCGGTGAGATCGTATGGTCTGGAGCGCTTTTACGCGCTTTTCGAACAGGAATGTCTCAAGGTCCAAGATTATCCCTATGAGCCCGGGATGTTCCTTGAGTGCGAGAGCATCACAAACATCTATGGTCGCCTCGTCGGGCAGGACGATCTTGCGGCCGTCGCCGTTTCGCGGTTTGAGGCGAAGTCGGTTGACGCGCAAAAGGCAAGGTTGGCCGCATGCATCGTTCGGTATGTCGGAAGGCCCGGCGATTTTGGAGCATTGACCAGGGGCCTCGCAAGACATTGGCATGCATTTGACGTTCAAGATCGCTTTGAGATCATGAGCGAGATGCTTTTCATGCACGGCGACTGTCCCGAGCTGGAAGAGCTGAAACCCCATCTAGACGATCCCGAAGACGGATTCGAACAGCGCGCAGCGCTTCTGGCGTTGCTGTGGCCGCAGCATCTGACCGTTTCCGAGCTTCTGACGCATCTTCGCCAGCTGGACCAGACGGTTGGCGTCTTGTTGTTCGACATCGAACTCGGATTTGCCCATCTGTGTGATGTGTTGAGGACGAAACTCGACCGCAAGTCGATCGTTCCCTGCCTTGAATGGGCGGCGGAATGGAGGGGCTTCGGTTCGGAACGGGTTTGCGACTTCATCGCCGAACGGCTTGTGTTGTCTGTTTTCATCGGTGCTTGGCGTTGGGCGACAGATCCGGAAATCGCACGTCTCTTGGCGCAAATCGTTGAGGCGCGTGCCGTCGGGGGGAGGGAAGAATTCTTTTCACTGCCAATCGAGGACGTCGGCTCGTCTATGGACGTGAAGTTCATTCGGCGCGACGTGACCGGGCGGATGGCCGTGTTCGAGGCCTATGCGCGCCAAGCGCGTCATGACTTGCGACGCTGCGCGGTACCTCAGTGTGGCGACGATCCGTTTGGGCCGTGT
>CALYRV010000117.1 GCA_945483525.1 uncultured Verrucomicrobiota bacterium
GAGTGATCGCCGTCTATATCGATCCGGACAAGGCAACGTATCTACCGCCGACGAAAAAGAAACGGCCTAAACGCGCATCACGCGCGGGTCCCCACCACAAAACGCGCTGCTTTGGGCACGGTGGCATCAACGGACCGTGAATCAGTCGAAAATCTCGAATCTCGGACGGCCAATCCAGGCCGGATGCGGCTTAATACCGAGCAACGCGGAGATCGTGGCGCCGTCGTCGTAAATCGCGCCGGCGGACCCGATCTCATGCCCCTTACGGATGCCGGGACCGACGATGACGAAAGGACGTCCCATCTCATACATCGATGGTCCTCCATGTCCGAGACCGACACCGCCATGGTCGGACGTGATGATCAGCACGGTGTCATTTTCAATACCGAGTTCCTTGATCGTCTTCACGACCTTCGCAACTTCGCCGTCTAGGAAGTTGAGGACATTGATGTATTCAGGCGTATTCCAGCCGTGCCCATGTCCGACTTGGTCGGGATTGTCATAGCAGGCGGCGATGATCGCGGGACGCTCCTTCTTCAGGGTCTCGCAGACGTCGTCCGCCGCGCTGATCTTACCCTGCCGCGCCACCGTACAGGCGTTGGTGTCGACGTCGAAGAGGATGCCGTCCCACTCGCAGAAGAGATAGCTCTTCGCCTCGGGACGCTGTTTGCGGAGCATATAGAAGATGTCGGGGTAGAGTCCGTTCTCGCCCACCGCAGCTGGCTTGAACACGGGTTCGCGTGTGTCCCACTTCGTATAACCGTGCTGCTCGCTCGCGGAGCAGGTGAAGAGCGAATGCCAGTTGAGAGAGCTCGACGAAGGCAGAATTGAACGCGACTCAAGTGTCCAACACCCTTCCTTTATCAGCTGACACACCGTGGGCATCGACCGCGGATTGATCGTCCATCCAGCGAGTCCGTCAAAGATCATCGCGACGATGTGCTTCGGCCTCGGCACATTACAATTGCAACACGGCTGCTGAATGCAACCGACGACCAGAGTCAGCGAAAACACGACGACGAGCAATTTATTCATAGTGCTGATAATTTACTACAGCGGCCGCACAAAGTCAAGCAATCAACGGAAGATGATGATCGCTCCAGCAGCGGTTCCCCATGGAGTGCCGAACATGGCGAGCTCCGGATAATCCTGTGCACGGACCCACGGCGCGTAACCCTTCGAACTCGCGTTATCGTTAAGAATCCTAACCGAACCGCACTTGGAAACAAGATCCTCGGCGGTCATCGATGAAATCTCCAACGACTGCGGAGTGCCAGTGTAATCATAGTACTCCGCCGCGTACTCCCCGAGCAGCCGGCAATTCTCGTCCGCAGAAACGGTGAACGGCTTGGTGTTCTCAGTCGCAAACACCCCTCCGCAAAGCGAACCGACCTGTCCGGAGCCGGTCGCCGAAGCGGACCCGGCGAAAACCGCGCTCGTGAATTCGACCGAGCAACTAACCCAGGTTATTCCGTACAGAATTCCGACGCCGAGGGACACGAAGCCGGTATCAGTCGAAACCGTCCCCGCCTGCATCATTCCGTCGATATTAAGCTTGGTCGTATTACCGTAAATATTTAGCAGTCCCACGACTCCGCCCGCCGCATTCGTCGGACAGGAAACCGCTCCGGCATTACCGCAATTACGGATAACCGAGTTAGCAGAACCGTAAAGTCTTCCGACGACACCACCGGCGGCATGCTCAGCCGAGACGGACGCGTAATTGAACGAGTTGGACACCACCAGCCTCGTACTCGTCATACCGCCACTGTCTGCACAGCCGATAAGCCCGCCGGCACGATCCACCGCCGTTACCGAACCGTAATTAACGCAATCAATGATGCAGGTCGTCAGATTGTAATACGATCCGCCGACGATTCCTCCGACACCGTTGCCGCGACCGGGAGCAGAACCTTCACCCTGAACGATTTCGCCACGATTACAGGAACTCTTGACAATGACCGGATTACTAGCATACACCCGGCCGACTATACCACCTGCTCCGCTACCGGATACGGACACAATCCGTGCTTTGTTTGTGCAGCAGCTGATTTCGATTCCAGCCGTAACCGAACCAATGATTCCGCCCGCACCCGACCATTCGTAACCGACACTCCGGCGGGCCTCGACGATTCCTTCGGCCGAGCAGCGAACAACGGACGAATTCGCGCCGACATTTCCGACGATACCACCAGCGACAGTCGCCATACCACCGATATCGACGGTATCAGCGCCGGTCGCAACCAAACGGCAGTCGATGAAATCGGTATCCGTCGCCACTGCCGCAATACCGCCGACATACTGGCTGTCGCGGGCGTAAGGCGTAAGGATCTTGCAATCCCGAACCACACAATTGGAGATCACCGTCTTGTGTCCGTCTTCTCCGGCACGAGACTCATAGAAGAATCCGCCGCACTTCACATTCGCCGTATTATGAGAGCGATTGGCGTTTTCAAGGACACAGTTGTACACCGACGCCCCCATCGCCTTGCTCGCGAACACGCCTCCATATTCCGCAATCGCCGTACCATCGCCGATGTCCTTCACCGTCAGATCATGCACCGTACCCGAGAGCGTCACGAACAGTTTGCCGTTATTAGGCAAACCCGTGATGTAATGACCGTTACCGTCGAGAATGCCCGCGAAATCCGCCGCCGTATAGTCCGTGCCGGCGAAGCTGATGTCGTTCGTGAGCCGAATGACGACCGAATCGGGAAGTCCTGCCGCGAGAACCGCCGACAACTCGTCGGCATTCGCAATATTCTGCACAGCGTCAAGCGTATAATCGGCCTTAAGCGTGAGATTCGACGCCACCACATCGGCAAAATCCCAATCCTCGTCTCCGTTCATCCACGCACGGAAGCTGTAATACGGACGAATCGGATCATCGGGACGTGCAACCGGCGTATTCTTCGTCACGGCCACCTGCTCGTTCGTCGAGTTGTCCCAATCGACAAACGTCACCATGAAATTCGTGTCAAGCAACTTATACTGAGCATGCGTCACAAACGAATTGGTCACATCGGCAAAATCCTCAGCTGGATGATCCCATCCGATGAATTCATGTCCGCTTCGCTCGGGATCAGCTGGCGGCGTAACCGAACCATGTTCGGGCACGATTTCAACCTTTAGTTCGGAATCGTCCCAATCCAAAAAACGAACGGCAAAACTCGACGGACACCTCACGCACGCGACCACGCCTTGTTCTTTTGCAATAGTGCCTATAGTATATGATGCCTGAGACACAATACTCACGCCATCAACGGCGGGCGTGTAAATACCACCGCAATCGTCGCCCTGCTTAGAACCGAGATATCCTAGTGTATTATTGAGGTATTCTTCAACACCTGGATGAGGCTTGCAGAAACTCTCCGTCGTACCGACAAAAACCATCACGCCAGGATACTCATTAGTAATTCCGTCAATGTAGGACGAGAACTGCTGGAAACGGTTAAAATTAGTCTCCGTCGGGGCTATCATCGCAAACATATCTCCAGTATCCTTCGCCCTGAAGACACAAGCGTCAGCTTTGCCATTAAAGCCAATCTGCACCGGATCGTATCGCTTCTCCAAATCATACTTTTCTGTTCTCCATGCGAACACATGAATTCCGCCATACGCCTGAACCACCTGTTTGTTGGTAATAGAGTACTCGCTATCCGTAGTGAAAGGGAAATATTCAACGGCTTTAGGACCGCAGAAATAACCGAAATCAACCTGATTGTCCTTTAGAAAATTCGCCACTGACGATTTTTCGGCAGCAGTTTGCCATTGATAACTAGCATCCGTCAAATAGCTTGCAAACACCTTGATGTCCGTCGCATGTGCGGACGAGACGAGACAGATGACGGTCGACAGGGACCACAACAATTTTCTGATGATCGTTTTCATGGTTATGTTTATTCGTGTTTCAAATTACGGAACCAGGGTGACCAATCCGCAGTCCGCGGAATCGTCCTTTAATCCGCCGCCCCAGACCATTTTACCAAATTTTTCGGTGTTGTAGGAGTCTCCGAGCACGACAGATGTTGCAACAGATGTTGTAATATCTAATGGGTCAGCAAAGAAAAGAGGTAGACCATGGGGTGC
>CALYRV010000118.1 GCA_945483525.1 uncultured Verrucomicrobiota bacterium
TCATGGGCCTGTCCTTCGCCACGCTCAAGGGAGCGGATGGATTCCGCAAGGACGCGCTGGTTGGCGGCAGAGAAGAATGGGTCAGGATTGACGGCGACAACGTCGAAGGGCAGACGCTGGCGAATGACAACCTGTTTCAGGAATAGGCGGACGGCACTCGACATGTCGAGGCCTGCGCTCATGAAGAACTTGTCCGCCGCCTTTCGAAGCTCGGAATCGACACGAACTTGTAGTGTTGATGTAGTCATTTGTAGTCCTTTGTCGTTCAAACGCGGTGAATTGTACCACAATGACTGGGTGTATTTCAAGGGAGCATATTGTAATTTGCAGAAAGGTTTGCTTAAATGGCGTTTATAACGAATCAGAAGAATGCGGGGTCGAAAAAGCTCGGTGAGCGGCTGGGCGAGCTGATGGGCCATGCTGATCGGCTTGACATGCTCGTCGGGTTCTTCTTTTTCTCCGGGGTGAAAGTCCTTTATGATGCGCTTAAGGCGCGTGCGGGAATGAAGCTGCGTGTCTTGGTCGGCATGGAGGCCGAGATGGCGATGGGCAATCTCGTCGAGAGTCTGCGCAAGGAGGGCGACAACTCGGCGAACGCAATCAAGGACCGGTTCTTCGAGTCGATGCGGAAGATCGTCGGTTCGTCGGAGGTCGACACCAAGGCATTCCACGATCGTCTGGAGCTGTTCGTGGAAATGCTGGAATCGCAACGCCTTGAGCTTCGCAAGACGCGGGATCCGAATCATGCGAAACTCTACATCTTCACGATGGATGAGGAGACGAAGACGGTCAGGGAGAAGATTTGGATTACGGGATCGAGCAACTTCTCCGAGCCGGGGCTTAACCTGCGCGACGAGCTGAACGTCGAGATCTCCGATTTCGGGGCGGAGGAGGCACAGAAGTACTTTGACGACATGTGGGAGAAGTCCGTTCCGCTGACGGCGACGGAAGAGGACCGCCTGAAGCTCATCAGGATGCTGCGTGATGCGTCGGTCGCGGCGGACGTGACGCCGTACGAGGCGTATTATCTTGTCCTGAAGCAGTATCTCGAATATCAGAAGAGCTCCTTGAACGAGGAACGGCTTGACCGTCTTTTGAAGGATGCGGGGTTTGACAAGTATCGCTATCAGGTCGATGCCGTCGCTCAGGCGATGCAGAAGATCGAGCAGTACAACGGTGTCATCATTGCGGATGTCGTGGGCCTCGGCAAGTCGATCATTGCGAGCTTGATTGGCGCGATGCGCCGTCGCCGCGGACTGATCATCTGCCCGCCCGGGCTGATGGGCGACAGGTCGGGACTGGGCGGCGGTTGGTACGAATACAAGCGCAAGTTCAAGCTCAACGACTGGGAAATCTGTAGCCGCGGCAAACTTGACGAGGTTGTGGAGATGCTGAAGGTCGATAACGATTTCGACATGGTTGTCGTGGACGAGGCGCACAACTTCCGCAACGAGGGAACGGAAGACTATGGGATGCTCGCGAACATCTGCTTCGGCAGGGAGGTGGTCTTGCTGACGGCGACGCCGTTCAACAACCGGCCGAACGACCTGCAGGCGCTTCTGAAGCTGTTCCTTCCGGCGAAGTCGAGTCCGCTCGGAGACATCGAAGAGCAGTTCCGCCTTTATCAGAAGCGTTATGTGGAGCTTGCCAAACTTCATCGGTTGCTCCTGAAACCCGTACCGAACTGGGATGACATTCACGCTGCGATGAAGCGGGTCGGTGGCTTTGAGGTTCTCGGGGCGGCTTGGCACGACATCAAGGCCGCAAAGGCCATTTGCGCCAAGAAGTCAAAGAGGTTGGCTGGCGATGTCCGGCAGGTGATGGAAAAGGTGGTGATCCGGCGGAACCGCATCGACCTTCAGAACGACCCGGACTATAAGGACGAAATCAGGAATCTGTCCGAGGTCCAGCCGCCGTGCCAGCAGTTCTTCGAGCTGAGCGTTGAACAGAACGAGTTCTACGATCGCGTCCTCAACGAGTATTTCGGAAGCGACGTGCATTTCAAGGGGGCGATGTATCATCCGGAGGACTATCGCACCGACCAGGAGCATGACGATGCGCAGCGTAACATCTACCTGATGCTTCGGAATCAGCTCGTCCAGCGGTTCGAGAGTTCGTTCGGAGCGTTCCGCAGGTCGGTGGAGAACGTGCGCCGGAGCATGGAGGTCTCGAAACGGTTCATCGCCCGCACGGGGTATTACCTTTATGCGCGCAAGGCGATGGAGAAGATGCTGCTTATCGAGGATGATGCGGATCTCTATTTCGCACTCAACGAGTTCGTCGCGGAAGAGGAGAAGAAGGCGAAAGAGAGCGGAAGCAAGTCGCGGCGCAGGAAGACGGCCGACGATTTCAAGTATCGCATGAACGACCCCACGTTCAAGGGCGAGGAGTTTCAGGCGGACCTTGATGCGGACATTGAACTGATGGATCGGCTGCTTAAGGAGATAGACGATCTCGAGCTGGAGAAGAAGGACCCGAAGGCCAGGAAGCTCGTGAGGGTCATCGACGAGGTTCTGAAGGACGAGAACGAGGCGATTCCCATGGAGGCGAATTCGCCGCGGAGGAAGGTGCTGGTGTTCTCTGCCTACGCGGACACAATCAGCCATATCGCCAGGTATGTCGAGAAGAAGTTCCCTGGGAAACTGATCAAGATCACGGGAGGGAACTTTGGACCGGAGAACGCCCGAATCGTCAAGCGCAATTTCGACGCATCGTTCGAGACGCAGGAAGATGATTTCGACATCCTGCTCGCGACGGACAAGCTTTCCGAAGGTTTCAACTTGAATCGGGCCGGTTTGGTGGTCAACTATGACATTCCGTGGAATCCGACGCGCGTCATTCAGCGAGTCGGGCGAATCAACCGCATCGGCAGGAGGGTGTTTGAGAATCTCTATATCTTCAACTTCTTCCCGACGGTCAAGGGGTCTACGATTGTCAATAACCGTGAAATCGCCCAGGCGAAGATGTTTGCGATCCATCGGATTCTCGGCGAAGATGCTCAGATCTTTTCGATCGAGGAGGAGCCGACGGCGAGTGCGCTCTATGACAAGCTCAGCAAGCTTGACGATGATGAGACGACCAGCTTCTACACATCGACGAAATGCGCGTTCCAGAAGGAAAAGAAATTCCTTGAGAAGGCAAATCCGGAAGTTCTTGAGCGGATAAATGCGTTTCCGAGCATGATCAAGACAGCATGGGAGAGCGACAAGACGCAACCGCATGCGACATTCATGTTTAAGCGTCACGGGGCGACCTTTTCGGTCGTGGTGCATTCCAAGAATGACAACGAAATCTCCGAATGGACGCTCAATGACGCGGTTGAGCAGATTAAATGTTCGTTTGATACGCCCAAAGAGGCGTTCACCGAAGAGTTCTGGCAATATCCCACCTACGACAAGGAGAAGGGCGGGCCGCGCGGCGTTTATGAATCACTGAAGCAATATAAGCCGAAAGGTCTGGCAATCAGTGGAGGCACGCCTGATTTCGTGACGGCAGTCGGCGTCATCGGAATGTTGCGTCCTTTGCTGGAAAGCGATCTCAAGATCTTTGGGTCAATGGTCGCGGAAGACATTCAGACCTATGGGACGATACCGCTTCGCACCATTCGCCAGATCGCCCATTGTGATCGCATCAAAGATCAGGAGAAGGCGGCGGCGGAACTTGCGGACATCCTGGAGCAGTTGCGCGAGCTTCGCGGCGATGATTATTTGGAACCAATCCGTCGCCGTGCTGCGACCGAGGCAATTCTGGTGACGATAGAGAAGCATTAGACGTCGATTGGCCTGCGCGGTCAGAGCGTCAGGAATTCGCCGAGGATTCGGGCGTATTTCTTGATAATGCGCCACGCCGTGAAATAAGCAACTCATACAGTTGACAGTCGCCATCGGGATTTGATATACTTCACAACCATAGGTCAATGCAAAAGATGAACAATTTTGTCCTTATCGTCCTTGGGCTTCTTCTTGCGGCTGCGCGCTGCGGGGTCGCTTGACTGTGTCAAGGGAATGAAACGTGAATGACGGCCCCGCAAGAAGAAGCGGGGC
>CALYRV010000119.1 GCA_945483525.1 uncultured Verrucomicrobiota bacterium
ACTCGGGCGTTCCGGTGTGGAACGGGCTCACCGACGACTATCATCCGACGCAGATTTTCGCGGACCTGCTGACGGTGCGCGAGACCTTCGGTTCGCTCGAAGAGGTCACGGTCGCGTATGTCGGCGACGGACGCAACAACGTCGCGAACTCGCTGATGATGGGCTGTGCCAAGTGCAAGGTAAATTACGTTTGTTGCTGTCCGAAGGAGCTTGAGCCCGATCCCGCGGTGCTTGCGGAGTCGGTGGAGGTCGCGAAGCGCAACGGCGTGACGATTAAGGTGTTCAACGATCCCAAGGAAGGCGTGAAGGGCGCGAACGTCCTCTACACCGACGTCTGGGTCTCGATGGGCGAGGAGGCGAAGACCGCCGAGCGCATCAAGATGTTGCGTCCGTATCAGATCAACATGGACCTCATGCGCGCGACTGGCAACATTGACGGCAAGCTCATGTTCCTCCACTGTCTGCCGGCGTTCCATGACTTCGAGACCGAAGTCACGAAGGACTGCGGTGCGCTCGAGGTGACGGACGAGGTCTTCGAGTCGAAGTACTCCAAGGTATTCGAGGAGTCCGAGAACCGCATGCATACGATCAAGGCGCTTCTGGTGAGTGCGCTCTGCGATCGGAAGTCGGTTTGATTCAGGTTAAAGGTCGAGGTTAAAGGTTGACAGTGGTGGGAGAAGTTTTACTGATGGCTGTGATGACGTTTCCTAACTGGGCTGGATTCACCCCAGAAAAGGCCGCGGCGGATCTGCCGCGTCAGCTCGAAGCGGCGGAGAAGCGGGTGGCGGATATCGAGTCTTCGAATCCGACGAATTACGAAGGTCTGGTCTGGGCGCTTAATGACGCGACGCGCGAGCTGAACCGGACCTGGGGCATGCTCTCGCACATGACGAGCGTCATGAACTCCGACGAGTGGCGCAAGGTCGAGGAGGAGTTGCAGCCGAAGATGGTCGAGTTCGGTCTCCGCATGGGGCAGTCCAAGGCGATCTATCTGGCGGCGAAGCGGATCACGACCGGCGATCCCGTCCGCAGGCGCATCCTTGAGAAGATGGTGCAGGGCGCGGAGCTGTCGGGCGTGGCGCTGGAAGGTGAGAAGAAGGATCGCTACAACGCGATCTCGCAGGAGCTCGCCAAGCTCGGGATGGACTTCGCTAATGCGGTCATCGATGCGACCAAGGCGTACAGGTTCGAGAAGGACGGCAAGACCTGGACGATCGACGACGGCAATTATTTCGAGACGATGAAGCACTGCGAGGACCGGGAGGTCCGTGAGAACCTTTATCGCGCCCGGTCGACGCGGGCGCCGGAGAATCAGTCGCGCATCGAAAGCATTCTCAGACTGCGGCAAGAGAAGGCGGAGTTGCTCGGCTTCGGAAATTATGCTGAGCTTTCGCTCGCGACCAAGTGCGCGCCGTCCGTCGCGTCCGTCCTGAAGATGATCGACGATCTTGATGCGGCCACCGCGAATATCGCCGTCGCCGAGGACAGGGAGCTAGAGGAATTCGCGAAATCCGCTCTCGGACTCGATCGTCGTCCTCAATTCTCTCTTGAACCTTGGGATCGTGCGTTCTACACCGAGAAGCTGAGGGAGAAGACGTATTCCTATTCCGAAGAGGAGCTGAAGAAGTATTTTGAGCTCGAGGACGTGCTTGCGGGACTCTTCAAGATGATGAAGTTCCTCTACGGAATCGACATCGTCGAGCGCAAGGGGGATGAGAAGCCGAGCGTCTGGCATCCGGATGTGCGTTTCTTTGAGGTCCGAGAGGCGGGTGCTCCGGTCGCGCATTTCTATCTCGATCCTTATGTGCGTCCGGGACAGAAGCAGGGCGGCGCATGGATGAACGAATTCAGGAACCGCCGCCTGATGCGCGGTCGGAACGGCGAGAAGTCGGTGGAGCTTTCGCTCGCGCTGGTGGTACTCAATCTCAAGCAGCCCGAGGACGGCAAGTGCCTCATGCCGATGCGCGAGGTGGAGACGCTGTTCCACGAGTTCGGGCACGCGACGCAGTGCATGCTCACGAAGATGGACGAGGAGGATGTGGCGGGCATATCGCTCGTCGAGTGGGACGCGGTCGAAGTCGCCTCGCAGTTCAACGAGTTCTGGTGTCTTGACGACCGCACGGGGATTACGGTTCCGGACGAGCTCAAGGCGAAGGTCAAGGCCGCGAAGAATTTCCGCGCGGCGTCCGCCTGTCGTCGTCAGCTCGCGTTCGCGAAGACGGATATGCAGCTTCACGTCGATACGAAGTCAGATGCCGTTCGCGTGAAAGAAGAGAACTTCCGTCACTTCGGGCTTCCGATCCTAGAAGGCGACAGGTTCCTCTGTGCGTTCACCCACATTTTCGCCGGTGGATACGCTGCGGGGTATTACGGCTACAAGTGGGCGGAGGTGATGTGCGCTGACTGCTACGGCGCGTTCGAGGAGGCCGGGCTTCACGATGATGCCGCGGTGAAGCGGGTGGGCGAGAAGTATCGCAATACGATTCTTGCGCTCGGCGGCTCGAAGAGTGCGCTCGAGGTCTTCAGGATGTTCCGGGGTCGCGATCCCGAGATCGACGCGATCCTCCGTCAGCAGGGGCTGAAGGGGAAATGAGCAGGAGCTTCTGGCTGATTGCGCCGTATGCGGCGTGGATGGTGCTGATGATGTGGCTGCCGTCCGCGCCGTGGGCGTATTCGGTCCGTACCTTCGTTACGCTTGCGCTTCTTGCGGCAGCTTGTGTGACTTTTAGGAAATTAGAATCTCCGCAATTTCTCATTCCTCGTTCTTCGTTTCCCGTTACCTTCCTAACCGGCATCGCCATAGGCGTTGCCGTTTTGTTTATTTGGATTGCACCAGATCGTCTTGAGTGGTATCGGAAATTCTGTGTGGTCGGTGATCCGTATGCGGACGCGAAGGCGCTTCCGCTCGATTCGGCATTTACCTGGCTGCAGCTGTTCGGCAGTGCCTTCGTGATCTCGATCGCCGAGGAGCTGTTTTTCCGCAGGTGGCTAATCCGTTATGCGGGCTTCGGCTGGATGGTTGTATTGTTCGCGATCGAACACAACCGCCCGGTGGTGGCTGCCGTTTGCGGCATCCTGTACGGACTGCTTTATCTGAAGAAGGGTCTTTTCGCAGCGATTGTCGCGCATGCGACCACCAATCTGATGCTCGGACTTTTTGTTCTTCAGTACAACCGCTGGGAGTTCTGGTGACCCACTGTCGAACAAATCTCTAACCTCTATTTCCGAACTTCCGTTTTTTGGTATAATTAAATTAATATGAAAACCTCATCTCGTAACATCAAGTATCGTCGTATCCTTCTCAAACTCTCTGGCGAAGTTCTGGGTAACAAGGAGACCGGTGAATGCATCGACCCCAAGAATCTTGCATTCATGGCCGAGCGCATCAAGAGGATTCACAAGCTCGGCGTTGAGGTCGGCATCGTGCTGGGCGGAGGCAACATCTTCCGCGGGCTCACCGGCGCGGGGAAGGGCGTAAACCGCGTGACTGGCGATTCGATGGGTATGCTCGCGACGATCATCAATGCGCTCGCGATGATGAATGCGCTCGAGTCGATCGGGGTTCCGACACGGGTGATGACTTCGATCGAGATGCCCAAGCTTGCGGAGCCGTTCATTCAGCGTCGTGCGCTCCGTCATTTCGAGAAGGGGCGCGTCGTGATCTTCGGCGGCGGTACGGGAAATCCTTATTTCTCGACCGATTCGGCGGCCGCACTCAAGGCCAGCGAGATCGGCGCGAACGCGCTTTTGAAGGCGACCAAGGTCGACGGCATCTACACCGCCGATCCTAAGAAGGATCCGAAGGCGACGAAATACTCGTCGCTCAAGTACGAGACGGCGCTTGAAAAACGTCTCAAGGTGATGGATTCGGCCGCGTTCGCGCTGTGTATGGACAACAACATTCCGATCGTCGTTTTCGACTTCTTCGACAAGACCGCGCTTGAAGACGTTATCATGGGGAAGCAAGTCGGTACCGTAGTTGATTGAGTGTCGATTGTGCTATTGCCTTAAAGTCGCTCTTTTGATATAATTAACTTAAATCA
>CALYRV010000120.1 GCA_945483525.1 uncultured Verrucomicrobiota bacterium
AGGCGTAAAACTTATCATGCGGTTTCTCGGTATGCCTTTCACCCCGGGGCGGGAACGGACCGAACATCCGTGTGCCCCGCCCCGGGGGCTTTGCGCAGGTGAAGGATGTTTCATATGAAAGACTTTGTGACAATCGACGGGTCGATGGGCGAGGGTGGTGGACAGGTTCTCCGCACCTCGCTGAGCTTGAGCGCGATCACGGGAACGGAGATCGAGCTCGTGAAGATCCGTGCCGGACGCGAGAAGCCGGGACTGAAGCGTCAGCACCTGACGTGTGTGAAGGCCGTTGCCGAAATCTGCGGCGCGAAGGTATCCGAGGCTGCTGTCGGGTCGATGGAGCTGGAGTTCAAGCCGGGACCGATCAAGGGCGGTGATTATCGGTTCGACATCGGCACTGCTGGAAGCGTTACTCTGGTCGCGCAGACGGTCATCCCAGTCCTGTTGAAGGCGGATAAACCCTCGACGGTGACGATCACCGGCGGTACGCACGTGCCGTTTGCGCCGATCTGGGAGTTCTTCGCCGAGACGTATCTTCCGGAACTTCGTCGCATGGGTGTGAAGATCGAGTCCGAGCTGGTGCAGCCGGGGTTCTATCCGGCGGCGGGAGGCGTCGTTAAGCTGCGTGTCTGGCCGTTCGATGTGACGAAGAAGATCGGTCGGTTCGATCTGCGCGGGCTCGGCGAATATCGCGGCGGCAAGGTTGTCGGCGTCGTTTCTGCGCTTCCCGAGGCGATTGCGGACGCCGAAGTCGGTATCGTCGGCAAACAGCTGGCAGATCTGAACCTGACGCGTGAAATCCGGACGGTCGAGGCGTTCGGTCCCGGCAACTACTGCTATGTGCAGCTTGACTATGAGCGCTGTTCGGTGGTCTTCTCGTCAGTCGGTACTTACGACAAGTCTCGTAAGTCGGTCGCCAACGAGGTCGTCAGGTCGGTGCGCGATTTCCTGAAGGCGGGCAAGGCGTGCGAGAAGCATCTGGCGGACCAGTTGCTGCTGCCGTTGAATCTGCTGGTAGGAGGTTGTGTGTTCTATGATCCGGGACGTAACAGTCGGATTAATTGGTCAATTGATGTGCAGAAGGAAACGAAACACTATCTGACAAATTTAGATGTCATCGGTGCGTTTAATGTCTGCGATCAATTGGATTCGTGGGAGTTTAAGGGTTGAGTTGAGATAGAAGGAGGAAAATATGAAGTGGGAGAAGTTTGAGGAGGGGTATTCGGTGCCGGTGAAGAGCTGGTGCGAGAATTGCGAGGAGGGGGCGGTGAAGCAGGCCGCGAATCTCGCGAAGCATCCGGTGGTGTTTCATCACGTGGCGCTGATGCCCGATGCGCACCAGGGATACGGGATGCCGATCGGAGGCGTGATCGCGACGGACAGCGCCGTGATTCCGGCGGCTGTCGGTGTCGATATCGGCTGCGGCATGATCGCGACTGAGACGGATATCCCGGCGGAGCGTTTCGCGGATATGGCGTTTCGCCGCGCCTTCCAGGAGAAGCTCAAGGAGCGCATTCCGGTCGGTGAGGGCGTGTCGCACCGCGAGACGCAGAACTGGGAGGGCTTCGAGGAGTACACCGCCAACAACGGCATGCGCTCGAACCTCTGGCCGTCCAAGCTCGACCGTCTGAACCTCGGTACGCTCGGCGGCGGCAATCACTTCATCGAGCTGCAGAAGTCGACATCGCTCAACGGGAATGGCGATCCCGATGGCGGCTCGAAGGTTTGGCTGATGATCCATTCGGGCTCGCGTAATCTCGGCAAGCGCATCGAAGAGCATTATCACAAGATTGCGAACCGTCTCTGCACGCGCTTCCGCGTGCCGCTGGCGGATCCCGATCTCGCGTTCCTGCCGATCGAGGAGGCGGACGGACACTACTACTTCACGGACATGCTCTTCGCGCTTCGTTACGCGAAGGAGAACCGCCGTCGCATGATGGAGGCGATGAAGGAGACTGTCGCCGAGTTCGTGCCTGAAGTCAACTTTCTCCGGACGATCGACATCCACCACAACTATGCTGCGTGCGAAGAGCACTTCGGCAAGAAGGTGTTCGTCCACCGCAAGGGGGCGACTTCGGCGAAGCTGGACGAGATCGGGATCATTCCCGGCTCGATGGGCACGGCTTCGTACATTGTGCGCGGACTCGGCAATCCGGATTCGTTCATGTCCTGTTCGCACGGGGCGGGCCGTCGCATGAGCCGTATCGCGGCTTCAACGACTCTGACCGTCGAGGAGTGTGATCAGGCGATGGACGGTATCGTGTGCGAGCGCTGGCACAAGTACAAGGGCTACGGCAAGGCGAAGGGACGTCTCGACCTTTCCGAGGCCCCGCAGGCCTATAAGGACATCGAGTCGGTAATTGACGCCGAGCGCGACCTCATCGAGCCACTTGTCCGCCTTGTGCCGATGGCATCCTTGAAAGGGTAGCTGATATTGTGATATAATGTGCGGCCGTTTTGGAAAATGGACTACTTAAAAATATCGATGAAATATAAGAACTGTATTTTGACAAGTGTCCTTGCATGTTTGATATTGGCATGTTTTACAAGTCAAGCATCGGTTCCTAAGGTCTCGGATAACATCAATGTCGATGCAGCCAATGTAAGCTGTGACATCTATCAAATGATGTATGATCCTGAGAAGAAGATAGTCTATGTGTTTGCGCCGGATGATGGGAAGTCGGTTAAGGTTACCGTAACGCCCCGGTCTGGATGGTCTTGGAATACGAGCAAAACCAATCCGGATACAGCCCCGCGGACTGTTGATGTCAAGAGAGGATCGAGGTCGTTGACGCTTCATGGGTCAAATGGTGAGGGAGATTTCACTTTTTCCCTTGAGATAAAGGAAGTGATTGCGTATGTAGAGATACGACCGTATTTGGGTATCAATATGATCCGGTCAACAGACAAGACATACTTTAAGGAACATAATTATCATTCGGCCTCTGTGACGATTATCCCAAATAAAGGGTTTGAGGTCGCGAAAGATAAGCCCTGTAAATGGTCGGTGGGTAATTCGGGAAATGCGAAAGTTGAGATCGATGAAACGACTCAAACGACTCAGAAGTTAGGTTTCTGGCTGAAGAAAACGCCGAGTTCCAGAGAAAAAGCCGAGACCGCTTCCGTTACGGTGAAGGGTACGTATAAAGGCAAGGAGGCGAAGCTTTCCGGCTCGGCATCATTTACCATTGTTTTGGTTGACGTCTGCGCGGCCGAGACAAGGGAAGATAAGGAGGACGATCCGGGGGTTGTGCTTGAACGGTATGCGAGTTTCAACACGAAGACGGTTAAGTTTACATGTCGTCCGAATGCACTTTCTGAAAAGGCCCAGAAAATTTCAATCAGCGCGCCAGCCGGTGCATTGCTTGAGAAATCAGTCGATCGCTACCCAACGACCTATTTGCCGGCGGATATGTCTGGACTGACGGCCAGAACTGTGGGAAGCAAGACGTATTATCTGAATACGGCGAATGCGCAGCTTGGAGAGATCAGCATCGAGCATGAGAAAAGCAAAGCTGTGGACCGCGCCAAGTATGTGTGCTGGGGCTTTGATTTCATAAAACCGGCGGGAGATCCGGTCAATAATCCTGACGACAATCCTTATCGAGGGCAGAATGAATTTTGCTATGATGAGACTCGAGATTGCACGGTTGAATTAGTGGTGGGTGTTGTGCCACAGGGGTTCTCTGGTGTGAAGTTGGCTGATGTTAAGAAAGCATACAAGAATGCTTCGTTCTCCGTAGACGAGATTAAGGAGAGCGTCGTTAAATTGGCTTGGGATCCCGCGTACAATGGATCATCTGGAAAATGGTCGGACAAAGGGTCGATTACATGCACGGCACGTGCAATTTATAAAGGGATGCCTAAGAGGAGTGACTCGTTCGGCTTGAAGAACGCACGCTTTTCAGGCGGAACTCGTAATCTTTCGGCTAAATTTGAGCTGTTTTTCCCGAAATACGGGCACGGGCATCCTAT
>CALYRV010000121.1 GCA_945483525.1 uncultured Verrucomicrobiota bacterium
TCGTCGCGCAGGAGGCGTCGAAGCGTCTCGGAGTTCCGTTCGGAATCATCGACCTTTCCCTCGCTCCGACTCCGGCCGTCGGTGATTCGGTCGCCGACATCCTCAAGGAGATCGGACTCGAACATCCCGGCGCTCCGGGCACCACCGCGGCGCTGGCGCTTTTGAACGACCAGGTGAAGAAGGGCGGCGTGATGGCGAGCTCCTACGTGGGCGGACTCTCCGGCGCGTTCATCCCCGTCTCCGAAGACCAGGGTATGATCGACGCCGTCGAGGCCGGTGCGCTTTCGATCGAGAAGCTCGAGGCGATGACCTGCGTCTGTTCGGTCGGACTCGACATGATCGTCATCCCCGGCGACACGCCTGCGACTTCAATCTCCGGAATCATCGCCGATGAAGCCGCCATCGGCATGGTCAACCAGAAGACCACTGCGGTCCGTGTGATTCCCGCCTTCGGCAAGAAGGTCGGCGATTCCGTGGAGTTCGGCGGACTCCTCGGATACGGTCCCGTGATGAAGGTCAACACCTTCTCGTGCGAGGCGATGATCTCCCGCAAGGGACGTATCCCTGCGCCGATTCATTCCTTCAAGAACTGAGCGGAGGTCCTGACAATGGACAGACGTGAATTCATCGCAGGTGGCGTCGCCGCGTGTGCGCTGGCGTCCTTTGCCGATGTCGCCGCGGACAGCGAACCCGTCGCCGGTATCAAGGTGCGCTTTCTCGGCACCGGCGCCGCCGGCGGTGCGAACAGCTTCCGCAAGTGCTCGAGCGTTTTGCTCGATGACAAGGTGCTCATCGACCTCACGTCGCTCGTGCTCAATAAGATTCCCGAAGGCGTCAGACCCGAGGTGATCTTCCAGACGCATTCCCACGGCGATCATTACGATCCCGCGACGATCGTGAAGCTCGGCGTCAAACGCATGTATGTGCAGGAGACCTGGGCGGCCGCGGCGAAAGCCGATGTCGCGAGAATCGCCGAGAAGCTGAAGCTCCCCGCACCGGAAGTCATCGCGCTGCCGTTTGGCAAGAAGATCGAGGAATGCGGACTCTCCTTCACGGGCGTGCCGGCCAATCACGCGACTTCGCGGGTGACGGACGGCGTATTGGAGCGCGCGTCGCTCTATCTCGTGGAGAAGGGGAAGACTCGTCTCCTCTACGCGACCGATACCGCCGGCATTCCCGCGGATGCAGCGCGGATGGTTGGAATCGACGCGCACGTGAATCCTGATAACTTCAAGGGACGCTACGCCGGCAATCCGTTCGTGCATGAACCGCAGGCGATCACGGCACTGATCATGGAGGCGACGGACGGACTCGAGGATTCGGATTTCCGGATGTTCACGCATTCGAGCGTGCAGCTGGTGAAACGGACGATCAAGGGGTTGCGTCAGTACGATAAGTACTGTCCGCCGGAAGGTCAGTCCGCCTACCTCACGCATCTCGCCCTCCGTTACCGCGAATGGCCGTCCGAGAAAATCGACGCGGAACTTCCGACGGGGATGAAGGCCGCTTACGACGGACTCGAAATCGTCTTCCGCTGATGAAGATCAATCGTCACATCCTGCCTTCGGGACGTATCGGACTCGCGGTTTCCGGCGGGTCCGATTCCGTCGCGCTCGCCTTCCTGATGACGAAGGGCGGCAAGAAGAAGAACGTGGCGAAGAGGTTCGTGATCCTGCACGTCGATCACGGACTCCGCAAGGAGTCGAAGGAGGAGTACCGGTTCGTCCGTGCGCTTGCGAAGCGTCTCGGCGTCCCTTTCAAAGGCACGCACGCGAAGGTCGTGCAGCTGAAGGGCGAGTCGCTTGAAATGGCTGCGCGGCGTGTAAGGCTCGAGTTCTTTGAGAAGTGTATGAAGACACTGAAGCTCGATGCAATCGCGACGGGACACACGATGGATGATGTCGCCGAGACCTTCCTTATGCGCATCAAGCGCGTCTCGCTTGCGAATATCCGCGAGAAGAGCGAGGTCGGCGAAATCCGGTTCGTGCGTCCCTTGCTCGGCTGCCGTGATGCGGAGCTGCAGGCGTATCTGAAGAAGTTCGGCGAGGAGTGGCGCGAAGACGCGAGCAACGACGATACCTCAATCGAGCGTAACAAAGTGCGCCACGAGGTGATCCCCTATCTTGAGAAGACGCTTGACGGGAATCTCGTTTCGCATCTCGCCCGCATCTCGATAATTGCCAACAGAGAGGACCGGCGCGCGTTTCTACAAGGCCCGTTTCCTCATCAGGTAATGGAAATCTAAATTTTATTGTAATAACAACAGACAGCGGAAGTGAAATAGTGTATAATATTTGATGTCGGAAATAAGTAAGAAAACGAAAGGAGGATGATTATGGAGAACAAGAAATACGTCTGCAAGATCTGCGGCTGGGTTTATGATCCGGCGGAGCATGATAACGTCGCGTTCGAAGACCTGCCGTCCGACTGGCATTGTCCGGTCTGCGGTGTCGGCAAGGAAGAGTTCGAGCCGGCCTGAAGCCGAGAAGAAGGGACGCGGTGGAAACGCCGCGTCTTTTTCATATCCGCGTCGGTGGTTTGTGGTACACTTGAATAAACATGTCGGAGAAAATCGATCGCAAGGAGTTTGTCCGTGGGATCGCCGCGTTGAGCGTGGCGGCTGCGGCGGGAATTTCATCAGGAAAGGACGTCAAGTTCATGAAGAAGGTTGATATCAAGGAGCTCGCGAAGGAAAACGCATTTGATCTCATCGGTAAGGAATGGATGCTGGTCACGGCAGGAAACAAGGGGAAGTTCAATATGATGACCGCCTCCTGGGGTGGAATCGGCTGGCTTTGGAACAAGCCGGTCGCGTTCGTCTTCGTCCGTCCGCCGCGTTATACCCATGATTTCATTGAGCGCGAAGACCGTCTGACGCTTTCCTTCTATAAGGAGGATTATCGCAGCATCCTCCAGTTCTGCGGCACGAAGAGCGGACGCGATGTCGATAAGGTCAAGGAAACGGGTCTTAAGCCGGTCGTTTTGGATAGCGGTGCGATGACCTTCGAACAGGCTCGTCTTACCCTTGACTGTCGTAAAATCTTCAAATCTTCGATGGAAGCGGCAAATTTTCTCGATAAGTCCATGCTTGAGAAGTGGTACGGTCCTCGGTCCGGCGGTTCGTTTCATGATGTCTATGTCGTTGAAATTGAAGGCGTATTTGCTGCTAATTAAGTAAGGTATCTTGATATATTGCTGTAATAGCGCAGATTATTCGCAGATATCAAAATTGCTGGTCGTCTATCGTCGCTTGTGCATGCTATAAGTCTCTTTGGTACACTTTTTCGGACCAATGAGACTTATAGCAATTGGAGGTCGAGGTTGTCAATGACAACAGGCGGAGGTTCGGTGCTGTGGATGCGACTCGGACATAACTTTTCACTCTTCACTTTTCACTCAAAACTTTCTCAAAATACCCCCTTGTCAAACACCCTCAAAATTTGATATACTTTCATCAATTCCCCGAAAGAGGACGGTGTTGCGATACGGGCGAGTAGAGCTTGCCGCGTCGTGACCGTAAGCTGAAAAGCCCGCGGTTACGATGTAATCGCGGGCCTGATTTTTAAGGGGAAAACTGAGCGGAGACTCAGTCGTGAGCGAAGCGCCGCCAAGGGCTTCCCGCGCCAACAGGGTTAAGAAAAAAGGTCCCTGCACGCGGATATCGCGACCGTTGAAGCACAGGTCAACTGAAACAGAAACAAAGGAAAAAAGAAAATGCAGCAGCAGAGAGTGCGCATCCGCCTCCAGGCATACGATCATCGTGTGCTGGATCAGGCCGTCGGTGGAATCATCGACACGGCCCGCGGGACGGGTGCTCAGGTTGTCGGGCCGATCCCGCTTCCTACGCGTGTCGAGCGTTTCACGGTGAACCGTTCGCCGATCGCCGACAAGAAGTCCATGGACCAGTTCGAGATGCGGACGCACAAGCGTCTCCTCGACAGCGTCAATCCGACCGCGCAGCCG
>CALYRV010000122.1 GCA_945483525.1 uncultured Verrucomicrobiota bacterium
TTCCGACCTCCGACGTCTCGTTCGTCGACCTCACGGCCGAGCTCGAGAAGCCGGCTTCCTACGAGGAGATCTGCGCGGCCATGAAGAAGGCCTCCGAGACCCCGATCGCCGAGGGCGGTCTCCAGGGCGTTCTCGGTTATACCGACGAAGCGGTCGTTTCGACCGACTTCCGTAACGAGAGCAAGACCTCCGTGTTCGACGTCAAGGCCGGCATCCAGCTCGACCCGACTTTCGTCAAGGTCTGCGCGTGGTACGATAACGAGTGGGGCTACTCGAACAAGGTTGTTGAGATGGCTCGCGTTATCGCGAAGTAATCGGTTGAAAAGACCTACTAAAAAGGGCCGTGGCACTTTCGCTGCGGTCCTTTTTTTGCTATAATATCCGTCAGTATGGGAATAAAAGTTTTAGGGACTGGTAGTTACCTGCCTCGTAGGGTTATTACGAACGATGACCTTGCGAAATCGTTGGATACCTCGGATGAGTGGATATATCAGCATACGGGTATACACTCTCGGCATATAGCGGAGGAGGGCGAGTGCACTTCGACCATGTCCGTTAAAGCTGCCAGCGTCGCGTTGGCAGCTGCAGGCGTAAAGCCCGATGAGGTTGGTCTTATCATTGTCGCCACCTCGACACCTGATTACGCCACCTATCCTTCGACGGCGGCCATTGTTCAGGATGCGTTAGGCTGTCCTCATGCCGGAGCCTATGATCTGCAGGCTGCTTGTGCCGGTTTCGTCTATGCGCTCGAGCAGGCGCGTGGATATGTCATGTTGCATCCTGACCAGAAGGTCCTCGTGATCGGTGCGGAGTGCCTTTCGCGTGTGATGGATTGGACCGATCGTTCGGTCTGTATCCTCTTTGGCGATGGTGCCGGTGCGTTAGTGATCGGTTCCGACGGAGATTCGTCAGCTCCCGTGGCGTTCTCCATTCTTGGTGCAGATGGTTCAGGTCAGCATTTCATCGAGCGGAACGGGGGCACGAGAGATGCATTGCCGCTTGATCCTAATACCGGCATTCCTGTAGCGCCGCAGCCGATCGTTCCCAAGTTAAAGCTCGCTGGTCACGAGGTGTTCGCTTTCGCGGTGCGCACGATGTCAAAGCTTACCGAAGATCTTTGTGCGCATTTCGGTCATGAGCCATCCGCACTCGATCGTGTTTTCGCTCATCAGGCGAACGGCCGTATTATCGAGGCGGTTGCCAGGCGCATGAAGCTTCCGCTCGAGAATTTCTGGCTTAACCTTAAGACGACTGCTAATACCTCCGCCGCGTCAATCCCGATTTCTCTCGACCAGGCCGTGCGTACGCATCGTCTGCGTGAAGGTATGAAGATCGTGTTGGTTGGATTCGGTTCTGGCCTCACTTATGGCGGAATATACACCGTTTGGCCCAAGCTCTAAAACCTGAAGGAACAGTAATATGAACAAAGTGATGATTACCGGCATCGGCATGATTTGTGCGAGTGGTAACGGCAAGGATGCTGCTTGGGCAAACATCAAGGCAGGTAAGCCTGGAATCACGAGGATCACTCGTTTCGATCCTTCCCGCTGCACTTCGCAGGTAGCGGGAGAGGTCAAGGGATTCAAGGAATATGCGATTGATTCAGGCCTGATCGATCGTCGCGAAGCTCGTCACATGGCGCTTTTCTCCCAGTATGCTGTCGCCGCTGCTGTCGAAGCGTGGAAAGACGCTGGGTTCAAGCTGAATGTTCAGGCTGGAACTGAAGGCGCAGCCTGCAACCCGGACATGGACCGTGTCGGCGTCTTGATCGGTAATGGTATCGGTGGTCTGGATGTTACCGGTGAAAACTACAAAATCCTTTTCGACCGCGGGCCCGATCGTCTTTCGCCGCTTGCCATTCCCGAGCTCATTGCTAACGAGGCGGCGGGCAATGTGTCGATCGCCATCGGTGCCAAGGGTCCTTCGCAGGTCATTACCACTGCTTGCGCGTCTTCTACTGATGCTCTAGGTTTTGCGCTTGATATGATTCGCGCCGGTCGCGCCGATGTTGTGGTCGCCGGCGGTACCGAGGCGGCGATTCTCGAGTTCGCCGTCGGCGGATTCATGAAGATGAAGGCGCTCTCCACGCGTTACAATGATACGCCGGAGACGGCGTGTCGTCCGTTCACCAAGGGGCGTGACGGATTCGTGATGGGCGAAGGCGCTGCAGTTCTCGTGCTCGAAAGCGAAGCCCACGCCAAGGCCCGCGGCGCGAACATCTACGCCGAGCTCGCTGGCTATGGCGCGACGAGTGATGCTTATCATATCACGGCTCCCGATCCGAGCGGCGTCGGCGCTATCAAGGCGATCGAGATCGCGCTTAAGGACGCCGGTGTGTCCGACAAGTCCACCGTCGATTACATCAATGCCCATGGCACCTCCACGCATCTTAACGACCAGATGGAGACGAAGGCCTTCAAGACCGTGTTCGGCGAAGAGGGCGCGAAGAGGATCAACATCTCCTCGACGAAGTCGATGCACGGGCATCTGCTCGGCGCCACCGGCGCTCTTGAGGCGGCTATTACTGCACTCGCCATCAAAGATTCCTTCGTCCCGCCGACGATCAACTACGACGAACCCGATCTTGATGTTGATGTGGAAAAAGGAGAGGTGCCGTTGGATCTCAATTACACCCCGAATGTTGGTGTCGCGCGCGATATCCGCGTTGCGGTCTCGTCCTCGCTAGGATTTGGCGGACACAATGGTATTCTGGTCTTCAAGAAGGCCTGAACTTGAGCTTCGCATTCGACATCATCTGCCTTGCGCTCACGATTGTCTTCTTCTGGTCGACATTCGTGGTGTTGATTGGTTTGCTGGTTTCCGGCAGGAAACATCCGTATAAAGGGCCACGCATCCGGTTCGCGGTACTTGTTTGCGCTCGTAACGAAGAGAGGGTCATCAAGCTGCCGGTCAAGGGCGTGATGATGTCGAAGTATCCGGTTGGGTTGCGTGATGTCATCGTTCTCGCCGACAATTGTACCGATCGTACCGCGGAAATAGCCCGTGAGGCCGGTGCGATTGTTTGGGAGAAGACTACTCCAAGCCATGGCAAGGGCGACGTCTTAGCCTGGGGTATAGAGAAAATTGTTGCCGATGGGAATTATGACGCCATTGCGGTTTTCGATGCCGACAACGTTATGTCCGACAATTGGCTGGACACCGTTAATTCCGCGTTGCTTGATGGTGAGACCGTGGTCACTGGCCGTCGTCATTGCTCTAATGCCAAGACGAATACGATTACCGGTTGGTATACCGTCTACTGGGACATGATGAACGAGTTGTCCAATCGGGTCCGCACCAATCTCCGCCTTTCTGGCAAGCTTACCGGAACAGGTTTTGCATTTCTGATCTCCGCGCTGCCGCCGGAAGGGTGGAAGACGCTTACGATGGTTGAAGATGTGGAGTTTACGGTCCAGCATAATCTTCGGGGCGGGCGCGTTGCGTACCTTCCTGACGCCGATTATGCTGATGAGCAACCGGAGACCGTTTATTCAATGTGGCGTCAGCTCCGCCGTTGGGCGACTGGCGGTTGGCAGGTTGTGTTCCATTATGTCGGAGTCTGGCTTAAGGGTATGGTCATCCATCCTTCGCCTCGGCTTTTCGACAGCTTTTTTGCGATAATTACCGGTATCTCGGTGGCATTCATTCATCTGTTCAATGTTGTCGCCTTCTTCTGGAAGCTTTTTGCCGGCGTGCCTTTTTGTCAGGCGTCGACATTTTTCCTTGGGGTGCTGATGTTCATCTTACTTATGGGATGGGTTACTGGGTTTGGTGCAATCGCGCTGTCTCAGAAAAAACGTTCGCCTTCCTGGTTCGCAGTTGTTACGTTCCCGTTGTTCTCTCTGGTGCTTAGTGCATCGGTTTTGTATACGCTCGTGTTTCCGCCTCGCCGGTGGAAG
>CALYRV010000123.1 GCA_945483525.1 uncultured Verrucomicrobiota bacterium
GCGCGTCGAAGTTGCGGATCGAGCTCATGCCGTGCTTCTTGAACATCTGCGCATGAAGCTTGATCATGTCGGAGCTCTGCGACTCAAGGCCGACGACATTCACGCCGCGGCTGAGCGTCTGCAGGTCGGCCTCGGGGGCCGCCTTGCGGAACGCGTCCATCACGTCGAACGCATCTTCCTGGCAGTAGAAGTAGCAGCTCTGGAAACGCGCGCCGCCGCCGGCTTCGAACCAGCGGACTCCCGCCGCATACGCCTCCTCCACGCACGGGAGGAAGTCCTTGGAGAGAACGCGGGCGCCCACGACGGACTGGAAGCCGTCACGGAACGCGGTGAGCATGAACTTTACGTTTTTCTTGGCCATGATGTTTAGTGTTTGTGTTTTTGAGTTTAAAATGTTTGAGTTAGCCGAGGGCGACGGCGATCGCGAGCGCGATGTTTGCGTCGTCATTGCCCGACGCCGCAGCCGCCGGCTTCTTCTTCGGCGCGTCCTGCGGAAGGATCGAGTCGAACTTGGCAACGACCTTCATCGAGACGAGCGTCACGACAATGAGAAGCGCGAGAAACGCAAGAACGAAGCCCATGCCGAAACCCATCAGCACGAGACCCTGTAGTACGATGTCCATTTAGAGATCTACCTTTCGTTATTTTCTTTCAAATCGTTTAGTCGTAGTTGGCAGTCGTAGTCGTACAGCGGAATTTTTAACAATCCCTTGTCGGCCTACGACTACCGACTACCACTCCTTACGGATCTACGAAGCTCAGCTTCAGCGTCTCGAAGTCGATCTTGCGATAATAGCAGTTGCGCGGCGCGCCGGCCCTGTTCTTCGTGTGGCAGATGCCGCCGCGGCAGGGACGGACGATGTAGAGGAGCGAATTCTGCTCGCAGTTGACATACGCCTCGAGGAGATCGAACGTCTCGCCGCTCGTCTCGCCCTTGAACCAGAGCTTGTTGCGGGATGTCGACCAAAGGATGAGCTTCCGCTTCGCAAACGACTCCTTCATCGCGAATTCGTTCGTATACGCGACAAGAATCACTTCCTTCGTGTCCGCATTCTGCACCGCCACCGGGATGACCCCGGGGTCATGCTCCGCGCCGCCTGCGGCACGGGTATCCAACACCTGCTTGCCGACCTTCTCGAGCTTCGTAAAGTCGAGCGTCAGTTCAGACGATTCCTCTAATTGTCCCATCTCGTGTCCCTAATGTGAAATTTGAAATGATATTATATCAAAAACGGCCGCCAAATGCCACCGCGGCACCGGCATGCACAGCGGCAGTCCGGCCAGAATCTCCGTTTTACGCCATCTCAACGCGATGCTTGTGTCCGTACAGCCAGAAACCTCCAAACATCACCGCGACAACGCCCGCGCCGATCGCAAACCAAAACGGCGAATGCGAGACCATCGCCGCATGGTACATCGTCGCGACGGACCAGCCGAGCGTCGTCAGATATCCAACGAAGATCGCGCCGTAGGCCTTGCCGATCTCCTTGAACACGACTGCCGTCGCGCCCACGCACGGCACGTAGAGGAGAATGAAGAGGAGATACGCGAACGCCTGATGGAAACCCTTCGAGAAATGTCTGCGTAACTCTCCGCTCACAACCTGTTCCCTATGTTCCCTGTCCCCTTTTCCCTCCCCCATCATTCCATAGAGCCCATTCAAGGTGCCGATCACCGACTCCTTGGCGAAAAGCCCCGTGAAGATCGCGACGGATGCCTCCCAGTTGTCCTTCTCGACCCCAATCGGCTCGAAGACCGGCGTGCAGACGCGTCCGACGGCCCCCAGGAGAGTATTGGACGAAACCTCGTCATTTTCGCGCGCGTTCCCATGCACATCGAAGCTGTTGAGGATTCCCAGGACAAGCATCATCGGCACGATGAACTTGCCGGCCCGCCAGAGGAAGCCGACAAGGTTTTCAAAGGCATGCCGCAGGAAGTGCCGCGGACGCGGCAGGTGATACGGCGGCAACTCCATAATGAAGTGTGCCGGAGTGCCGCGGAAGAGCGTCCGCTTGAGTACGAGCCCGACGAGCGTGCCCAAGACGATGCCGACGAGGTACAGCGCTAGCATCAGCTTCCACGGATGCTCCGGCGAAAAGGCGACAGCAAACGCCGCATAGACCGGCAGCTTCGCGCCGCAGCTCATGAACGGAATCATAAAGACCGTCAGCAGTCGGTCGCGCTTCGACTCAAGCATCCGTGTCGCCAGGATCGCCGGCACCGTGCAACCAAAGCCCACAAGAAGCGGCACGAAAGACTTGCCCGGAAGTCCGATCGCACGCATGAACCGGTCCGCGAGAAAGGCCGCACGCGAGATGTAACCGGAGTCCTCAAGAACCGCCAGCGCGAGGAACATCGTAAAGATGACCGGAATGAATGAAAAGAGGATGTTGAACGCGCCGCCGACGGCGACGATCACCGCCACGATCCATTCGGGCGCGCGCAAGCTGGTCGCGAGCAGCCCCGGCAGATGCTGAAAGATCACCACCCCCCAGTGATGAAAGAACTCCGTCGGTCTCCCGCCCATTGCGCTGACGAGTCCGAACACTCCGGCCATGATGACGAAGAAGAGAGGGAGCCCGAGGAACCGGTTCAGCACGAACCGGTCGATGATTTCGGAAAAGTACATCTTCGACTGGCGGATCTTCACGACGTCGCGGACAAGTCCTGCGATGATGCCGTACCGCGCTTCGGCGAGTTCGATGTCCGGCGGATCCGCCAAGACCTTCGTCACGCGCTCAATCGCGCCTTCGATCACTTCCGGCGCCATGTCGTGATAGTCGATGAGGGCCTGAGTGACAAGCGGTTCCCCTTCCAACGCCTTGATCGCCACCCATCGCGGCGAAACCTTCAGCGCCTCGGCCGTCTTGATCGTGCAAGACGAGAGAATGTCGATTTCCTGCTCAAGCTCGTTGCCATAGTCGATCTTGAGAGAAGGAATGAGGGATGAGAGATCAGGGCTCAGGGCCTTGGAGAGACGCAACTGAAGTCTGCGGATGTCGAGCGGATTATTGCCGTTCACCCCGATGACGGGAACCCCCAAATGCTCCGAGAGATGATCAAGCGCAATGTCGATGTTGCGATGCCGCGCGATGTCCATCATCGTCACCACCACGACCATCGGCACCTTCAATTCGCACATGAGCAGCGTCAGATAGAGATTCCGCTCCAAGGTCGTCGCGTCAACGACGTTCACATAGATGTCGACCTCGTGTGACAGCACGCATTCCAGCGCCGCACGCTCGTCCTCGCTCGTCGCCGTCAGTGAATAGATCCCTGGAAGATCCACCACCTTGACTTCCCCACCTGATCCCTGATCCCTAATCCCCGATCCCTCAAATCTGGCAACACCAGATTTCTTCTCAACCGTCACGCCAGGCCAATTGCCGATGGGCTGCTTCAAACCTGTCAAAGCGTTGAAGATCGTCGTCTTCCCGCAATTCGGATTACCAATCAGACCGATCGTCTTCATTTCAAACCTTCTCTGCGCCTCTGCGTCTCTGTGTGATTTCCCTCAAACAATATCCTTCTTCTCAAGCCTCTTGACCTTAATCACCCCAACCTCAGCCCTACGCAATGACAAGTGATAGCCACGGACAGCTATTTCAAAGGGATCTCCGAGAGGAGCGACATTGAGAATCTTGAGCTGCACACCGTGCGTCAGCCCCAAGGCAAGTAATTTCGCACGGTATGCCGCATTCCCGAGCGTGTAGCCCGTAATTTCAGCAAGTTCTCCCGCCTTTAGGTCTGCCAGTGTCATTTGCTTCCTCTTCCAACAAGATAGACGCCATAAAGTTTACCATAACTAACTTGCGGCTGTCAAGTCGAGGCCTTGAGTCCAGGTAGAAGCACTTGTGATAAAGCGAAGGCCCGGAGTACCGCTCCGGGCCTTA
>CALYRV010000124.1 GCA_945483525.1 uncultured Verrucomicrobiota bacterium
ACGAATCGCGCCTCGATATAGACCTGTCGCGCCTCTACGTCGAGCTCGAGAAGCGTCTTCTCGCACGCTTCCAAGATCTGACCTGGCGCCGTGAGCATCAGCGTATTTGACTCCTCGAAGGCGACCGCCATCTTCTGAACCTTCCACTGCTGACCGAAATCACCACCCCACACCTCGTTGAACTTATCCGCAACCTCTATAGCATTCACGTGATTGAGCTTATACGTCCTGGTGGAAATCCGCCAGCCCTCAGGGCGCCCCACGACGGTTCGCACAAGCCCGACCCGATTGGTGTCAACAACTTTTGCGCTGACGACCGCGGTATTGGTTACGGCGACGTCGGAATCGGTCTCCGCAGCGAAGACACTAACTGATGCTGCCAGCACGATAATCGTAAGCACGCGTTTCATGGTCACCCCTTGAAGATGAATAACTTGCGAACGAAAAAGTTAACGAAGAAAGAGATCACAATCTCGGCCACAACCGCAATCGACGTCATCAGCCCGCAAAAACGGATGAGCCCAGAACTCACCCCGAGAGCGATGAGCGTCGCCACGGTAGACGCCCCGAAGAACATCCCAAGCTCCACATACCACTGGAAACGTCCCGGCTTGAACACACACCACCTGCTCACCAGCCAGCAGACAAGATTGGAGATAACGAAGCCGACCGAAGTCGCGACCGCGAAACGGACGGCACGGATGCCATCTGACACCTCTACTGGCGAAAGCCCCAGCTTCCGCACCGCAATATCGTCCGGACCAAGACAAAGAAGACAGGTCGACGCCAACAGATAGAACACTCCCGCTTGGATGTAGGTGGTAATGACACCATTAGCGCCGTACTTGACGAACTGCGCGAACCATGCAAACCGCTCGCACAAGACCACAACCAACAGCAGGCCCACACACGCGACGAACGGAAACACCGCGACCGACACCGAAACCAGCCGTGAATCCAGTTCAAACATTCAGCGCCGCCTCATCTTTCTTCACGTCCATGAGCCCGAGCCTGCCAACATCTACAGACTCGATGCCAAGCGGTTTCGCCGTCTGCCAGCCTCCACGCGTAAAATCCGGCACGTCAACGGAATTGCCGCGATCGCGGCAAGAACGATCGGAAAGCTCGCAAAGCGAACAACTCGCAGCAAGATCGTACACGTCCTGATCGAGAGGAAGCCCGTTCTGCAGACAGTAAGACAACCGGAGATCCATCAAGAAGTCCATTCCGCCGTGACCGCCCATCTTCACCGCGAGCTCGCCTGCCGCCTTCCAGAGTGGATGCTTGTGCTCCTCGCGGATCTTCTGAAGCTCATCGTATCCGAAAAACGAATGACAACCCTTCCCAGGCTCCCGCTCCCAGCCGATCTGCACAGCGTTGCCACTAGTCACGTAGTTCTCGCAAGCGGCGAAGTCAATACCCGAAAAGATGCCCTTAGTGCCCTGGACGAGGTTGAGCCGCGAATATGGACGCGGCGAGTTGACCGTGTGCTGGATCATGATCGTGTTACCCTTCACGGTACGGATCATGGTGACGGACTGATCACCGCACTGCGGATGGACGTTAGCCTGCCAGCTTTCCGGCCCGAACTTGGCCGCCGAATAAATGTCGTTGCACTTCGGATCACACTGAATGCAGTTAAGGTAATCAAAACGATCACCTCGATTGATGTTCATCGCCTGCATCACCGGGACAAGCCCATGTGTTGGATAAGGATTGCCAATATGCCGCTGATTCCAGCGGAGACGCCAGTAGTTCTGATAACCGCCGTGGGCCTTATCCGCATAATTGAGTTCTCGCAAATCATGGATATACGCGCCTTCAGCATGCTGGATTTCTCCGAGGAGGCCTTTACGAACAAGATTAAGCGACAGCATCTCGGCCTCGCCGTAGCAGCAGTTCTCAAGCTGCATGCAGTGCATGCCAGTACGCTCAGAGGTCTCAACGAGCGCCCAACACTCTTCAAGCGTCATCGCCGCGGGGACTTCGATCGCCACATGCTTGCCGTGCTCCATCGCATAAAGCGCAATCTTGGCATGAACCTGCCACGGAGCAGTGATGTAGACGAGATCGACATCAGAAGACTCGCAAACCGCCTTGTAGGCCTCAAGGCCAACATAGCCCTTCGGCTCCGGCTTGCCGTTATCTTTAAGCCACTTGAGCTGAGCGTCGACGCGATCCTGGTAAAGGTCACAGACCGCGGCTACACGGGTTCCAGGAATCGCACTCATGCGATGAACCGCCGCTGGGCCGCGCATGCCTACTCCGATATGCGCCGTTCTCACCAGGGCGATCGGCTTCACTGCGAAACCACTCATCGTGCCGGCCCCACCTAACTTTGAGACGCATCCGGAAAGCGCCGCCGCCGCGCCCATCCATGCCGTTCCCTTCAAGAACTCTCGCCGACCTGTAGCCATCCACAAACTCCGGAATTACGACTTGGGCTTATTATACCCGTACGGATTCTTACGCTGCCAACGCCACGCGTCCTTGCACATCTCGTCAATTCCCCGTTCAGCCTTCCATCCAAGCTCCTTGGCCGCTAACGACGGATCCGCCCAACACTCGGCGACATCGCCAGGACGGCGCGGACAGATCTTGTAAGGAACAGGCTTCTTCGAGGCCTTCTCGAACGCCTTCACTACCTGCAGAACAGAATAACCGTTACCCGTACCGAGGTTATAGATCTTGAGCCCTAACTTTGGATCGCGCTGAATCTTCTCAATCGCCTTCAGATGCCCTACCGCCAGATCAACGACATGGATGTAGTCACGCACACCAGTACCATCCGGCGTCGGATAATCACTGCCGAACACGTTCAGCTCAGGACGACGACCGACAGCGACCTGCGCGACATACGGCAACAGATTGTTCGGAATACCAGCCGGATCCTCGCCGATAAGCCCAGAAGGATGTGCACCAATCGGATTAAAGTAACGAAGCAACACCACATTCCACTCGGGATCGGCCTTCTGAACGTCCTTAAAAACCTGCTCCATCATCAGCTTTGTCCACCCGTAGGCGTTAGTGCAGCCAGGCGTCGGAAAATCCTCGCGGATCGGCACCGACTTGGGATCGCCATAAACCGTAGCAGACGACGAGAACACAATGTTCTTGCAGCCATGGTCGCCCAGACACTTAAGGAGAGTGAAGGTTCCGCCGAGATTGTTGTTATAATACTTGAGCGGTATCCGAGTAGACTCCCCTACCGCCTTAAGCGCCGCGAAATGGATCGTAGCTCCAAACGGAGACTCCTTGTCAAGCACAGCGTTGAGCTTCTTCTCGTCGCGAATGTCAAGCTTGTAGAAGGTGACATCCTTACCCGTGATCTTCTTCACTCGGCGCAGGGACTTCTTCGAGCTGTTGCAAAGATTATCGACAACAACAACCTCATGCCCCGCGTTAAGGAGCTCAACTACAGTATGACTGCCAATGAATCCGGCGCCGCCGGTAACGAGAATCTTCATGATCTACACACCCTTTCTAACTTCATGAGATTATATCAAAAAACGGCACTGGATGCATATAGCGCTTTCTTCAGAAGTCGCACCCGCTCAGCGTCCGTTCCGTCCCTGAAACCCGACACATAGAAAAGCCGCTCCCGCCAGGGTTCATCGCCGCCACTAGGCGCCCATGCCGGAGCTCCGTCCGTGACAATCACACGCTTTCCGCGCTCTAACGCCTCGGCGACGACGCGCCCGAAGTTCTCGCTCAACGTCGGCAGACACAGTACGTCACACCATTCCCAGTCCCGCTCCAGTTCTTCACCGAAATGGTCGCTGACGATGCGGAGACAGAACGAGCCGCTGAAAGAAGAAGATGGACTCTCCCTCTGGCATTCCGCTAC
>CALYRV010000125.1 GCA_945483525.1 uncultured Verrucomicrobiota bacterium
GCATACCCGTCGTCAATGGCAACGTTCATCGGGAGCCCCGTGCGCCGCTTCCACATCATCCGCGTAAAAAAGTCAGGATGCATTTTCTTCATATTGATTCCTCCGTCACATACTAGCATTTAATGCACGACCTACGTTCACTGTTGCGCGAATCCCCGAACAGCCCGAACCGAAAATCCATAACCTCCACCCCAGTGCTGGGTTACAGCATCGTGCTCTACAATGAGATTGCAATTGACGTCGACATAACCCAGGCTCTTCAGTTGATCCACTGTCTTATTGTCGGTCGGCGTGTGGGTTCAAGTCCCACCAGAAGTAGTAGCCATAATCCTCAGGCCTCTCGGCGCCGATATTTGTCGTCGCCCAGTACGGACCATTTTCCCATAGCTGAACCCCGTTATGTTCATTCTCCATTATTACCTCCTGTCTCGTAAGCCCATTCTCAAAACGAACGAGGACAACATTCGATTTGCGCTTCAATGACACACATATTGTCAGCGCTGACTAATTTGGGACATGAAAAACGGACGCGCCGTTCATTACAGATTAGCAATTATAGTTGGCTCTGTCACAATGAAGTGTGCGAAGAAATACGCATAGAATTGCAGTCAACTTCAACCCAAATCAGGAACTTTAACATTAACTGTTGAAAAGTCTGGCTCTCCTTTGTCAATCCCGTCACTTACCCTTGAACGCATTACCGACGCTGAATGCTCCAATCACATCATCGGAGTGGGCTTTGTCAGTGTTGTACTTGTCAATGCATTTTTTCAACTTGCTATCCTTGCATGCCATGTTTAGGAAGGAAATCCACAATTGCTTTGCCTTGTTTGCAAATTTGTTCTTTGACAACTCAACTGAATTTACGGAAGTGGCAAACACTATGATTCCGCCACGATAGTTCACCAATCCATATTGTTCGCCAGCAATCCCTTCTGTAACAAATTTATTGGCATTCCTATAGCATTCAGTCAGGAAACCGCCACGCTTATACGACAAGCCGAGAACAACCTGCGGCGCATCACTCCGGCTTCAGAGCCAGAATGTCGTAGCGGGTTGTCTTGTACAACTTGTCCGACCCGGAGACATACACCGTCTCCAGCGGACCGTACTTCCGGCTGTAGTATCGGGACGACATGTACTGCGCCCGAGTCAAGTTCCTCTCCTTCACAATCTTTGAATCCCTCAGCTTCGCAAACTCCTCGCACGACATGACCTGCGTCTGAAGTTCCGCAGAGGAGAGAGATTCGCCAGACGCGGCTTCATCCAGCTTGTCGTCAATGAACGCCTCGACCTTGGCGAGCAGCACCCGGTCCCGCATGATGGCCTCGACTACCTTCCGCTCCGTTCGCTCTTCGACTTTCAGGACATCGAAAAGCTTCACGACCTCTTCGATGTCCTCATCGCGCCAGTCCGACTTGATGAGCGTCTTCCGAAGCTCCTTCTCCCACCGCTTGAAGTCATCCTCGTCGAAGAGGCTCCAATCCAAGCCCCACACGCCATCACGGTCAAAAGCGAGATAATCCTCGACCTCCAGGTTCTCCGCCTCGAAATCGAACATCAGCGCGTCGGCTGCCGCCTCCGCCACTTGCTCATAGGTCTCCCGCAGCGCTTCGCGGATCGCCCGGTTCGTCCTGTTCTTCTCCATCACGATTTTCATTATGTCCTCCAGTTCCTTTCGTAGACGCACATATTGTCGCCCACGTCGGATTTTGGACATAAGAAAATCAGACAAAAACTTCAAGCGGCCAGATATTGACGACTTCCTTCGCCAGTTCTTTCGTCCTCGCCCGAATCGTGCGTTCGTCCCAGGACTCCGCAGCGGCCGAGTAAACCTCCGACGCAACACTCAGGAGCGCAAGGTCGTTCTTCAGAACCTCTTCTTTTTTCACGGAGAAGCCCTTGTTCCTGAGCTTCGAGTTCAAGGCCTTTTTCAGAATGGTCATATTGCCAAGGCCTTGAATCGCGCGTGCGCGGACTTTCTCCCGTTTCCACGCATCGGTTTCAACAACATCCCCGTCGCCATACACGGGAACCTCGGCCCAGTGCTCCTGCCACTTGGTCGGCATGACATGCTCCAGGGAATAACGATACTTCAATTCCTCGTTGGAACTCAACGCCCCTTTGATGCGGTAGAGTTCAATCCAGAACAGCAACAAGGTGGGAAGCGAATTGTCAAAACGCATGTCCGCCAGAGATTCGGCGACTCTCGCATCATCCAGATAGTAATCGGGATTGGCGAGAAGCTCCTTCGGCCCGTAGTTGCCCGCCAGGAACTGTCGGCAGAACTTGTTGTAGTTCTTCGTGCAGGGGATGCTATGGACGATTGCCGCACGCACCACCAGCGTTTCAAGATCGGACAGTTCCTTCTTCGACTCTTCGCTCAAACCACCCGCTATCCGTCCCTCATGGACAAGCTTCAGCACATAGGGGTTAAACGTGTTGATCTTCAACTCCGCGAGGATATGGACCAGGCGCTTGACCTGATCGGCATACGTGTAGGAATCCTGCCGGCCAACGGCGAAGGTTTTCCTGTAGGTCTCCGCATAACCACGAATCTCCTCAAGAAGCGCCACCAGCTCCTCTTTCGTGAAATCCCCGATCGCCTCGCGGTACACCTTGGAGAGCTGCTCAAACTTATGTTCGTCCGGATTGTAGATTCCGCGGATGCAAGCAAAGTCATGCAACAGCAGCTCGATGTTCGGACGCTGGCGATCGCCCTTGCCGCTCTTCTTCTCCCAGTATTCCCGCGCATCGGCATCGGCAAGGAATACCTCCGCCCACAGCTCCTCATGCAGGTTCTTCACCTGCGCTTCGCTCTCCTTCGAGTCGCCCATTCGCTCGAGCAGAAGGCGAAAGATGTCATTCTTGATGATGTCTGCATGCGTGAGACGAACGCCAGTCGAATTGATGACGTCAAAAATCGCCTGGGCATCCTCGTCCTTCGTCAGCTCCACGCGCACAATGAACTGGTTGCCGTCCGAATCGGACGTCAACTTGTCCAGCAGCGCTCGCAGAAAATCTTCCGACTTCGCTCGCAATTTCTGATAGAAGAAGTTGTAGCAGTCCACAAGCGGGGACCCGTCTGGATTCCTGATATCTCCACTCAGGGCTCGAATCCCCCTCTCGGGATGGTACACCCCGCCCTCGCACGCATCGTCCGGAACCTCATGCCGCCCATCCACGACCAGTTTGAACGCATCGCGATCAAAGACGGAATGCACCATCTTCAAGTTAAACTCGTCGCCATCAACCGTATGAAGCATGCTGTCGACAACGAACCGATACTTCCCGGCCACCGCAGACGGCAACGAATCGATGTCAACGAGATCGTAACAGGCGCACAGCAGAATCGACAGCGTCGTCAGGCGCTGCTGACCGTCAATCACCGCATATGACTTGACATGAGAACCGTCCTTCTCACGTTTCTGAAGAATGACCGCACCAAGAAAGATACTGGACGACTCCTGCGAGAGCGTATTGAGGAGCTCTTCCCAGTTGTCCTGATTCCACACGTAGGCACGCTGGAAGAACGGAACTTCCAAAAAGCACTCCTGTTCAAAGCATCTCTTAATAGAACAATTTGCGGCTACCATGACTTTGCCTCCCTTTGAATCCAACGTTTGTTTGAACGTGAAACATTATATCACACGCACCCCAATTTCCAAAGGGGCTTTGCGAAGATTTTATCTCTTTGGTTGATTTACATCTTTTTTGCACCCGCAAACAAGATGTGCACCCGCAAACAAGATGCAACTCTTCGTTCGCTCAAACGTCCGATTTGCCCCTT
>CALYRV010000126.1 GCA_945483525.1 uncultured Verrucomicrobiota bacterium
GAATGCGACGATCGATCTTAGCGGTAATCTTTCTACGCTCTGTTTCGGCGCTTGGGGGCTGCAGGGTGTTGCGCGTGATGATGGTGTCGCCTATCGTTTCGTATTGAAGAAAGACGCTTCGGTCATCACTTCTGAAAAGGCTGGTCTAGTCATCCCGGATGGCAATGCTCGTTGTTGGTTTAACCGCACGCAGCATTTTGGTCATGAGGAGTCCGCTCCCGAAGCGGCCGATGCAAAAAATCTTCCTTCTGACAACAAGTATATCTATCTTCCTTTCGCATACAGCGTGAACGGCGCTTGCGTTGCCGTGACCGAGTCTAACCTTCATTCGTATCCGATTCTCAGTCTTGTCCGCGGGGCGGACGCGGCCGGGGTTGCGCTTTCGGCGGCGATGCCGAAATTCCCGAAGTCGACGTTTCACAAGGGCGGTTGGGGTTCCAAGCCAGAAGACTTCTGCGAGACTGGCGGGCGTTGGGTTTGTGTGAAGGATACGGAGGATTATATCGCCAAGGCCGGCGGAACGCTTCCCTGGCGTGTCTTTGTTCTGGGCGACAAGCCAGCGGATTTCATGGGTGCGGATATCGTCAACGCGCTTGCAACTCCGGCGGCGGAAGGCATGGATTTCTCGTGGGTCAAGCCAGGCAAGGTAGCATGGGACTGGTGGAACGCTTTCGATAACATCGGCGATCCCAGTGGATGCACGACCAAGACTTATGAGCGCTTCATTGACTTCGCGGCGAAGAACGGTGTTGAATATGTGATCTTCGACGAGGGTTGGAGCGCCAAGCTTGACATCTGGAATTTTAGTCCGGTTGTCGATGTACCGCATCTTATCAAGTATGCCGATGCAAAGGGGGTGGGCATTATTCTCTGGATGGCCTGGGCACAGGTTTTCGGGGATGAAGCGCGCGTCGCCGAGCACTTCGCCAAGCTCGGAGCGAAGGGCTTCAAGGTCGACTTCATGGATCGCGGAGATGCGCAGATAGCCGACTTCCTTGAGAAGTTCGCCGTCGAGTGCGCCAAAAACCACATGCTTGTTGACTATCATGGCGTCTATCGTCCGGTCGGGCTGTCTCGAACTTATCCCAATATCATTAACTATGAAGGCATTCATGGTCTTGAACAAATGAAGTGGTTCCGCGGCACTCCTGAACAGATGATGTATAATGACGTTGCCGCCTGCTTCCTCCGCATGACCGCAGGGCCGTTGGATTATACGCCTGGCGCGATGCTTAACTTCCCAGTGTTCGGCAACGTATACAAAGACCGGCCCGACAACAATGTTAATCCAGGTTCAGTCGGAACCCGTGCGCATCAGATGGCGATGATGGCGATGTACGAAGCGCCTTTGCAGATGCTCGCCGACTCGCCGACGCATTACGAACAGAATATGGAATCCTTTGGGTTTATGTCCAAGGTTCCGGTAGTCTGGAAGAAAACTGTCGGTCTTGGCGGTTGTCCCGAATCGTTTGCTGCTATCGCCCGTCAATCTGAGGATGGATCCTGGTATGTCGCCGTTCTTAACACGATCAAGCCACGGCTTGTGGAGCTCGATACTTCATTCCTCGGCGGCGGAATCTGGAATTGCGAGTTCTTTGCAGACGGTAGAGAGAGCGACAAACAGCCGTCGACTTACCTTCATGACCGCATGTCCATTAATCCCGGCGAAAAACTTAAGATTGCGCTCGCCCCTGGCGGCGGTTACATCGCGCATCTCACGAAATGAAGGTCGGCTGTCATCTTTCTTCCAGCGGCGGTTATCTTGCGATGGCGCAGACCGCCGTTTCAATCGGCGCCAACGTTTTTCAGTTCTTTACCCGCAATCCCCGCGGTGGTGCGGCGAAACCGATTGATAAGAACGATGTCGCAGATTTTCTGGTCTATGCGAAGGAGAACGGGATCGGTCCGATTCTGGCGCATGCGCCTTACACGCTGAACGCCGCCAGCGCCGATCCTAAGGTGCGGGATTTTGCCGAGAGCGTTTTCATCGATGATCTCAAGCGGCTTTCACTTACTCCCGGCGCACTTTATAATTTTCACCCTGGCTCTCATGTCGGACAAGGAACGGAAAAGGGAATTGAGCTCATCAGCGAGATTCTTGTTAAGGTCGCCTCTTATGCCGGCGAAACTACGATTCTACTGGAGACTATGTCTGGCAAGGGGAGTGAAGTCGGCCGATGCTTTGAAGAAATTAAGTCAATAATTGACAAGTTTGAAAACACCATTCGTAATCATGATCTTCTGTCGCGCCCTCGTTTAGGGGTTTGTCTAGACACTTGTCATGTTTGGGATGGCGGCTATGACATTGTCACTGATCTGGATGGTGTGGTCGAGGAGTTCGATCGAATTGTCGGGTTGGACCGATTGAAGGCGATTCATATTAACGATACGATGAATGCTCTTGCCGCGCACAAGGATCGCCATGAGAAGATTGGCAAAGGCCATATAGGTCTTGATGCTTTCAGACGCATCGTGAATCATCCGAAGCTCAGAAGTCTTCCTTTTTATCTTGAAACCCCTTGCGACCTCCAGGGTTATAAGGAAGAGATCGCACTACTTAAATCTCTGATCATAAGATAACGGTCGTAAAGTTATGAAAGTATTCACCGAACCCCGCAAGTTGCAGAAATGGGCTGCGCAGCAGAAGCGCGCAGGAAAGAGAATTGCTCTTGTTCCGACAATGGGCTATCTACATGATGGGCACCTTTCGCTAATCAAGAAGGCTAAGGCGAAAAAGGCGGACGAGATCATCGTGTCTGTTTTCGTCAATCCCGTTCAGTTCTGTCCGGGCGAAGATTACGAGAAGTATCCACGTGACGAGAAGGCGGATCTCGCAAAGTGCAAGGCTGCAGGTGCGACAGCGATCTTCTTCCCGACTCCAGCGAACATGTATCTCGAAAACCATTCGGTGTACATTAATGAGGAGCAGCTTTCCAAGGGGCTCTGTGGCGCTCGTCGGCCAGGGCACTTCCGTGGTGTCTGCACCGTCGTCGCTAAGCTCTTCAATCTCGCGCATCCCGACTTTGCGGTGTTCGGACAAAAGGATTATCAGCAGGCGCAGATCATCAAGCGCATGGTCCGTGATCTGAACTTCGACCTTGATATCGTCGTCGCTCCTATTGTGCGTGAAAGGTCTGGTCTTGCCAGATCCAGCCGCAACACCTACCTCTCTGACAAGGAGAAGGAGATGGCTCTCGCTATTTCCGCTGGTCTCAAGCGAATCGCCTCCCGGCGCAATTCTTCGCTCGCCGTTCTTCGCGATTCGCTTGAATCCGCTGGACTCAAGGTCGATTACGTTGAGGCCGTCGATGCTGAATCTCTCGTTCCAGTGAAGAAGATTGCCAAAGGTGTCTGCGTTCTGGTGGCGGCATATTGCGGCAAGACCCGGCTTATCGATAATGTCGTGATTTGATTTAAGGGGTAGTTATGAAGAATCTTGTCATCGTGTTTGCTCTTGCTGCGGTATTCGCCGGATGCTCGGATGAACCGAGCAAGACACCTTCCGAAGCCGAAGCCTTCGGCTATAAGGGACGTGATCTTGAGGATCCTGATGAAAAGATGTTCTTCACGACTGGCCCTGGAGTGACCAATTGGTTGCCAACCCGTGTGCTTAGCGTCTGCGAACGTTATGAATTTACCTCTAACGAACTAGCATTGGTATCCGCCGCTGATATAATCACACCGGGATCTTC
>CALYRV010000127.1 GCA_945483525.1 uncultured Verrucomicrobiota bacterium
GAATGTGAAGGTGATCGGGATCGACCGGCGGAGTGATGTCGTTGCCGCGGCGAAGAAGATGGCTGCGCAGTTGGATGTGGCGGACAGGGTGTTGTTCGTTGAGGCCGACCTGAATGAATTTCAGATTTCAGATCTCAAATTTCAAATTGACGACTCTGTGACTTCTCAGTCGAACAATCGAACAGTCAAACAATCGAACAATCGAACAGTCGAACAGTCGAACAATCGAACATTCGAACACTTGAACAACGTCTCTATGGTTGTTTCGCTTCATGCGTGCGATACGGCGACGGACGAGGCGCTGGCGAAAGGCGTCGAGTGGAAGGCGCGGTATATTCTGTCCGCGCCGTGTTGTCAGCACGAACTGCAAAAAGTCATCGGAGCGGCGCGGCCGGAGTCCGCGCCCTACCAGGGAACGTTTGACGGGCTGATGCGGCAGTCGATTCTGCGGGAGCGGCTGTGCGACATCCTGACCGATTCGTTCCGGGCGATGATTCTCCGCATCCTCGGGTTCAAGGTGCAGGTCATCGAGTTCGTGTCGAGTGAGGCGACGGCAAGGAACATCATGCTCAAGTGCGAGTATGGGGTGAAGCCGGGTCAGCCGGGTCCGATCGGCGAGTACCTGAACCTGCGCGATTACTGGAAGGTGACGCCGTGGTTGGAGACGCGGCTTGAAAAGCTGCTCGGCAAGTATTTCGAGCGGTATGACTAAATGAATCTCGATCTATTGCGAGAGCGAGCGAAGATCGTACAGGCGATTCGGCGTTTCTTTGACGAGCGGGAATTTGTCGAAGTCGAGACGGCAGTACGCATTCCCGCACCGGCTCCGGAGGAGCACATTGACTGTCCGCCTGTCGTCGGGGGCGGATATTTGCGCGCATCGCCCGAGTTGCAGATGAAGAAGCTGCTGGCCGCGGGGATGGACAAGATCTATCAGATTGGTCCGTGTTTCCGTGAGGGCGAAAGGGGCTCGCGGCACAATCCCGAGTTCACGATGATTGAGTGGTATCGGCGTGGGGCGAATTATCTGGACATCAAGAGGGACTTGGAAAGTCTGCTTGAAGGGCTGGTTGTAGCGGATAGTCGTAGTGGTAGAGCGGAGGGAGAAAACATTTTACTGCGTGTCCGCGACGCCTACCTGCGCTATGCCGGGTGGGACCCGTGGGAAGGCGACTGGGATCAAGATCGCTTTGACTTCGACATGGCGACGAAGATCGAGCCTGCGATCAAAGAGCTCGGCGGCGGCGTCTTCTTGATGGACTATCCGCCTCAAGCCGCCTCTCTCGCCAAGCTGACCACAGCTCTACCAACTACCAACAACCCACGACCAACGACCTATGCCGAACGCTGGGAGTTCTATTGGGATGGAATGGAGCTGGCGAATTGCTTTACTGAACTTTGCGATCGGGACGAGCAGAAATTGCGGTTTGAAAAAGCGAAAGAGGCGCGTAAATTGCTAAAAGAGGCTGATTATCCGATAGACAGCGAATTTATTGATTGCTTGCCAAAGATTGAAAATGCGGCTGGCGTCGCGTTGGGGGTTGATCGTCTTGTCATGGTTTTGACGAAGATGAAAGAAATCTCCGCTGTTCGCGCTCAAATATGATATACTACACAAAACACTTGACAAAGTGCAGGTGGGTGAATTGTAGACTGGAGACAATATGGCCAAGGCGAAGAAGATCGTAAAGAAGGTTGAGACGAATAAGGCAGGCAAGAAGTCTGCCGTCAAGAAGCCTCTTGCGAAGAGCGAGACTGAGGAGAAGAATGTTTGGGGCGAGAAAGACAAGCAGACGATTGCCAAGAAAGTCTCGAAAGTTGAAAGGCCGAAGCGCCGCGTGAGTGATGAAGATGGGGACGATCTGCCGCCTGAAGACGTAGACGAAGTCGAAGCGGCGACGTTGGACGCGGAGTCGCTGGCGGCGGAAGTCGAGCGAACGGAGTCCAAGGCGAATGATGCGGCGGGCGAGGAGGCGGCCGCTCAGGCGCCGTTGCCGGTTGCAGCTGAAGACGAGTCGGCGGACGCATCCGACGCCGATACCATCCTTCCGTCCATGGAAGGCATGTCGATTTTGCGAGAGACCGAACTCAACGACGTCATTCAGGACGTGAAGCGTCGCAGCGAGGCCAACGGCGGGTACATCACCTATGAGGAGCTGAACCAGATTCTGCCGTCCACCATCGTGGATGCGATTCAGTCCGACAAGTACCTGAAGATCCTTGAGGCTCTGGGTGTGCAGGTGATCCGCGAAGAAGATGTCAAGAGGTACTTGGAGGCGAAAAGCGCCAAGCCGACCGATCCGAAGGCCCGTGCGACGGAGATGATCGAAGATCCGATCCGCATGTACCTGCATCAGATGGGGCAGGTGCAGTTGCTGAAGCGTGAGGAAGAGGTCGAGATCTGCGCGGTCATTGAAGAGGCGGAGACGAAGACGCGCGACATGTTCAACCGCTTCCTCTTCGCGCCGTCAATGTACGCGTCGCTGCTGGACAAGCTGGAAGGTCAGGGCGAGCGTTTCGACCGCATTGTCACGGACAAGTTCGACGACAATCGCGACGCCTACATGGAGCTCATCCCGCAGTTCCGCAAGGAGATCAAGGACGTCGACAAGCGTCTTCGCGAGGCGAGTGCGAAATATCTCGCCGAAATTGCGAAGAAGCATCCGTCGCCGACTGCGGTCCGCGGAGCCGAGAAGGCGCTGAAGAACGCCCGGGAGGCGCTCCGCCAGTGCTTTGACGACCTGAGCTACAAGCAGAAGGTCCTCGAGACGCTGTGCGCGGAGGCGGACGAGCGCATCTACCTGCCGTATCGCGCCTTAGTGTCGAAGCAGGCCCAGCTCCTGACGCTCCGTGCATCGAAGAAGCGTGATCACGACCTCAAGCTCGTGAGGGAGAAGATGGCGCGGCTAGAGGCGCTTTTCGGCATGTCCGGAGAGGAGTTCGTGACGACGTTCTCCGAACTCCGCAAGGTGCTGAAGGCCGGACAGATCGCCCGTACGAAGATGGTCGAGGCGAATCTCCGTCTCGTCATTTCGATCGTCAAGAAGTACATGAATCGCGGGCTCTCGTTCCTCGACCTCATCCAGGAGGGCAACACCGGCCTCATGAAGGCGGTTGAGAAGTTCGAGTACAAGCGGGGCTACAAGTTCTCGACCTATGCCACGTGGTGGATTCGTCAGGCGGCGACGCGTGCGATCGCCGACCAGGCGCGCACGATCCGCATCCCCGTGCACATGATCGAGACCATTAACAAGCTCATGCGTGTCCAGAAGCGGCTGATCCAGAAGCTCGGTCGCGAGCCGAACGAGCTGGAGCTGTCGAAGGAGATGGACATCCCCGTTGACCAGGTGCGTGCCGTCAAGCGCATGGCCCAGCAGCCGATTTCGCTGCAGTCGAAGGTTGGCGACAATGATGACGCGCATTATGGCGATTTCATCCCTGACTTGTCGAGCGAAAATCCCTTTGAGGTCACCGAGGGGCATTTGCTCAAGGAACGCCTGCGTGAGATTCTCAACACGCTGACGGACCGCGAGCGGCAGGTCGTGGACTTCAGGTTCGGCCTTTCCGACGGGTACAGCCGTACCCTCGAGGAAGTCGGCCGCCTGTTCAACGTGACCCGCGAACGCATTCGTCAGATCGAGGCGAAGGCGCTGCGCAAACTCCGCCATCCGAGCCGGATGAAATCGC
>CALYRV010000128.1 GCA_945483525.1 uncultured Verrucomicrobiota bacterium
TGGCGACGAGCTTGCCGTCGAGCATCTGGGAGCCGGCGATCTTGCCGAGCTTGCCGATGTCGTAGATCGCCTTGATCTCAGCATGACCGAGGACGACCTCCTTGTATTCGGGCGGCAGAAGGTCGAGCATGCAGTTCCTGACATGGTCGAGAAGCTCGTAAATGATGCGGAAGGTGTTGATCCTGACACCGTCATGACGGGCCTGCTGCTGCACGCCGGAATCGTTGCCGATGTCAAAGCCGACGATGATTGACTTTCCGGCGGCGGCATTCTTGACATCCGTCAGCGACACGTTGCCCGTACCCTGTCCGATGACATGGAGCGCAACCTTCTCGCTCTTGATCTCGCCGAGCGCCGAGACGATCGCCTCGAGCGTACCCTGGTTCTCGGACTTGACGATGACGTTAAGCTCAAGCTGCCCTTCAGCCGCCATGCGCGACATAAGGGCGTCCAGCGACGAGGCACGGTTGGAGGCAAGAGCCTCAGCCTTCTTCTCCTGAGCGGTCTGCTCCGCAAGGTCGCGGGCACGCTTCTCGTCGAGCATAACTCGGAATTCGCTTCCAGCCTCCGGTACGCCAGAAAGTCCGGTGACCTTGACCGGCGTCGACGGCGAAGCCTCCTTTACGCGACGGCCGCGGTCGTCAATGAGCGCACGGACCTTGCCGAAATGTTCGCCGATGAGGATCGCATCGCCGATCTTAAGGGTTCCGCCGGTGACGAGAACCGTGGCGCACGGACCAAGCCCCTGCTGGAGCTCAGACTCGATGACAAAGCCATTGGCACGGCGTGAGGGATTAGCCTGAAGCTCAAGGACTTCCGCCTGGACAAGGATATTCTCCAGTAGCGCGTCAACACCTTCACCGGTCTTGCCGGAAACGGGACAGCAGATGATGTCGCCGCCCCAATCTTCAGGGGTAAGACCGGCCTTCTGAAGCTGCTGCTTGACACGATCAACGTTCGCCGTAGGCTTATCAGCCTTGGTAATGGCGACCATCACCTGGACGCCGGTCTGACGCGTAACCTTGATGCACTCCTCGGTCTGCGGCATAATGCCATCGTCTGCCGCAATAATCAGCACCGCAATATCGGTGATCTGCGCGCCGCGGGCGCGCATCGCGCTGAACGCAGCATGACCAGGCGTATCGAGGAAGGTGATCTTCTTACCCGCGACGTCGACCTGATAGGCCGAAATCTGCTGAGTGATGCCGCCAGCCTCCCCAAGCGCGACCTTCTCCTTACGGATCCAGTCCATAAGCGTCGTCTTACCATGGTCAACATGACCCATGAAGGTAATGACTGGCGCACGCGGGCGAAGCGTCTCAGGCGCATCTTTAGGAATCAAGTCATCGGCATCAATCGCCTTCATCACCGGTCTGGCCGCAGCCTTGTCACGAGCATGCTCAACAACGACTTTGAAACCGTACTTTTCGGCGATCTTCGTCGCGATATCCGGCTCAATACGCTGATTGATCGAAGCCAGGATCTTGAGCCCCATAAGGTCGGCAATCAAGCGGTTCGGCTTGATATTCAGCTTAGCCGCAAAATCCTTGACGATCACGGCGCCACGAATCGAAATCTCCTTATTGGCCTCATCGACGGAAATGCGACTACCCTGCTGCGGCACCACCTGAGCAACGCGCGGAGGACGCTTATCAAAGCTCTTCTGAAGCTCACGACCGCGCTTACCTTTACCGCTGCGCTCGTCATCGTAATCATCGACCTTAATCACCGGCTTGACCTTTGGCTTCGGAGCGGCGGCGACGGAAATCGAGATCCCGCCAGAGCCTGGAGCCTTCTGAAGCGGCTTGAAGCCCTTGTGCGAGGTCATCGACGCAAGCGACTGCGGCTGCACGACGGTCGGGGCCTTCGGCTTCCAACCCGGAGCCATCTTGATCTTCGGCGCCGCGGCAGTGGTAGTGGTAGTGGAAAGTGGTACAGCGGACTTTACTTCTCCAGAAGGCTTAATCTCCTTTGTACCACTACCACTCTGAACTACCACTTTCTTGCCTTCCGCGGCTTCCTTCGCAATACGAAGGTGCTCGTCGAGCTTCGCCTTCTGTTCCGCGAAAAATTTTGCGTTAAGCTCTACGACCTTAGCGCGCTTCTCAGCGCGTTTCTTTAGAATCTCTTCGGAAATAGCCATGAACGATCTTCCTAATCTGGTCTCTGATCCCTACTCACAAGTTCACTCGGCGCTGACGTCGGATTCTCCGGACGTCAGGGCCGAGACCGCCTTAGCGGCGGCGTAGATCCCCTTCGCGGTAACCTCGTCAAGACCGGTCGAGGCAATGAAGCTCGCTTCATCCTCTTCGGCTATTCCATCAATGGAGAGATATCCAGCGTCAGCCATCTGCGTGGCAACCGCCGTGGAGACAGAGAAGGTCTCGGCAAGCTCCTTAATCGCCTCGGCCTTCTGATCCTCAAAGGAAGCCGTAGCCATCGACTTGCGGATCTCAACATGCCAGCCCGTAAGCTTGCTCGTCAGGCGCACGTTCTGCCCGCGCTTGCCAATCGCAAGCGAATACTGGTCTGCGGCAGCGACGATGTGTACGGTATGATAGAGCTCGTCGACGACAACTGATTCCAGCTTCGCCGGCGCCAGCGCCTGGGTGATGTACTGGGCGATGTCGTCGTTGTAACGGACGATATCGATTTTCTCGCCGTTGAGCTCGGTGACAATCGTGCGGACACGGCTGCCACGCTGACCGACACAGGCGCCGACTGGATCGACGTTCTCCTGGTTGGTACGAACCGCGATCTTCGCGCGATAACCGGGGTCGCGACTGACCGACATGATCTCAACCACCCCGTCGGCGATCTCGCTGACCTCAAGACGAAAGAGGGCCTCAACAAACTTGTTGTCGGCGCGGGAAAGCATCACCGACGGACCCTTGGCGTCGGGATCAACGCGCTTGATGATCGCGCGAATAGGATCACCGATCTGATAATCCTCAGTCGGGATCTTCTCCTTGCCGGGCAGGATCATCTCGGTCTTGCCAACAGTAACATAAGTATCACGATGAGAAACCGCAGAGACCGTTCCGGAAACGATGTCGCCAACGCGATCACGATATTCACTGAAGGTGTTGGTACGCTCAGCCTCACGGATCTTCTGCATAATCATCTGACGCGAAGTCTGAGCGGCGATACGACCAAGACGCGCGGCCGGCATCTCCACCTCAACGGTATCACCTTCTTTGACCGGGTTACCATGATTGAAACGAACCGCGCGAGCGATACTGATGAAACCAGGGCCAGTCTCTTCGTCGCTAGCTACGAGCGTATCGTAAACATGGAGCGAAAGATCCTTACGATCAATCACGACACGAAGATCATTGGTAACCGAGGTGTTCTTGCGCGCGGCCTGCTGAATAGCCTGCTCGATCGCAGTAATCACGATCTCGCGGCTCACGCCACGCTCGGACTCGATATGCTGGACAACCGCCAACAACTGATTGTTCATAGCCATAGTTTCGCTCCTTTTTTGTCAAAAATCAAAACACGTCCCCCGGTTCGACCCACAGGATCGCCGAAAAACGAAGAAATTATAACATTTTCGGCTCACTTTTGTCAAGTGAGCCATAAAATTCACCCTTATCCCACTTTTTCTGGGGTAATTTATCCCAGTTTTCAAAAAAGCCC
>CALYRV010000129.1 GCA_945483525.1 uncultured Verrucomicrobiota bacterium
ACGTTCTCGTCCGTCTTCATCGCCACCCCGATCATGTTCTGGTGGTACAAGGGCAAGCGGCCGGAATTTGATGCGGAGGAGCAGTGAGAAACAATCGAATAATCTGAATAATCAGAATAATCGAATAGGAATCTGAAATGAATATCGTAATTCTGCTGGGAGCTCCGGGTTCGGGAAAGGGTACCATCGCCGGTAATCTCGCGGCGGCGGATGACAAACTCAGGCACGTATCGTCTGGCGATCTTCTGCGCGGCGCCATCGCCGCGGGGACCGCCGCCGGCAATGAGGCGAAGGGCTATATGGACAAGGGGCAGCTCGTCCCGGACGCCTTGATTGCCACGATGATCAAGGACGTTATCTCCGAGACCAAGGGCGACGTCACGATGCTCCTCGATGGCTTTCCGCGCAACGTCGCCCAAGCCGAGACGCTTGATAAGATCGGTGCGCCGATCAAGTCCGTCGTTCTCGTCGACGTTCCGGACGAGATTATCGCTGACCGCATCGCCGGTCGTCGTACTTGTCCCAAGTGCAAGGCCGGTTATCATGTCAAGGCTCTTCCTCCGAAGGTTGAGGGCATCTGCGACAAGTGTGGCGCTGAGCTCGTGATCCGTAAGGATGATAATCCAGAGACCGTCAAGGATCGTCTCGTCGTCTATCACCGCGAGACCGAGCCGCTGATCGCCTACTACGAGAACAAGGGGCTCCTTCGCAAGATCGACGGCAACCAGGGTGTTGAAAGGAACGCCGCTGCATTCAAGGCGGCAATGTAAGCCGGTGCTAGAGATTGGAATTTAAGCCATTCCCTAAGCGCATCTTCATTAATAAACTACGGACTGAATGAAAGTCGACATCAAGTCAAAGGCGGAAATTGACCGCATGCGTGAAGCGTGCCGGATGAGCGCCGAGATTCGCGATATCTGCGCTTCCGCCGTGGCGCCTGGCGTTACGACCGGAGAGATCGACCAGCTTGTCGTCGACTATTGCAAGCGACACAACGTTGTCGCTAGTTTCTATCAGTTTCCTGGCGGACGCTATGCGCCGGATTATCCAGGGCATCTCTGCGTCTCGATCAATGACGAGGTCATCCATGGTATTCCAAACGCGCATCGGGTGATTATGCCAGGGGATCTCGTCAAGACCGATGTCGGCATCTTCAAGAATGGCTTTCACGGTGATACGTCGCGGACGGTGGCGCTCGGCGTCACCAATCCTGACGTTATCCGCCTCGTCGAGACGACGAAGAAATGCCTCGCTGCCGGCATCGCCGCGTGTGGTCCGGGTGTGCATCTCGGCGATGTCGGCTACGCGATTCAGCAGGTTGCGGAGAATGAAGGCTTCGGAGTGGTCCGGGAATGGATCGGACACGGTGTCGGCCGCACGGTCCACGAAGATCCGGAAGTGCCGAACTACGGCAAGCCGGGAACAAAGCTCGTTCTCAAGCCTGGAATGACGATCGCGATCGAGCCGATGATCACGATGACCAAGGCCGGTGAGAAAACCGATATCCTTGATGATGGATGGACCGTCGTGACGCGCGACCGCTGTCTCTCCGCTCATTTCGAGCATACCGTTGCGATCACTGATGACGGCTGTGAGGTGCTTACGATTCCGGCGGATTATCCGTAATCAACTATTCCGTTTCGACCTAACACCTCAATTTCTAACCTTTTCCAGCGGACTATCCCTGAAATCCTTAAGCCCGAAGGCGCCGCGGTCGAATGGCGACTGATTGCTTGGGGATGGATAGTCCGTTGGATTTTTGATATAATTCTTAAAAATTTAGTTTGCGTTCAGTGAATATCGCCTTTTACATCAACGATTTCAAGCCCGGAGCGAAAGCGGCGGCGGTGGAGCTTTCGTCCCGCGCCAAGGAGTTAGGACTTGAGGTTGTCGGCATCTCAGCACTCAGCACTCTGCACTCAGCACTCTGCACTCCGCACTCAGCACCTTGCATCATTATTGCCCTCGGCGGCGACGGAACTATTTTGCGGTGTGTACATGAACATTCTGGTATACCTGTGATCGGTTTCAATCTCGGCGGGCTCGGCTATCTTTCGACTGTCGAGAAGAAGGACTTTGATTCGGCGCTTGAATTGATCGCCGAAGGGCGCTATCGGATCGCGGAACGGACGATGCTTTCGCTTGGCGGGCACCTCGCCCTTAATGATATCGTGATCACCCGCGAGATGACTGGCCATGCGGCATTGCTCGACTTGTCGGTCGACGGACGCCGCGCCACCCGGTATCTGGCGGACGGGCTCGTCATCGCAACGCCGACCGGTTCCACCGCCTACTCGCTCTCGGCAGGAGGCCCGGTGGTGATGTCGGATTCGCGCTCTTTCGTGATCACTCCGATGAATCCGCATGCCTTGGGAATCCGCCCCCAGGTTGTGTCTGATTCCGTCCGTATATCGGTCGCTTCGATCGTTCGAGGACAATCCTCTACTTCCCAACTTCCCAATTCTCGACCCCTCAACCTCTCAACTTCTCTCGGCATCTACGCCGACGGCGAAGCTGTCGCAATGCTCGCGCCAGGGGAGTCCGTTGAGATAGTGAAAGCCGGACAGGTCGCGAAATTCGTCGAGCTCGAGGGGTACGACCCCTACGCGGTCCTCGCGCAAAAGCTCGGCTGGACAGGAACCTCTTTATGACGATCGAAGAACTCAATGCGATCAACGCCTCTGGCGGAATGGACGAATTCATCCGCGTCTGCGAGGCCCGTCAGGTCAAGGCACTCTCCAAAATCGCGGACGATATCTGCGCGATCGGCGGTAAACGTATCGTCCTGCTCGCGGGTTGTTCATCCGCCGGCAAGACCACGACCGCGACGAGACTCTGTACGCAACTGCGCGTCAACGGATTCGAGGCGATTCATTTTTCAACGGACGATTATTTCGTCGGGGACAAGCGCAACCCGAGGGACGAGAACGGCGAGCTCGATTACGAGCATTTGAACTGCGTCGACATCGCCCGGCTTGCTTCTGACCTCAATGCGCTTGTCCGCGGAGAAGCGGTCCACATGCGGAAATTCGATTTCCGCGCGCATGACGGCTATGATGACGAGCAGGTCACGTCGATCACCGATGACGGCTTCATCGTCATTGAGGGTATCCATGCGCTGAATCCGCTGCTTACTGAGGGGGTGGATGAGTCGCTGACGTTCCGGCTCTTCATCGATCCGCGGTCGAATCTCGAAGTCTTCGCCCATACGCGGATCAGTTCGCGAGATACGCGGCTGGTCCGGCGATTGGTGCGCGATTCTTCGTTTCGCGGCATGTCTCCGGCCATGACTTTCTCAATGTGGCCTAAGGTGCTTGCGGGTGAAGACAAGTGGATTCTGCCGTTCCGCGGCAATGCGGACGCGGAATTTGATTCGTCTCTTGATTACGAACTCGCGGTGCTCCGCAATTACGCGGAAGGTTCGTTGCGTCTTGTCGTGAAGAAGAATCCAGAGAATATCCAGGCCCGGATGCTGGCGGAACTCCTGTCGATGATTGATGCGGTTTCCCCTGTAGCTGTTCCGGGCGATTCCATTCTTCGAGAGACCATCGGCGGAAGTCAACTTGAGTACTGATTCTTCGCCGCTGCACCCTTATCCCACTTTTTTGAATTGATGCACGCAAAGCTTTCGAGCCGGGGGCG
>CALYRV010000130.1 GCA_945483525.1 uncultured Verrucomicrobiota bacterium
CCGATGCCTCGAGGTTCAATTCCGGAGAGCAAAACTATTATATCATATTTTCGCCTTGCATTTTGCTATAAGTCTCATTGGCGCAGAAAAGTGTACCAATGAGACTTATAGCAAACCGATCTGCAATCTTCAATCAATGCTAACAGATATTAAAGATTCATCAAGACAACAGAGAAGCAAGATCTTCGGTAGAAAGACGCTCGACTATTGCCGTGTCAGAGGTGGAAACCGTGGCCGCGATGATAGCTTCCTTACGACGCTGAAGTTCGAGGACTTTCTCCTCGATAGTATTCGAGGCGATGAGCTTTACGACATAAACCTTCTTTTTCTGTCCGATGCGATGAGCTCGGTCGGTAGCCTGATTCTCAACGGCCGGATTCCACCACGGATCATAATGCATGACCATGTCGGCGCCAGTGAGGTTCAATCCAGTACCTCCAGCCATCAGCGAGATCAAAAACACCGGAATCGACGAATCCTTATTAAACCGGTTGCACTCTCCAAGTCTATCCTTGGTCGAACCATCAAGGTAACAGTACTTGATACCCGCATAGTCCAACGTCTGACGAAGTACAGAAAGCTGTTTGACAAACTGCGAAAAGACCAACACACGATGTCCACCGTCTATCGCCTCGTCCAACTGCTCCATAAACGCATCGACTTTACCGCGCGATGCGATTTGACGCAGCTTCATCAACAACGCCAGCATCTGGAACTTCGTCTTGGCGTTACGGCGTTCCTTCGCAAGCACCTCGTTATATTCACGCTGAACATCGTCTGGAACAGGACAGTATGAAACCTTCACGAGCTTGTCCGGCAGGTCCTTGGCGACTGTCGTCTTTAGACGCCGCAGAATGAACGGGTGCAGCTTGCGCTTCAACTTGAACTGTGCGTCATCCGCCGCACCTCCGCCCTCAGCAATAGGCAGCTCGTAATTAAGCTTGAACATCTCGTAATCGCCGAGATAATCTGGCATCAGGAAATCGAAAATAGACCAAACGTCCGTAACCGAATTTTCGACTGGAGTTCCTGTAAGAACCAACCGCTGCCGTGAGTTGAGGCCCTTAGCAGCAAGCGCATTGCGCGTACGTCGATTCTTGATATGCTGCGCCTCATCCAACACCACTACAGCGAATTCACGTTCAAGATAAGCCTCTTCAAAATCACGTTGCAATAAAGCATAAGACGTAATGACGATGTCCGCCTCATCGATACGACGGAAATCCTTGGCGCGGTCGGGACCAGAAATCACCAGTGTTTTCTGCCATGGAGTAAACTTCTTAGCCTCAGCCTCCCAGTTCCTAACAAGTGACGTAGGGCAAACGATTAGCGAGGAATGATTGGATGATGAGCGGAGATTGGGCAGACGAGAAGCAACGGAAACTCGCGGGAGGGAGAGCCAGGCGAGAGTCTGGAGAGTTTTACCGAGACCCATTTCGTCAGCAAGGAGGCCGGAAAGACCGGCATTCTCCAGGAACCGCATCCAGTACACGCCCTGCTTCTGGTACGGACGCAGTACATTCTCGAGCTTGCCGAGCGCAATCGGCTCAAATTTGGCGTCGCCGTTCTCGCGATTACGCTCCGCGGCAATTTCACGCCAATTAGCGGCGGCGTTATCGTCACATTCAAAACCGAGATGATCAAGCGACGACTTCACATACGGGGCATGAACATTCTTGACTCGGAACCAGCCGTCGTCCGTGCCGCTGTTGGTCCCGGCAACATCCTTGAAGATGTCATGCATCGCTTCAACCGCGACGTTATCCAGAAGGATCGGATAACCATCCCTTAGAACATAGCCGTCACCGCGATTGATCGCCGCCTGAATTTCGACTGGTGAAATTTCAATGCTACCATGCTCGCTGAAGGCTGTGAAAGAGTAATTGACATCAAACGCTCCGCCAGCGACGTCGCGAACCTGAACAAGCGGAGCAACCACAGGAAGCGAATCAACCAGGGACCCGAGACGGTCAGAAAGTTCAACTACCCATCCTTTCCGACGAAGGGCCGGGATCCCTGCCCCCAAGAAGTTTAACACCTTTTGAGTGTCGGTCATGTAGAATCTGACATCACCATCTTTATATCCAGGATCAAAGCCGAACTTTTCGATCAGCTTGACTGCCTCTTTCTCGCGATCAAGCGAGCGAGTGCGGCGGATAAGCGGATCGTTTGAATCCTCCAGATAAACGGTTCGTTCAGACTGCAACGAACATGCCGGAAAATCGATCTCGCCCTTCTCTCCATAATAAACGTTAAGCTCAATAGAAAGCGAAGCTCGCGACCCAGAAACATAGGCATTAAACCGAGGCGCAATCGGAACCTCGATGAAGTCCGCTTCTGGCTGAACATCAGTGGATTCGGCAACGAACGCACCATTCTTCTTCTTCACAACCCGCTTATCCACGTCATCCATTTCCCGAACCATCAAAACGATGCCGAGAGCAACAACATGTTCGCATATCATGCTGAATTTCTGATTCGTCGCGCAAGGACAGAACGACTTGACCCGTCCCCCCGGCTCCAAATGGAACTTCACCTTCATGTCCCATCCGGAACGCTGCGTGATGAGTCCGCTAACCTCTAGTGTCTCGTCATCGTAGACGACTTCGGAGACATCTCCTGAATTAACAATCGAAAGAGCCTTGTTAAAGGTTTCGTCGCCGGCCCATTTAATAAGCTCTTCTTTGGTTATTCCACTTTTAACCACAGCTTAGCGTTTGCGAGGAGGAGGAGGAGGAGGAGGCTCGTTCCCCGGGAGAACATTCTCAAAACAGAGCTGACGCCACTCGCCAATGGCATTGGCGTTCTCAACCTCGTTGGTTGACGGTTTCGGAAACGCCATGTCAAGACGGACGACGAAAAGGTCGTTCGAGGCCATCGAGAACCAAACATCATACATCCCATAGGCCTGCTGAGAAGCAGCCTCTTCGCCGAGACTGACGCCGGAGGCCTTGGCAAGTTCGGCGGCCTTCTCGTTCCAGATCGTCTTCGCGACGACATTACTCATCGGAAATGACCCCATACGAACGTACACCATACGTCCATCTCCAGTCGGTTGCGCCTTGATATCATCGCCGAACAGTGGAATATTTCTGGCCTTGATCTGCGCAAGAACGGCTTCGTGATTCTCCTCGGCCTTCTTGTCTACGATTTCACGCCAGGCCTTTACTTCAGCCTTGAACGCGATGTCATCAACACGCTTCTGCTGCGTTTCTACCGGCTCCCAAGGACCACACCCGTAGGTGCATTTGTCATTGATGCTGAGCATGCAAGTCCAAGTGCCGTCAGGGCGCTGTCCGCAAAGTCCCATGACTCGCAGACGAACATATTCAGCCACCCAGCAGTCCTCGAATTCATAGAACTTCTTCGGAGCAAAGGCGGCGATGGCTGATTTAAGCTCGTTGAGAGCCTTAAGCGCCGCTTCCTTGTTATCGTAATAGGTAGAGAAATACGGCTCACCGGTCTCCCAAATTCTCTTCGCATCATCGAAATGCGCAATAAATCCGGACACACCCTTCCTTCCGAACGCCTCTGTTTCCTTAGACCAAGTGGTAAACCACGGTTCTTTGGATTTTTCGGAATATGCCTCAGGAATCTTCTCGAATGAAGATC
>CALYRV010000131.1 GCA_945483525.1 uncultured Verrucomicrobiota bacterium
GCGGGCGGCGGCATGGACAACCTCCTCGGCGAGGTCGTCTCGAAGGCGGGCCTCAAGCAGCTCCGTCTCGCGGAGACCCAGAAGATCAAGCACGTGACGAGCTTCTTCAACGGCAAGTCCACGACGCCTTCGAAGGGCGAGGACCAGATCGAGGTGAAGAGCCGCTTCGATGCGGCGACCTTCGCGAGCCATCCCGAGATGGAGGCGTATAATGTCACCGACAAGCTCTTCGAGCTAATCGGCAAGCCGGGTGACCCTGTCGAGAAGAACCCCTACGGCATGATCGTCATCAACTACGCGAACTGCGACATGGTCGGGCACACCGGCGACCAGAAGGCGGCGACGAAGGCCGTCGAGGTGACTGACGAGTGCATCGGCAAGATCCTGCCGCGTCTTCTCGAGCTCGACGCGCACGTGCTCATCTACGCCGACCATGGCAACGCCGAGCAGATGAAGGATTACAAGACCGGGCTTACCAAGACTTCGCACACGCTCAACCTCGTGGATTGCTTCTATGTCGCGAATGATGCCGCTGGCGTGCGTCTCACTCCGCTCGCCAAGCTCTCCGCCGTCGCTCCGACCGCGCTCCAGATGCTCGGCATTCCGGTTCCGCAGGAGATGACGACTCCGTCGCTCCTCGCCGGCAAGGAGAACTGGTCCAAGACCTCGCTCAACATCTGATAATGTCATCGAGCGTGAAACCGGCGCCGAAGGTCGTTCCTTCCGCGCCGGTTTTCCTTTTTGCATGAACCTGCGCCGGGAAACCGGCATTAACCGATGTGGAGACACAAAGAGACTCGCGCCTTGACGGACATCTGGACATGTATCCGTGAGAACGGGGAAAGCGGGGCTGAACGGCTGGTTTCCGAATATGGGGACCGGTTGTTCGCCGCCGCTGTATTGTTATGCCGGAACGACCATGACGCCGAGGAGCTGGTCTTCAGGACCTTTGACCGGGCGATTCGCAAGATCGGCAGTTACGAGCCGAATGGGGATTTCTTCAACTGGCTCTACACGATCATGTTGAATTTCCGGCGGATGGACTTGCGCAAGAAGCGGGTGGAGCTGGTTCCGATGGGCGCCGGTTCGGATCTCCCTGAGATTCCGGATACGGTTTTCGCGGAGCTGCTTTCCGACACGGAAGGGGAGGCGATCATGGAGGCGGTTCGCGGACTTCGGGACCAGTTGCGCGAGGTGGTGATGATGCGGTATTTCGCCGATCGTACCGTAGAGGAGATCGCCGCCGTTCTGTCGATTCCGGAAGGGACGGTCAAGTCGCGGCTTTTCAAGGCCAGGGCGGTTCTGTTCGCGTGTCTGTCCGGCAAGATGAGAAAGGAACGAAATGATGAACGAAAGTGACAGCGTGCTGTCCCGCCGCCTGCGGGAGTGTGTGTCGGGCAAGCGTCTGCCGTCTGGTTTCTCGGAGCGGCTGGTGCGGTCCGTCCGTCGTCGTCGCCGCACGATGCGGATCTTCGCGGTGGTTTCGCTGATCGTCGTCTGCATGCTCGGCATGGGGTCGATCGGGTATTTTACGTCTGCGGACCGCGATGAGATGACCGAAGATTTGATTGTCGCGGCGCAGGGTCCGTTGAAGTCCGAACAGGTCTCCGGTTGGATGTTCATCGGATTTCTCCGCGAGTGTTTCAAACGCAACAAGAACAACAAAAGGAAAGAGGAAGAATAATGCTGACTAAGATCATCATTCTCACAGGTATCGCGGTTGCCGTGGTTATCGGCATGTGTTTTCTAGGCAAGGCTGCGGACGGCAAACCCTCCGCTGATGAATCCAATAAGAATTCCTGACCTGAACACCAGATTGCTATAAGTCTCATTGGCACACTTTACTGTACCAATGAGACTTATAGCATTTCATGGGGGACTGTCCCCGTTTTTGGTATAATATCGGCAAATGGACGAATACATTCAGAAAACATATCGTTTCTATTCCGTGATGCGGAATCTCGGATTGGTGGCGGTCGGGATACTCAGCTGCCTAGCGTTGGCGTTGGGGTTGAGTTGCCTGGGGCCGTTGGCGGCGATGCCCGGACTTGGCTTGCTGCTGTTGATTGTCATCGGATTGCCGGGGGCGGTCCTGGTCGGACTTATCTGGCCGCATCGTGCCGCGGAACAGCCGCCGGCGGGGAGGCGTAAGTTCGCGTGGGGATTCGGCGCGGTGGGATTGTTGTTTTGCGCGGTACTGGCCTGGGTAGCCTTTGGCGTGGTCAGTCTTTCGGTCAACGGACGCCCGGTACGCGGTACCTACGAGACCTTCGGCGAACTCCAAAAGCAACGGATCGTCAATGCGCTGCCGGTCGTAAATCAGATGATTCCGCCGGCGGCGACGAACATCCATTTCATCGGCTCCGGCGGTTTGGCGTTGCTCCCTCTCGGTAGGACCTGCATATTCAGCTGTAACGTCGCCGAACCCGATTTTCGCGCGTTCGCCGCGGAGCACGAATATCCGCTCGCGACCAATATCCTCCGGAATGTCAACGTGGAGATCAATGACGACATACATCCGGCGGAGATGAGTGTCGATCAGGTCGGTGGCTGCTTGTTCGAGACTTGTGCGGATCGACCGGATACGGATATCAAGAACTATTTGTCCTACTGGTACGGCTATTCGAATTTCGGTGGCGTCATCCTGGTCTACGACCTCGATACGCATATTCTTTACGGCAGCTATTCCAGTAACTGACCTGGAGGAGGTTGTCGTACGGACTCACTCCGACTGCGTCTCTGTTCGGCCTACCGTAATACCGGCGGATGTGTTGCCGGTCGCGGAAGGCGGAATGTCGTCTCGGGCACGTGATGATTGATCCTCGGAACGGCTTGAGCGGCTTCACGGCATGGTCAGTGATCGATCATCACGAGCGCGAAGAACTCCTGAGTTCGCGCGGTGACCGAGACGATATTCCGCCATTCCGCGACAATGCGCCAGGCATAATCGGTGGAAAATGATCGGGAGCTTGATTATGTTGCCGCATAGTCGTGGCAAGGTCGTCATGTTTTAGCTCCACGCCCGCTTCCCGCGCCTTCGCGAGTCGCTCGGGATACGGATGGGGTTCTGACGAAGATTTTGTGACAAGAGGGGTTGCCGTTCGCCGTTCCGCGTCGATTTCGTGTTTTCTATTGCCGATAATGGCGGGTTTTTGGTATAATACGCGAACTTTAATTGAACCAAAGAAGAGAAATAAACAGGAAGAAAGCAAATGGCTAACAAGAAAACTGAGAAGAAGTATGTGTATTTCTTCGGCGCCGGAATGACCGAAGGCAACGCGAACATGCGCGAGCTTCTGGGCGGCAAGGGCGCGAACCTCGCGGAAATGGCTGGTCTCGGGCTCCCCGTGCCCCAGGGCTTCACGATTTCGACCGAAGCTTGCACGCGTTACTATGATGACGGCAAAAAGATCGGCGCCGATATCGAAAAGCAGGTCATCGAGTACATCGCCAAGCTCGAGAAGTCGGCCGGCAAGAAGTTCGGAGACCTCAAGAATCCGCTCCTCGTCTCCGTCCGTTCCGGCGCCCGCGCGTCGATGCCGGGCATGATGGACACGATCCTCAACCTCGGCCTCAACGAGACGGTCGTCAACTC
>CALYRV010000132.1 GCA_945483525.1 uncultured Verrucomicrobiota bacterium
ACGGCGAGACGGCAACGCCAACACATCAGCGCAATGATGGATCTCTCGAAGCACCTTGGAATCAGCGATCGCCCCAAGAAACTCCACCTTGACGCCGTTAATCTCGCAGTCCTCCGCATTTTCGCCGAAAACCTTCACCACCATATCGTCCTTGACGTCGTCAGGCAGCAGCTTGAGCGCTGCAACAAGGTCCGACCATCCTTTGTAGGGAGATGTCCGACCGCCGAAAGCACCGAACAGTATGGTGAACTTATCGTGGTTATTAACCAGACCGGAATCATAACCGTACACGGGATCGACGATATTCAATATGCGGCAAGAATTCAGTCCGCACCCAAGAGTTGATTCCCGGAACATGTTGCACACCCAATCTGAAGGTCCGATGAAAAACGGACGTACAGATTCAAGAAACTCAACCTTGCGCCGAAACATCCAACGCTCCGCGACCGAGCTGTTTTCTCTGGTGAACCCTTCCGCAAAACGACGGTCGGACTTCGGATGTGGCTCAATGGCGTTTACCGCCGTCAGATCGTGGAGCGTGTAGACGAATTTTGCGTCAACTGTAGACAGCTGGCGAAACGAAACCATGTCCTGTCCGATCCAATGAATATGGATGATGTCAGGCTTCAAGTCTCGCACCAATTTACCGAAGCCAGGCAGCGGCCAGATGTTGGGCATAAGCAGATGTCCGGTGCACAACCTGGACAGCACCCAGAACACCCGGGGAAAGAAGTAGAAAAGCCCTGCCAGAATCTGATTCTCTGGAAGCTGATAGACATTCTTCCCTTCTTCAAGCTTCCTTATGCAGATAAAATGAGAATCGACACCGGCCCGCAGCAACGCCAGATGCAAGCGGGAAGCCGCAATCGGCGCCCCGCTCGTTCCTGACAATCCGTAGTCGTAAGAAAGATGAACAATGCTCATTTATCAAATCAGAAATAAAAACGGGCAGAAGCGCTCGGCGATTCTGCCAACCAACGTCAGCACTGGGCAAAGGCACGGGATCTTACACCCGAGCCAAGTCAGACCACGAGGGAAGATCGCGCCCTCCATTTGTTCGCGGCGTCGATCGGCCCATTCGTCACAGACAACATCTTTCGGATGGACGAGCGGAAAATCAATCGAACCTGACTTGGCAAACCGCGGTGCATAGTAGTTGTATCCGCCCGTATGCGTAGCCTCAGAAACAGCAATCCCATTGTTTGCTATCAATTGAACACGCGGCACAACGCCAAGCATGCCCTTGGCAAACATCATTAACGTGAATTGATAGTCCCACGCGTCACTTCGAACGAGCGCCCTCTGCGCCTCCATTTTAAACGTACGTCTAAAATAGTTTGTCATCGGCGTACGGCTCATAATCTCATCAAGACGCGGCAGATATTCTCGCATCTCAATATCATAGAAGCGCCAAACGCGGCGCCATGTCGACCACCCTCCGGACATCATAGCGATTCGGCTAAAATGATAGGATGCCGCTGCATCAGACTGGAGCCCAAAGAAATTAAATCCCGAAATCATTCCAACCCGTTCATCGTTTCGATAATGCAACAGCATTTCCGAGGCAAACCGAAAGAAGCAAGGCGACGGCTGCGTATCATCCTCAAGAATGATTCCCGATTCTTCATTCTCAAAGAACCAATCAATTGCCCGAGCCGGCGCATACTTGCAACCAAGATTCTCATCATGGAAAAGTGTCTTGACTTCACACGGCCAGTCAACAAGCTTGACACAATCGCGCACGGCGCGACACTTTTCATCCTCATCCAGATGATCTGTTCGCGGCCCGTCAACGGCCACATAAAGCTTTAACGGACGCGCCTCGCGCACAGCCGCAATCTGCGCCGCCATGAAATCAGGGCGGTTGAATCCGATCAAAAGGATAGGTGCGCAGGTAAATTCCGACATATCGCCACACCTCACATCTTCTTGATCCACTCACGGAAAAACGGGTTCTCAAAATGATAGTCGCCTAAATATTCATAAATAAGTTCGTCCGCAACAAGCCGCTTAAGGGCCTTCGTCAACCCGCCCACACTCCGGAGCTCATTTTCATGCATGAACTCAGATGAGAACACCTTCGCATGAGGGTGACGAGCCAGACCTCTAAGCACCGAAAGCTGGACGGCAGTCAGCCGCGAGACCGCCATGCCGAAAGCTCGTGATTCTCTCGCAAAGACCATCTCAAGGCCTATGTCGACATCTCTGTGCGTCAACGTCGCTCCTTCAGACGTCGTCAACCAGACGGCTTCACAAAGCTCCTGAACATCACCAGAAATGCCATCGGCAACCTGAATGATATGCCTTGCAATTGCCGCATCCACAAAACGATTCCCGAACCTGAAGCGGGCGACGATGAACGCCGCCAGATCCTTCTCGTCAATGGCTTCGACCCCAAAAGAGATGGCGCTCTTGAAGAACGGGCTCTTCGGCGAATCGAAGATCGCGTGCATACGATTACGCACGCTGCCAAGGAATACAAACGGTACCTCGTCCAAAAACTGAATGCGCGAACGAAGCGCAGCCAGAATCACGTCGGCATCCGGGATGTCGGTGATATCCTGGAACTCATCAAAGACAACGCAGAGCCTAAGCGTTCTCGAAAGCTGCGCGATCATCTCCACGACCTCTTCTACCGATTCGACACCCTTCGCGGCCTTGACGTCGATTGACAATGTAGGCGCCCCAGAATCCTTGTCGACGGTGAATACTGGACGCAGACTTTTGACAAGCCCCCCTACTTTCTCCAAGAACGACCTCCCGTCCCCGCATTTCAGCACAGCGGACACCACGCGACGACAAAAGTCACCTTCAGATTTCACACAGAAGAAGTCGACATAGACAAGCTTGTAACCCTTGAGCGACTTGACGGTCTCACAGACAAGCGAAGTCTTGCCCATACGTCGCGCACCCTGGATGACGACATTCTGTCCGCTCTTCAACAGTTCCCGCAGCTGCCGTTGCAAGACCTGTCGGCGGCAATAGTTCTCACCACCGACAATGCATCCGTACTTGAAAGGATTCACCACCATCTCAAAATTTCTCCGTATGGAATAATTCAACCCGGAGAAATTATATCACAATCTCAACGATCGCGTCAATGCCGACCAGGGTTGGCGCTATATATGATATAATATACATATAATGAAGAAGTTGCTCGAAAAACTTCACACACGACTTGGTGATTTCTGGTGGTACTCGCTCATGATATTCATGGCAGCGCGCGCAGCCGACTGTCTCAATGTCTTCGTCGGTCTCTGGCTCGTCCCCAAGTATGTCCCGCCGTCAGAACTTGGAGCCGTCCAACCTTTAGCGTACTTCGCTTCGTTCCTGGCATTGCCAATCGCGGTTTTCGCCTCGACCTTCAGACAGGAACTTTCCAATCTCGCCCAGACGAATCAGTTCGGGAAAATGAAGACGCTGATGAAGACCGTCTTCATCGCCGCGGCGATTTTCTTCTTTGTTGCGATCATAGTCTCACATTTCGTGCTTCCGCATTTCCTCG
>CALYRV010000133.1 GCA_945483525.1 uncultured Verrucomicrobiota bacterium
TAGGGACTTCCCGCGCCGGAATTCCTGATAATATCCTTTCTTACAAAGAAAGGATACGCACATGTCAGACATACCGAGGTTAGCCGCTGAACTCGCGGAACGAATGGAAGCTCTTGGATATTCCAAGGGAATCATCAGAATCATCAGGAAGTGCGGATGGGAGCTGGAGGACGCGCGAATGCGTTACGGACTATCCCGTCGATCACTTGGCAAGGTCATCGACCGATACGCGGGCGAATGGCGCGAACGCTGGAACAGGCGAGAGGTGTCCCATACGCGGTACGCCATAAGGATCAAGGCGGTTGAGAGAATGCTTGCCATTCACCAAGGACGCGAACCGCTTTGGTCGCAAACGCCGAAGCCACAAATCGTCTTGAACGACTACTACGAGCGGCTTGCCGTTGAAATCGGAGGTCTTCCCCACTGGACTTCCAAAAGCCTGTCCAGAAGCTGCCAGTCGACTGCCCGTGCTCTTTTCGCGTGGCTTTACGAGAACGGTCACGAGGATCTCCGTTCCGTGACTTCGGATGACATTCGCAAGTTCTATCTTCAGAAGGCCGCGCGAGTCGTCAATGTTCACCATCTGCGCTACACGCTTCGCCAGGCATGCGATACCCTAACCGCTTCCGGTCGCCTGAGATGCCGTTGCGACAAGATCTTCGGGCTTGCGATCGCCTCCGAGATGCGTCTGATGCCGTGCCTCTCCTCCGATGAGATCGCCAGGATATTGAACGCCCCCGACAGGAGCAAGCCAGCCGGGAAGCGCGACTTCGCCATGCTCATCCTTGGAGCGACGACAGGTCTCCGGGCGTGCGATGTCGCCTCGATCATGCTCGACGACATCGACTGGCGCAAAGGCGAGCTGCGGATCGTCCAGAGAAAGACGTCCGTCGGACTCTCTCTCCCGCTGACCGAAGGCGTGGGCAATGCCGTGCGGGACTACATCCTCAACGGGAGGCCGGAAAGTGGATGCCGTGAAATCTTTCTGCGGGCGTGCGCGCCTTACGGAAGGATCGACCGCGGAACCGTCGCCGGGGTCTTTGCCGAGATGCGCAAGAGGGCCGGGATCAACACGCCAAAGCTTGGTTTTCATGCCTTTCGGAGGACGCTTGGAAGAATGTTGGTGTCGGGCGAGGTGGACGCGCCGACAATTTCGCAGGTGCTCGGACACACCGCGCTTGCGTCGGCAGAGCGTTACATCCGGATGGACGAGAGCTCGCTTTCGGAATGCGCGCTTGGGCTTGCCGGCATACGGTACAGGGGAGGTTTGTGAGATGAGTGCCAAGTTCTGCTTTGCCGACGCCGTCGAATCCATGATGGAGTTCAGACGCTCGGTCGGACTGTCTGACCGCACGACGAAGTCTGTGGCCGCGATGTTCGGGGAGTACTGCACCGAGAACTCGATAACCATCCCGCTCCTGACAAGGGAGGTTGCCGAGGGCTGGATTAGATGGGAGTCGGGACATGGACGTCGCGGACTTCCACATAAGGCCACGTTCCTCCGACTTCTGGCCCGGTTCATCAACGCGACGGGAGGATCGGCATACGAACTTCCCGTCGCATGTACGCCAAAGGGCAATGGGTTCTCACCGCACATCTTCACGGACGACGAACTCTCGATGCTCTTCGCGGAAATAGACCGCTACGAGGGCTCGGGGAGGATCGTCCCGCACGGCACGTATTCCATCCTGTTTCGGACGATCTACACGTGCGGACTTCGTCCGGGCGAAGGATGCCGCATCCTGGTCTCGGACGTCGACCTTGCGTCGGGAAGGATGTTCATCCGAGGTGCAAAGCGGCACAAGGAGAGGATCGTCGTCGCCTCTGAAGACATGCGGAAGTTGCTGGCCAGGTTTGTCTCCGTGCGTGGATCGTCTTCTTCGCCGTACCTTTTTCCGCGAACCGACGGGAGGGTCATTGGGCATGGCCTGGCGAACGACGTGTTCCGCAGGTGCTGGGCGATGGCGTGCAGGAAGGTCGGAGTGACGAACCCGGTGCGGGTTCGAGTCTATGATCTGCGCCATCGGTTCGCATCGGCCGTGCTTCAGCGCTGGCAGGAGGAAGGCCGGAACGTATAGGCGATGATCCCGCGCCTTCGCTCCTACATGGGACACGAGCACATCGAAAGCACGCTCTATTACGTCCATTTGCTGCCGCAACGCCTGTCTTCGTGTGCGGGAGTCGATTGGGACGGGCTGGAGCAGCTGATTCCGGAGGTGGCGGATGAAAATGCCCGATGACGCACTTTACGCGACGATCCGAGACTATCTCCGGGTGTATCTCGTGAAGCTCAGGAATGTCAGCGAACATACCGTGCGCTCGTATGCGAATGCGCTGACCGAGTTCGTGGAGTACGCGTCGCGGCAACGACGCGTCCCGATGTGTTCCGTGGTCTTCGCCGACTTCACGAAAGAGTTTGTCTGCGGCTTTCTCGACCATCTTGAGAACGAAAGAAAGTGCTCCGTCGCGACGAGGAACCTCAGACTCAACGCGATCAGGGGGTTCCTCTCCTACGCCGCGTCCTGCGATGTAGGCGCGGTTGCCAACAGGAACGAGGTGGCGACAGTCCCGTTCAAGAAACCAAGGCAGTCGGGAATTGTCCAGCACATGACGACCGAGGCCGTCTCGGCCATCCTCGCCGCAGTCAGCAGGAAGTCTCGGAGGGGCTTACGAGACTTGTGCTTGCTCGCTATGCTCTACGACACGGGTGCGCGGGTACAGGAGCTTCTGAACATCCGACTGGCAGACGTCAATCTCGGAAAGTCTCCGACTGTGATGCTGCGCGGCAAAGGACGCAAGACGCGCGTCGTTCCGATATCCGTGCGCATGGCCGCGCTGCTGTGCGAGTACGTCTCGCACGCTCACTGCGGCAAGACGCGCGACAGCGAAGACAATCTGTTCTTCACCGTCAGAAACGGGCGTCCCGCGAGGATGACAGAAGACAATGTCCGCCATCTAGTCAAACACTACGGCACGATGGCGCGAAAGAGCGGCAAGGAGGTTCCGAAAAGAGTCTATCCGCATCTATTCCGGCATTCGCGGGCAATGCACCTCTACGAACACGGGATGGACCTCATGCTGGTGTCACAGTGGCTCGGACACGCGCAGTTCAAGACCACGCTCATCTACGCCAGAGCAGATCCTGAAATGAAGCGGATAGCCATCGAGCGAGCGACGGCCAAAGACGCTCGTCTTCGCGATCTGATTAAGCCCAAGCGCATGAAGGTTGACGACGACGATCTTCTCAAGAGGCTGTACGGCTTGAAATGACGCGGATATTATCAGGAATTCCGGCGCGGGAAGTCCCTAGAACATTAGGCCGCGTCGGAAATTCCTGATAATGCCGGATTCCTGATAATGTCGATTATCAGAAATTTCTGATAACCGACAACAGCAAGGAGTTCGCGAAGTTCTGCCAGCTCGAACAGGCGCTCGGGCTGAAGGTCTACTTCGCCAAGCCCTATCATTCGTGGGAGCGCGGCACGAACGAGA
>CALYRV010000134.1 GCA_945483525.1 uncultured Verrucomicrobiota bacterium
CCTGCGGTTGGTGTGCTCCCGGCGATTCGATCTCCCTCGCGGCACTTCTGCCGCGCTTCACGCTTTCCGCGATTCCGCACACGCCATTTGTAGCCGAATTATGATATACTTTACAGCTCAAAGGATTAACGGATGAAAGTTTGCAAATTCGGCGGCTCGTCGCTAGCGAACGCGGCTCAGCTCAACAAGGTGATTGATATCGTCCTCGCGGATCCCGCGCGGCGTATTGTGGTGGTTTCGGCCCCCGGCAAGCGTCATGGCGGTGATACGAAGGTGACGGATCTGCTCATCGCCTTAGCGAACACCGCGCTTAAGGGTGAGAATACTGATCGCGAGTTCGGGGCGGTGGTTGAGCGTTACGCGGAGATGGCGCAGGAGTTGAATCTCGGTGATGCCATCGTCAACGAGATCGAGGAGGATCTCCGCGGACGGGTCGCGCAGGTCAAGGATCTTGAGCAGGCGGAGTTCATGGATCTGCTCAAGGCGGCGGGCGAAGACAACAACGCGAAGTTGGTCGCGATTGCGTTTGAGAAGCGCGGCAAGAAGGCCCGTTATGCGTCACCCAAGGATACGGGGATGATCCTGAAGGGGAATTTCGGCGATGCGGTTCTCGATCCCGAGAGCTACACGCGTCTTTCGCGTGCGTTCTCCAATTTCGACGGCATCGTGATTTATCCCGGCTTCTTCGGCTACACCCGTGATGGCAAGGTTGCTACCTTCCCGCGTGGCGGATCCGACATCACCGGTTCGATCCTCGCGGCGGCGGTTTGCGCCGACGTGTATGAGAACTTCACGGACGTCGATTCCGTCTATCCTTGTGATCCTCGCATCGTCGAGGAGGTCAAGAACGGCGAAGGCATTCCGACGATGACTTATCGTGAGATGCGTGAGCTCGCGTATGCGGGCTTCGGCGTGTTCAATGATGACGCGGTCATTCCGGCGGTTCGTGCCCGTATTCCGATCAACATCCGCAATACGAATCATCCGAGCGAGCCGGGCACGATGATTCAGCAGTCCCGCCGCGTCATTCCGGGTACGGTCGTCGGCATCGCGTCCGCGGACGGCTTCGTGAACCTGATCGTTGAGAAGTACCTGATGAACCGTCAAATCGGTTTCGGACGTCGTCTCCTGCAGGTGCTTGAGAACAACGGTATTTCTTACGAACACATGCCTTCGGGTGTTGACTCGCAGTGCGTGGTCTTTAAGGAGCAGTTCCTCAAGAAGGAAGACGAGCACAAGCTTATCCAGGCGATCAAGAAGGAGCTTGAGCCCGACTATGTGGCGATCGAACGTGATCTCACGATCCTCATGATCGTCGGCGAAGGTATGTGCTACACGGCCGGCATGTTCGCGAAGGCGTGCCTCGCGCTCGCTTCGGCCGGCATTTCGATGTCGATGGTGAACCAGGGCTCTTCGGAGGTCTCGTTCATGATCGCGATCCGCACTGCCGATCGCGACAATGCGGTCCGTGCGCTTTACAAGGCCTTCTTCGGCTGAGTGCATTTCGGCTCCGCGGCAGTTCCGCCGCGGACGGATTCCCGCGGATTCCGAAAAAACCGCGGACGGGTTCAGCGGTGCCCGACACAAACCGTATGAGCCGGAGGGATGGCTGAGTGGTTTAAAGCACCGGTCTTGAAAACCGGCGGGGCGCAAGCCCTCGGGGGTTCGAATCCCTCTCCCTCCGCCAATTGGAACGTCCTTTGCGTTCCGAACCCGTCGGTCTCAAAACATGACAGATGAGCCGCTGTTTATCGGCGCGTTCAACCACTCTTGAAATTGGACTGACGGATCGGTTTCTGCGAAAATCGGGAAAATGGCGTTGAAAACGCAGTCGCTCGAACCCATCAGTCCAACTTGATGTTATTTCTTCGTGTAGGTCTCCTCCTTCTCGGTCGGAGTTTTGTAGTTGTTGGCGGCATGCGGTCTGACGGTATTGTAGAAGGTCATGTACTTCTCAATCTCCCTGCGCAGTTGCGCTTCGGACGTGAACCTGCCGCGATAGATGAGTTCCGCTTTGAAACTCTTGAAAAACGCCTCCATGACCGAATTGTCATAGGGCGTTCGCGGACGTGAGTACGAGATGGTGACGTTCAGGCCTTTCAGCATGGTCACCATCGCCGTCGACTGATAGTTGCTTCCACGGTCGGAATGGAACGTGAGGCCGACAATCGGGCCGCGATCCTTCCAAGCTTTCGAGAAGGCCATCTTGATGAGATGCGTCGAATTGTTGTATCCCACGTGATATCCGACGATTCGCCGCGCAAAGAGATCCAAGACTGCGCAAAGATAGAGCTTGCGGTTCTTGTGACGAATCTCCGTGACGTCGCTGACCCAAATGACATTGGGACTGTCGGGATTGAACTCGCGTTCGACATGATCCCGCTTGCGACGCATCTCGCGCTCATACTCGCGCTTCGCATCCGTGCGGAAGCTGAAGAGTTCCATCTCGCGCATCAGCTTGTGAACCATGTCTTTTGAGACGTGGTGACCTTCCTTTTGAAGAATGGCCGTGACCTTGCGGACGCCGAAGCAACGGTTGCCGAGATCATAGACACGCTTGATCGCCTCCTTCAGCTCCTCGCGACGTTGCGCCTGAACCGTGTTGCCGTGCTTGCCGCGAAGAATATGATTGTAGAATGTCCCACGCGGGACATTAAGTGCCTCGCAGAGGACGTGAACGCTGTACTTGCCGTGGAGGAATTCGAGTTCCTCCAGCTTTTCACGCAGAGGCGAGTGGCAATTGCAATGTACCTCGCGAAGCACCTCTACCATCTGCTCGGTTTTGGTCAGCCGATTCATGAGGTCGAGGTGATTCTTGGCCGTGAAGTCGGAGTAAACCGGCTGATCACACTTCTTGCAATACTTGCGAAGCCACCCGTAGAAGGTAGACTTGGCGACCTTGTGCTTTTTGAGTATCTGACGAAGCTGCGAACGATCCGCCAGATATTCGGAGAGGATTTGCTTCCTCTCTTCCTTTGTTCTTCTTTGGCTCATACTCATTTCCTTGTTTTGCCATCTCCCGTTTCAGCCACCTGGCTGAAGCCGCGTAGTTTATCAGAAGACGCTTGCGTCGAATATCGTAATTATGATAAGATACTGGTCATCAAAAGACAGGAGGCGAAGATGGCAGCAACGAGAACAATTGATTCCGACATTCGTCCGATTTCGGATTTGCGCAACAAGTTTGCGGAGATTGCTGACTATGTGCAGGGTGGACGGCCGGTGATCTTTACCCGCAATGGCTATGGTTGCATGGTTACGATGAGCTATGAGACCTATAAGCATCTCAATGACCCGGTTATGTCTGAACTCAACCGTGCCGATGCGCTGTGTGAGAATGATCCGCGCCATTACACACGCGCACAGTCGTTGAAGATTCTCAAGGAACGTCGTGATGCTCGGAGAAAAGTTCAC
>CALYRV010000135.1 GCA_945483525.1 uncultured Verrucomicrobiota bacterium
AACGAGTTTCTCAATATCGTCCAAAGAAATGCGGAAGAACTCTTTACGGATGTTGATCTTATTAACGCGCATTTCGGCAAGTCGTTCATGCAACTTTGTCTCAAGGCCAACGGCATCCTCGGAGAAGATGAAACTGTGGACATCGAACTGAAACGGGACACTTGCATCTCCTAATTCGTCAACGCGGTCTTGCGGCTCAAGACGACGTGTCATACCAACCTTGAAGACATCAGGTCCAAACGATCCAAGATTGCTGATGATATAAACAGTCCCCGCCTTGCCCTTCTGTCGCTTGGCGATTTCCTCGCGTTGAACTGCGACTTCACCGAGATTCGACTCGACCTTGAGAATCTGGGCATCGATGGTCGCAAGTTCCTCCTTGACCGCTTCAGACTGCACACCCGTCTTCTCCATTTCCGCCGCAGCTCGTGCGGCGGCTTCCTCACGCATCTGGCGCAGGCGTTCCTGTTCTGCCGCGTACTTCGCCTCCTCCTCGGCAATACGCTTGCGCTCCTCTTCGAGGCGCAGACGCTCCTCGCGCTCTTCCTTCATCTTCTCGCGCAACGCCATCTGTTCCTGACGCTGTTGCTCCTTGCGCAGATACCAGAGGTATTCGACCTTCACGGCATCAATGCACATCTTTTCAAGTTCACCGAGAAACGCCAGCATCGTCGGGAGAATTGTGCGATTGCCGTCCTCGTACATCTGCTGGACACGCAACATAAGCTTGCCAACCTTGCTGATCGCCTCCTCCTGTGCCTTATAACGCAGCTCTTCAAGAATAACACGCAATTCAAGTTTCAGGTAAAGCACCGTAACGGCAAAAATAGACTTGAGCGCCTTGGTCTGATAACGTAGAGAAAACTCGTCACAAAGCGAGTCAATGCGCTTGCTGATCTGCCGTGCCTCCTTGCGCAAGTAGAGCATTGACATTGCCTTCAGCTGAATCTCGCCAATCGGGTCAAGCATGTTCTGATCGTCAATCGCCACCTCCGCCTGAAGGACTTCAACGGGTTTGTCCTCAAGATGAATCCAGTTCGCAAGGCAATGCTCGACCGCATCGAAATTACGCTTCGTGCGTGTGAACTTCTGCAAAAGCTCCATGTACTTCTTCTGCGCGTCATCGTACTTCTGAACGAACTCAATCGCCCCGTCCCGCCGCGCTGCCAGCTTGTCTATCTCCTTCTGAAGCTTCATTTGAAGCATCGTCTTTTCCTGCAGCACCTTCTCCTGCTCGGCATTACGTTCGGCAAGATTCTTCTCGTATTCAGCGCACTGTCGCTCCATTTCCTGCTCAAACTCAGTGCGCTTCACCTCCAACTGCTTCTCGAAGTCCGCACTTTCAACCTCAATGCGCTGCCGATTCTCCGTCAATTCTGCATAGCCGTTGTCCTTAAAGAAAGCGTCCAACTCGTTCGCATGAGCCACAGCTGCGTCACGATCCGCCTTTGCCTTTTCAATGGATTCCTTAACCTCGGCGTTCTCGTGCTCAAGTGCGTTCTGTGCCGCCGCAACGCTGCGCATCGCCCAGAAAAGTGCACCGACGCCCAATGCAGCACCAACCACAGCAATCGGGACAAGTGCTGAAGAAAAGACTGGCAACAATGCCATGAGAACAGATGCGCCAATCAATATGTAATGCTTACGGTTCATCTAACTCCTTGTTGTTCAGCGGTTATGTCTTGAATAGCACTCTAGTTTGCCTCTTGTTGTTTTGCCAAAGCAACACCCTTTTCAGTCAGTCGGTATCTCTGCGTAGGAGAACGCGGCGAATCCGGCTGCGTCATTTCAACAAATCCGTTTACTATCGCAGGCTTAAGATAACGAGTCCGGAAATCTTCTTTCTGTTTAATGCCAATGGATGCCATCAAAGCATCCGACCTCATTTCGCCTATCAAGGCAATGACTAAACGCTTTACTTCAGTGGTTACTTGCGTGGTTACTTCCGTGGTTACTTCCGTGGTGACCTGCGAAGGATCTTGCTGAACCCCATTAATTTTTATGCCATAATTCAGATTTGGCAAGATAACGAAGAAACTACTGCCGGTCGAACGGAAGGTTGGGACGAACTCATGTCCACGCTTTTCAGACTCAAACTGATAGGCGTTGAGAATCTTCTTGAAACCGCTGCCGCGACGCTCCATGAGATCAAGACGTTGGAAGAGATCAGCAATGACCGGATTACGGCGCTTCGAGGACACGTCACGCGGATCTAATGTCTGAACAATGTCCCCGCTGGGCATACCTCCCGGCGAATAGATTTCCATGCGATCATCGAAAATGTCGATATGAACTTCGCTGCCAAGTTCCAGATAATCGCGGTGGATGAGTCCGTTGATGATGCTCTCCTCGTAGGCGCGTTCGGGGTATTCCGGATAGTCAATACGGCTGTCGGGCGTCTTGCGCCACATCGTGCGACGATTGCGACGCACAAAGTCCTTGGCCGCATTCAGAAGAGACAGCAGACCGCCGGAATATTCGTCATCATCAAACGACTCCATGAGGCCATGTGCCTTGTCGAGACCATTCCAACGTGTGCAAAAGACCCGCGAATGCCGCACGGGCGACTTGTCGGCAAAGAGTGCCCCGGCATTCGTCAGATGCCCGTCGTCCGTCACAAGACCGAATGACTGAAAGTCACTTTCCTCAAACGAGAGTTTTGTCTTTTCGTGATAGGTGGCGTACAGCACCTCAAAGGAGAAGTCCTTGCGCTTGTAAACAGACGGCAAGGAGTCCCACGAACGACGCGAACCCTTCAGCACGAGACGATTCAGCTCAAGCGGATCCGCTTTGACGCTTTCATTACCAATACGAACATATGCGGTGAGACTACCCTTGTGGCGAACATAGTAAGGGGTTTCCTCTCCCGCGAAAATCTCGACGACGACGAATCGCTTGCCGTCCTCCTCATGAATCGACAAGTTCGTCTGCGGAATCGGATCCATCTGCGTCTTGATGGCCTCGCTGATGTCCTCCGCATCTTTCTCGGCGTTCTCAAGACCAATCAGCTCACCGCTGTCGCTCACGCCATACAGAAGCTTGCCACCCTGCGTGTTGGCAAACGCGCTCACGCTCTTGAGCCAACTGATCGGATCCTTGCGCTCAAGCATCAGCTTCTTATCGTATGCCGTGGCCTCACCAATATAGTCCGCGAGTTTCATTGCTTGGTATTATATCAAAATGCGCTTCAGCAGGGCGCGTCTGGCGTGTTCGCTTTGTGTGCGCTTTCAGTCGTTTCGAGTAGTGATTTCAAGGGATTTTAAGGGAGTCGGTTTGCAGCGTAAAAAGGCCGGATAAAAGAAAAGCCCCGATTTCTCGGGGTTTCATTGGAGGTGGGAAGCGGAGTTGAACCGCTGTAAGCGGATTTGCAGTCCGC
>CALYRV010000136.1 GCA_945483525.1 uncultured Verrucomicrobiota bacterium
CGCCCCCGGCTCGAAAGCTTTGCGTGCATCAATTCAAAAAGTGGGATAAGGGTGTGGCTACTTCCCCCTCGGAAGCACCCAGCTGACAGATCGATTGGCCTTCTTGAAAATCGCCTTGGCAGTCGCTTGAACGTCGGCCGCGGTAACGGCACGAACCGCTTCAACCTGCTCGGCGGTCGAGACAAGACGTCCGAACGCGAGCATCATCGCACCATGAAAGAACAGCTTGGAGATCACACGTTCATGGGAAAGGCGGAAATTACCGCAGAGGAAATCCTTGGTCCGTTTCAGTTCCGCCGCTGACACACGCTTCTCGCAAAGCCTCTTCACTTCACGTTCGATCACCTTGAGCGCATCCTCGCGCTTCGCCGGATCGAGCCCTGCGGAAATTACGAACATCCCAGCATCCTGGAAGAACTGCATCCGAGATGAAATATCGTAACTGAGCCCCCTTTTCTCACGGACCTCTTGGAAAAGCCGTGAACTCATCCCGCGACCGAGAATGCCGTCAATCACGGTAGCCGCGTATTTACGCCTGTCCGTTATACCGAAAGTCTTCCAGCCGATCGCCAGCTGCGCCTGCTGAATATCCTTATAGACGGTGGAATTTTTCATTGACGATCCTCATGGCTTCATCGGGTTCGATGGCCCCGGCAATGACAACGACAGTGTTATCTGCGCGATAATGAGACTTGATGTACTTCCGGAGATCGGAGGCCTTCATCGGACGAAGCGACTCCTCGCTACCCGCCACCGACGCGCCAAGCTGCGAATCGGGGAATAGGTTGCGCTGGAGATTCTCCATCGCAACCGATCCCGGATCATCGGCGTACATCCTGATCTCCTCGATGATCACTTCTTTCTCGCGCGAGAACTCGTCTTCCGGGATGGCGGCATTGAGATACATGTCCGCAAGGATATCCACCGCATCCGCGAGATACTCGCTCGGCAGGTGCATGTAGTAACAGGTCGACTCCTCGCCAGTGAACGCATTGAAATTGCCTCCGCGACCTTCGATCGACCGTGTAATATCAATCGGTTTTCGCGTCGGAGTGCCCTTGAAGAGCATATGCTCGATAAAATGCGAGATACCCGCGGTCTCGGCGTTCTCATGCCGAGATCCGCTCCTGACGAACACACCGACCGCGACACTCTCGGCCTCACACGGCACCATCACGACCCTGAGTCCGTTAGACAGGGTCTCACAGCGCGGCGACATTCATCTCCTTTATCGTGGTACGCCCATCATACAGAGCCTTGCCAACAATGGCGGCACGGAGATTTGAGCGTTCAAGGGCCTTGAGATTCTCGACATCGAAAGGCGAAGAAACACCGCCCGAAGCAGTAATCTGACAGGACGGAGCGGCATCGCAGATCGCCGCCATCTGAGTGAGGTTGGGACCGCCCAGCATGCCATCAGTCGCCGTATCGGTATAAATGATCGTCTTCACTCCAGCCGCGGCAACCGCCTTCGCGAGATCCGTCGCAAGAACCTTGGTCGTCTCGACCCAACCCTTCGTTTGCACGAAACCGTCACGCGCGTCAATGCCGACCGCGATCCGATCTCCATAAAGCTCGATCGCCTTCGAAAGGAACTCCGGATTTTCCAACGCCGCCGAACCGATGATCGCGCGAGTCGCACCGGCCTCGATCACCGCGCGAAGCGCCTGTGGAGTGCGAAGACCGCCGCCGACTTCAACCGGACCGCCGAACGCCTCGATGATGCGCGCGATGACCTCGGCATGCCTAGGCGTACCGGCAAACGCACCGTCCAGATCGACGACATGCAACTCCTGCCCGCCCTGCATACGCCAGTCACGCGCCTGCTCGGCGGGATCGTCGCCGTAAACCGTAACATCATCCGCACGCCCCTGACGGAGACGCACGCACTTGCCGTCTTTCAAATCAATCGCCGGTAAGATAACCATCAGATAACCCCCTTCGAGGAAGGAACGCCCTTCTCGTTAGGATCAACCGCCTTCGCCATGCGAAGCGCGCGGGCAAAAGACTTGAAAAGCCCCTCACAAACATGATGAGCTTCATCTCCGTAGACCTGACGAAGATGAATGTTGGACCGGCTTTCGACGGAAACCGCACGGAAAAACTCCTCAATCAGCTTTACCTCGAAGTCCTTGACGAACATATGCTTCATTGCGCACTGCATCACGAGGAAAGGACGCCCCCCAAGATCAAGCGAAGTCTCGCAGAGCGCCTCATCCATCGGAATGGACGCGAAGCCATAGCGCGAAATCCCCTTACGGTCGCCAAGCGCCTCATCAAGCGCCTTGCCCAGGACCAGACCGACGTCCTCGACCGTATGGTGATAATCCACTTTGAGATCGCCCTTCGCCTTCACCGTGAGATCTATGAGCGCGTGCTTCTTCAGCAGTTCTAGCATGTGATCGAAGAAACCGATTCCGGTATCGATCACTCCCTCCCCGGAACCGTCGAGATTCAGCTCAAGAGCTATCTGCGTTTCCTTGGTGTTCCGTTCAATCTTAGCGTTTCTCATACGGATATTATATCAAAAACACGGCCAATCGGTCATTTGCATACTCTGCAGTTTGTCATATTGGTGTGTACCAAAATCAAAAAACAATTAGCTTACTTCAAGATCCATTCGTTGACGAATCCCTTCGGAAACGAAACGCTTCCCGGCGGAATCCACCGGGAAGCGTTCGCGTGATTCATCTTTCGGGCAATCAGACGCGCTTCAGAAGGACATCCTTTTCGTACTTCTGGACCTTCTTGAACCAAGCCTCGTCAGAATCGACCTTCGCGCGCTTGCAGAACTCGTCCCAAATCGCGTCGACGGGATAGTTCTTGTACTCCTCCTGCAAGACGAGCTGCGCGGTGAATTCACCGGCCTCCTGGAGCGCCTTAAGCTGCTTCCAGGGGGTGAGCATCGCCTTGAGGAGCTCCTTCTGCATGTTGCGCATACCGAGCACCCACGCCGCGACGCGGTTGATCGAGGCGTCGAAGTAGTCGAGCGCGATGATGAAATTCTCCGGCCCCATCTTCACAATCTCCTGGGCGCACGCGCGCAGGTCGTCGTTCTGACGGATGACATGGTCGGAATCCCAGCGGACCGGACGCGAAATGTGGAACGCGACCTTGCCGAAGGTCATCAGGAACGAGCTGATCTTGTCGGCGACGGACTCCGTCAGGTGGAAGTGCCCCATGTCGAGGAGCGCGAGAATCTTGCGGCTCTGCGCATAGCCCATCACGAACTCATGGGAGTTGACGGTGTAGGATTCGACACCGATGCCGAAGAGCTTCGACTCGAAGCACGGAATGCAGGCCTTCTTGTCGTACTTGTACTTGAAGATCTTGTCGAGCGAGTCGGCCATGCGCTGACGCGG
>CALYRV010000137.1 GCA_945483525.1 uncultured Verrucomicrobiota bacterium
GAGAAAGCGGCATGACGGTGTCGCATGAGTGGCTAGACGAAGTTTTTTGGCTTCCCCCGTTGACGAGATACATACTTGCGTTTAGTTTTGGACACGACGCAAGGGTGAGAATTCGTGAAGATTTGTGGATGCGATTTTGCAGGCGTACTAGAAACTATATCCTACGTAAACCTTAAAGGACCAATCTCCGCAGTCGATAGAACCGTTGACATAGCGTCCATCGACATCAAGATCGTCATCGAACACTTTTGTCAGGAAATCACAGCCGAGGCAGATGTCGTTCCAATGAAACATACCGCCGATGCCGCAGAGCATATAGACACTCCAATCATCGGCATTCTGCGATCCAAGTCCTGAAACGCGCACGTCAAAGTCGCGATAATCAACTCCGACGCCCCAAGTGCCGCGAAGCATGAACCAAGAGGTCAATTCGTAATAAGGTCTAAGTGCCAACTGGAACTGATAGATATCCAAATCGCCGCGGATTGAAAACGGTCCGCCGCGCGTTGTGACGGTATTGACCGTCTCTTGCGCCCAACCGTGCGAAATCGCCACATCACCCGCGTTCAGATCCAATACGGGGCCCGGTCCCGCAAAAGAGCCGGCACCGTACGATCCGTCCGGATTCTGCGACCAAGGGTCGCCGACAATATCCGGATTGAACTGCACATCGGTCAGGTATTTTCCGTCGACCGTCGTGTCGGTGCGCGTCCAGCCGCCGTGAGACGACTTGAACCAGTTGTTGCAGAGGAAAAACGCAAACCCGGCAGATACATCAACGCCGAAACGCCCATCCTTCCACACCGCCCGCTCAATCGCAAAGTCGGCTCCATACATCGAACGGTCGTCTTTAGCCACGCCTCCATCATAAGAAACCGAAGATGTTTTCTCCTGATACGCATGCTCCAGACGCATCCTGCCCCCGGCATCCAGCTTTCCGGCAGGAACATGCCAGTTCCACGTTTCCCCCGGCACACCCGCAGAGTCATTCGGATCGACAAACGCACCGTTGCCGAAATCCGTCCGTCCGCCGCCGAGCGAAACCGCATCCCCTTCGGCCTGCGCGGCATTCCTGCCGCTCGTATTGACGACAGGGCCGACAGCCATCGCCGAACGCTTTACGCCGAGTTTGCCGTCCGCCCCGAAGTTCATGCCGCTGCCGACCGTAAGCCGCCAGCCGCTCCCCATATCCGTCACCCATTCGGCAGAGGCGACACATGACGCGAACGCCGACGCGACAACCAAAATCTTCTTCATTGTCATAACCGCAAATCCTTTCTTCGCTTATTCCACCACTGTTGAAACATCAATGCGCAATTTGAAAAAATTGCACTTCGACGGCTTTGCCATCGTAAATGACCCATCCGTGGCGACATCTATTTTGCAAACTTCTGAAAACTCATCGCCCAACCTCGCCGCACCGAGAAGAACGACGGCGGCATTCTTTCCGATCGCCCCGACCGCTTCCCTTTCGGCGGTATCGGCCCCGACCTCGACCTTGCCTTTAAGAATGTCGCCCTCGACCGAAAACTCGACGAGTCTGCAATACGGATTCGAGCCGCTGTCAAGCGCCACCCCGACAGCAAGGGAGGTGTTGAGTCGCTTCGCCGTCATAGGAGATGCGCTCATTATCCGGGACACAGATGCGCTCGCCGCTCCGGATACAACCGGAATCATATTCGTTTCGCCGCCAGACACCCATCCGACATAACCCACAAAATTGTCGATGCCAGCCGCGGATTCATTTCCGGACGACGGATCGATACGTTTGCGGACGTAGAGCTCAATCGTTCGTTCAGAATCTGGAACTGAAGCGCCGGCGATATCGCCCACTCCGAAAACCGTCTCTGCGTTCTCCGATTGAATCTGCGCCGCATCAAGCGCGACATAACGGTAAGTGTCGCCATTGTGCGAAAACAGCGTCGATTTCGCCGCACGGCTGCGCGAATCCCAAAGCGACGCATAGACATCGCCGTCAGACACTCTATCGGCGAACACAAACCGAAGATCGCTCAAACCTGCATCAAGACCATTGGTGCAAGTGACTTTAAGCTGAGCGAAATACGTACCAGTGACACGCAAGAATTTCCATGAGACCTCCGCCTTTAACAACGCCTTATCGGGAGTGTTCCCGAGAATATTGAACGAGATGGACTTTGTTCCGGTATAATTGTTCTTTCCAGTCAATGTCAGCTTTGCTGTACCGGGCGCATCATTGTCTTCATACGACAACGTATAGTCTTCCGTTGAAACGATCGAAGGATCACCATCCGTCACCATCGGCACGGGCTCAACCGGTGCGCCAGTAAATGTGATATCGTCAATTGGCTTAATGGTCACATTTGCGATATCGCGCGGCGTGATTGTAATTTTCACTTCCTTGACAAAATCTTCATAATTCGCAAGCGTCACCTTGTACCAGATAGACGTCTCGCAAACATCAACGAACGACACAGGCGCATCTGTCCAATCTGTCGCAGTATCTTTTAAAGCAAAGCCTAATGCGACACCTGCATTGACACTCTGCCATGCTGCCAATATCGCGGCAGAATCAACCGTATGTTCCGCACCATCATATTCAGCCGTCACATCAAACTTAGAAAGTCCACCGGTTGGCACTGTCCCTGCGCCTGGCTCATCACCACCATTGAGTTTAGCCTTTTTAATTTCAAACTCTTCTTCGACCGTGCCTGTATAATTACCCTTGCCGGTGAATGTCGCCTTCGCGGTGCCTGCGTTCACATTATCGGAATATGAGACGGAAAAATCGTTCGGCGTGATAATCGAGGGATCGCCGTCGCCACAAGCCGCGTCGGGCGTCTTTGCCGTTCCGTCGTACACGTAATCCTCCGTCGGAAGAACCAGCCACACGAAGTCGCTCGTCAACGTCTTCGGCGTGATCGTCACTGTGCGAAAATCGACAACCGTCTTGTACCCTTCCGCTTCAATCTGGAAATAGATTGGCTTATCAGTGCAGACGTCCTTAAACGTAATCGGAGTATCCTGCCACGGACCAGTATCACTCTCGGCATACTTCACCGTCGTGCCGCTCGCAGGCGTGGAAACGCTGATTGTCGACGCAATACCAAGTCCCGCGCCGCTGTACACACCACTCACATTCTCGGCAATATAATTGATCGTCGCCGCCGTTATCGTAAAAGGAACGTCTTTCGTCAGAGCCTTGTAGTTCTGCGACTCTGCAACCGTGAACGTCGCGACATAACTGCCAGGCATGGTAGGGCGGCTTGTCCCCATGC
>CALYRV010000138.1 GCA_945483525.1 uncultured Verrucomicrobiota bacterium
TTTAAGTTAATAGTAGGTAATTACTACCTACTATTTCGGCAAAAGTCAAGGGGGAATGTGAAAAAAGCTAAGAAATAAATTTCGGGCCGGAGCTATTGACAAGCCCCGGCCCGAGCCCGCACGCGGACAAGACGCCGCTCACTCATCGCGAAAAATCAGGGTTTTGGAATCTCTGGTTGCTTTTGTGAAATGACTACCGCGCAAGCGATGCTATTCGCTGACGGGATCGTAAATGCACTCGCCCTCGGTCGGGATCCTTCGCACGAGATCGAAGAAGAGCGTCCCGCACGCCAGCGTGTCATCGAGGGCGTTGTGACTGTTTACGCCTTCCAAGCCCATCGCCTCAATGAGATAGGCAAGATTGTAGTGTTCGTGTCCGGGCGCGAGCTTCTTCGCCAACGCAATGGTGTCGCAGAACGACAGCTCGTCAGGATCGGCCATGTACTCGAACTTGCGGCACTCGTTCTGAAGCATCCGAAAGTCGAAGTGGATGTTGTGTGCAACGAGCAGCGCGTCGCGCCCGAGAAACTCGAAGAATCGGTCGAGCGCTTCCGTCGGCGAGATGCCGTGTTCGATGAGGAACGGCATCGTGATATGATGCACCGCCTCGGCCTCCGGATGGATGCAGCATGTCGGTGTCACATAGAGATCGAGCGTCCGCGTCAGCTCCCCGCACACATACTCCGCCGCCGAAAGCTGGACGATCTCGTCATCACGCGAAATCCCCGTTGTCTCGGTATCGAACACGACCACGCGACCACTTATCGCATGGACCTTGTAGTCGGCAAGCGCCTCCTGTGTGACGCGGCACGTCATCTATTCCGCATTGCCCTTTCGCAACAGTCCGATTGTCAGATCGTCCCTTTTACCACCGTAGAACACGTCCAGCACTTCGGCGAAGATGCCGTTCGGTTCGATTGCGTCGAAGAGCGTCATGCAGGAGCAGACCTTGAGGTCATCAGGGTAGCTAAGAATCTTCCTCGCCGACTCGCGCCGGTGTTGGAGAATAGCCGCCGTAATCTCCCGTAGTCTCGCACCGAGGACAGGATGCGCCAGATACGCCTTCGCCTCGTCAAGATCGGCGATTCCATAGAACTCAGAAGTCCAGCTCATTCCAAGGCCCTTCATCTGCGGAAACACATACCAGATCCAGTGGCTCTGCTTCTCGCCTGCGCGAATCTCCGCCAGCGCATCCTCGTAATCACCCTCCTGGGCTTCCACAAAACGTTCAAGTCCCTCTTGTTTCATATTCACAATCACATGTTCAAGATTTGCGAGAATTATACCAATTTCCCCGGAGGGAAATTGCGATTGTGGTAACAACTGTCACGCAAACCGCGTCACATTGTCTCAAATACGCACCTGCCGACCTCTCAACATGGTTGGCACGCCCTTTGCTCTATTGCTGTCGTTGGCAAAGAGAAAGGAAACAAAAGAACATGAACACATTGATGACTATGGATCCGTGGGGCTTTCTGGACGATCTTCTCGATACGGGAAGCCGGACGTTCAGGAGCATGAGGGCACGCGCCGCCGGACGGTTTCCGCCCGTGAACGTGTTCTTGGATGACGACGCCGTGCTGATCGACCTCGAGCTTCCGGGCAAGAGCGCAAAGGATGTCGAGCTCTCACTCGAGCCGCAGGCCGTCATCATCGCTGACAAGCCCGCAGAAACCGTCGGTGAGGATGGCAAACCTGCCGAAAAGCCGACGCCGACCTGGAGCCGACGCCTGGAACTGCCCTTCAGGGTCAACGGCGAGAAGGCAAACGCGAAGTTCACGAACGGCATTCTCCGCATCGAGCTTCCAAAGGCCGAAGCGGCGGGCGTCAAGAAAATCACGATTCAGTAATTTGACGAAAGGAGATTCAAAATGAACGAGGAGAAGTTTGTGGTTCCGACGGCAACGCTCACCGAGAAGCCGGATGAGTACGAACTGAGGATCGAAGTGCCCGGCATCGGCAAGGAAGACGCCGAACTCCACATGGACGGCAAGACGCTCACGCTGAAGACCCACGCGAAATTCCAGAATCCCGCGGGATTCAAGCAGGGAGCCGCCGAGTTCGAGCGAACCAATTACGCGATCAGCGCGGACCTTCCCGAAATGGCCGATCCAAAGACACTCGTCGCGAAGATGGAGAACGGCGTACTCACCGTGATCATCAAGAAACGCGCCGAGTCGCAACCGAAGCAGATCGAGATCCAATGATCGGCGTGTCCACAGCGCATGATACGCAAGCCGCCGGTGCAAACCGACGGCTTCCTGTCATCGTCATGGACTTCTCGGGCGTCTACGGGCTTGAGCGTTTCGCACATCAGCCCAGCATCGTCCGACTCGACTGCACACATCTAAACGGCACGGACTGCTATTGCGATGCGCAGGGAGCCGCCGCAATCCGGCGAATCATCGCACCCTTTTCCCCGGACGGCATCCATTTCATCGACAACGGCAACCATCACTATGTGACGAAATTCTGGACGGAGAAGATCCGCGAGCCCTTCAATCTTATCGTCTTCGACCACCACTCCGACGCCCAGCCGCCAACATGGGGACCGAGCGTACTCTCCTGTGGCGGATGGATCGCGAATGAGGTGTCGGAGAACCGCTTGTTGCGCCGCGTCCTCGTGATCGGCCCGTCCGAGCGATCCATCGCTGCGGTTCCGAACAATCTCAAACACCGCATTCGCTTCTTTAACGAGACAATTCTTGACGCGCATCCGGACTGGGTCACCTTCGCCGAAGAACACATCAGGGGGCCGGTCTACATCTCAATCGACAAAGACATACTTTCTCGTCAGTCCGTACAAACCAACTGGGATCAAGGCCATGTTTCCTTAGCGACTCTCCAATCTCATCTCCGCGACATTCTCGAACACGAGTGCGTCATCGGCGTCGACGTATGCGGAGAATGTCCAGTTCTTCTCGACATCGCCGAAGAACAGGTCGAGGCCGCAACGAACGATACTGTCAACGAGAGACTACTTCGGCTGCTATCGGACGATTCCGTTTCATAACGCGCCAGCACCATGACAAAAATAACGAATCCCCGATCAGCCGTAATGGCAGACCGGGGATTTCTTAATCGTCGCTATTCGCAACGGACGCAACAGAATGCTCTAATGCGTCTTGTGCCGTCAGCCGCTCAGATGAACAGCGTGTTGTTGCTCTTCTTCGCGAGCTCCGCGAAGGCGGCGACTCCCGCCACCTCG
>CALYRV010000139.1 GCA_945483525.1 uncultured Verrucomicrobiota bacterium
GCGTCCTTGCGGAATCCATCCGCTCCCTTGAGCGTGGCGAAGGACAGGCCCATGAACTCATTGACGCATAAGGGAACCCGCGATGCAAATCGTCTTCTCCACACGCGCCTGGTATGAATACACGGGCTGACAACTGGAAGACAAGAAGACCTTGAAGCGAATCAACGCCCTCATCAAGGACATTGAGCGCAACGGCAACTCCGGCATCGGCAAGACCGAACCGCTGAAGAACTTTGACGGCTTCTGGAGTTACCGCATCGACGACACCAACCATCTCGTCTACAAGCTGTCCGGCGAAGGTATCGAGCGGAAACTCTTGATTGCCCAGTGCGCGACACATTACGAATAGTTTCCGACATCTTGACCGTTGAACCACCGAGAACAACATACCCTCGCATTTATATAAATCCGATAGTACAGGCAGACCACTCACCGCATCATATCTTCGATCTCCCGCAGTTCGAGCGAGGTCTCAGACTGATTTCATGATGTCTAACAAATTCTGGTAACTATCCACCTCATGATACACCACCTTGTTTGTTGAGATTTCCCTGAACAATTTCTTGGCGCACGCGATTTTCGCCTGCTCGATCGGACGCAGCTCAAGACTATCCATTGACCCTTTTGTCTCGGCGACGAAGAAAATGTGCTTGACGGTGCCTTCATAGAAGGCGATCGCCCAGTCCGGCGAATAGTTGCCTACAGGCGTGGGAATCTGAAAAGCTCGCGGCAGCTTGGCATAGACGCAGACCTCATCCGCCGCATCCAGATCCTCGGCAAACTTTCTCTCAATGCTCTTGTCTGCCGTTCCGTCCGTGAACACATAGTCCTGAACGGCTTTCTTCGCAAGGAACGCCCTGTCAAATCTCTGCATCGTCCTCTCCGCCGTGAAGATGGCGCTGTCATATTCGCCTTCGATGGTGTTGTAGGAAACATGCTCAACGACCATTGTGGCCTTCTGCTCGTTGACGAGCCGAACGACTTTCGCAATGAACTCCTCCGGATTGCTCTTGAACAGGGCGAACTTGTCCATGCGGATGCCCTGCAGAATCGCCGAGACCGTACGCCGCGTCAGAACGGTCCCCTCTGCGATCTTCCCGATGAGGTCGTATCTGACCTGGCTTGTCTCCGCGTGCCTGAGCGTCTGCGTCCGCGTCTTCTCGCCGGTAAAGGACTCCCCCCGCTCGATCTCATGCTCGTTCATCTCCGTTTTCTGGCGCCCAATGGTCGTCGTGTAGCGCAGTTCGGAAACAAAGAGCTTCGCGTCTATGTGGGCAATAGCCTTGCGGATCAGCTCGGCGCTGTCAAACTCGACCGTGTAGGCGTACTTGTGGTTGATCTCACGCCACAAGGCCTGAAACTCTTTCTTGGCGAAGTTCTCGTTCAGCGGGTTCTCCTTGACCTTGGTTTCGTGTCCGTCGGAGAACATCTCTCTGAGAACGCTGTCGTCATAGACCGCCTGGATGAGCGCATGGATGCCGTCTGCCATCGGCTTGAGTTCTTCCGGCAGTTCCACGACGGTTCTGTCCTTGACAGACTGGCGGTACTTGTCCGTCACCTGGCGGCTCATGTCCACATAGCCGTTCTGAATGAGGTAGAACTCGATGGCGTTGGCTTTCTCGTCGTCAATCAGCGTCGGCACGTCGTCCACCTTGACGTACTTGCCCTTGAAGTATTCGATTGTCGCCACCGTGGGTCGATCGTAGAGAACGGTCTTGATGTCCGACTGCAGGTCCGCCACAAAGGTCTTGTAGCTTTCGCTGGCGATCACCGTCAGCGTGTTGATTTCGTGAACGCTATCGCCGCAGCTCTGGACGTCCATGCGGGTGCCGTCCTGATTGACGCAGAGCCGCAGCCCGCGACCGACTTCCTGCCGCTTCGCCGTATTGCTATCGGAATGCTTCAGCGTGCAGATCTGGAACACGTTCGGATTGTCCCACCCTTCGCGCAGGGCGGAGTGGGAGAAGATGAACCGCGTCGGCTCCTCGAAGGACAACAGCCGTTCCTTGTTCTTCAGAATCAGGTCATAGGCTGAAATGTCATCGGAGAACGCGCTGCCGCGCTTGAGCGGACTGTCCACGCTTCGCCCGGTTTTCTTGTCGATGCTGAAATAGCCCCTGTGAACCCGGCCCGCATCGCTGCAAGTGGATTTCAGATACCTCTGATACGGCGTGTCGAACAGCGTCACGTAGTCGTTCAGGATGGCACGATACTCCTGCTCGAACATCGCACCGTATTCGCCCAACACCTCTCCACCGTCTTCATCGTACCGGCGGTACTTTGCCACCTCGTCGATGAAGAACAGCGAGAGGCACTTGATGCCCCTGTCAAAGAGCTTTTCCTCTTTCTCGAAGTGGGAGAGGATCGTTTCACGGATCTGGATGCGGCGCATGTCCTTCTCGGACACATCGCCCACCACGTCGCCAGCCTTGATGACTTCGCCGTTGGTAAAGGTCACGGTATCGCGCAACGGGTCGATTTCTGAAATGGTGTAGCCCTTGTACTGCTCCATTTCCTGTGAAGCGAAATAAAGGTCGTCGCCGATGCCGAGAATGCGCGTCTCCCGGTTGATGGACTTGCTGTAGCCGATCTCCAGCTCGATTTTCGCCATCGGCGGCTTCTTGCTGGAAAGGACGATCCGCTCAAGGAAGAGGTAGCTGTCCGTGCCACGGAAATTCTTGACCTCGAAGCCCTTGACCTCGATCTTCTTGACCAGCCGCTTGTTGAAGGCGTCCAGCGCATCCAGCACATAGACAAGGTTGTGCTGCTGGACGTGGGTCGCCGAGTAGTTGAGCGCGAACAGCGGATTGAAGTTCTTGAGCGCTTTCTGCGTCACGTCGCCGCCCATCTTCTGCGGCTCGTCCAAAATGACGATCGGACGGTTCGCCTTGATGACATCGATCGGACGGCGGGAGGCGAACTCGTCGCGCTTGGAGTAGATGATACGGGCTTCCTTGCTCCGGCCGTCCTCTTTCAGCGAGGAGGCGAACGCCTGCGTGTTGATGATCATCACATTGATGCCGGAACTGCTTGAGAAATTGTCAAGCTGGTTCAAGTTGGCGCTGTTGTAGATGAAAAAGCGCGCCTTCTTGCCGTAATGCTCCATGAAGTGGTCTACGGTGATTTCAAAGGACTTCTTCACGCCCTCGCGGATCGCAATCGAGGGAACGACCACGATGAACTTGCTC
>CALYRV010000140.1 GCA_945483525.1 uncultured Verrucomicrobiota bacterium
CTCGAGCGAATCCTTCTCTAAGCTCCCAGCGGATGAGCAGGATGCGAAGGTGATCGCGCTTCAGCTCGATCTCGATCAGGAGTCGGTGAATCGTTGTCTCGCGCAGACGGCGTCTCCTGAGGAGCTGGCGACGCTTCGCTCACGGATTGCCGAGTCGTTCAAGTACGGGAAACGCGCGGCGCTGCGTCCGCTTAAGACGGCGCTTTCCGCGCATCCGTATCTGACTTTGGAGGACGATGCGAAATGAGCGAGGTGAACTACCGTCGGAACGGGCAGAAGTATTCGTCGAGCGGCCATTGCTGGGGGCTGTCTCCGAAGGTCGGCAAGGTGAAGGTCGAAGATCCGAACGCACCGAAGCCGAAGTCGAGTCGTGAGCGCCGGGCGATGAAGAAGGGGAAATGAAGGAAAGGGCATGAGTATGACATTCAAGCAGATTCGTTCGGCTACGGCCGTGTTGACATTCGGAGGTGTTCGTTTCCTGATTGATCCGTGGTTTGCAGATAAGGGAGCTTTTCCGCCGATTCCGATTGCGAAGACGAAAGGTCGCGCGTCGCCGATGACGGACCTGCCAGTTTCAGTTGAGGAGATCTTGGCGGGAGTCGATGCCGTCGTCGTGACCCATCTTCATTTCGATCATTTCGATTCGACGGCGGCGGAGGCGATTCCGAAAGACATGCCGCTCTTCGGTCAGGACGAGATTGATGCCGAGGAACTCCGTAAGATGGGGTTCTCGGATGTGCGGATTCTGCGGGACGAGGGTGTTGTCTTTAAGGGGGTGACGCTCTATCGGACGGCTTGTCTGCATGGACAGCCCGGGCGAATCGCGGAGTTGTACGATCCTCTGCCGATGCGCGGCGAAGTGGCGGGCGTTGTCTTCGTCTCCCCGAACGAGCCGAAGAAGTTCTACCTCGCGGCCGATACGATTTGGTTTGAGGGTGTTCGTGCGGCCATCGAATGTCATCGACCAGAAGTGATCGCACTCAATGCGGCGGAGGCCAGCTGTGAGAACTACGGGCGCATCATCATGGGCATTGAGGATATCGAGGCCGTCCATAGGGCTGCGCCGGAAGCGACGTTGATCGCGACCCACATGGATGCCGTCGGCCACGCCGAGTTGTCGCGGGCGGGCCTGCGCCGCTTCATCGTCGAGAACCACTATGAGAAAACCTTGCTCGTCCCCGAAGACGGCGAGGTGCTATCGCTATGAACAGACGCGAATTTGTGGAGGGCGGTATCGCCGCCATGTAGATCGTAGCTCTTGCGGGTTGCGGCAAAGATGAAGATGTGACTGGAAAGGAAAATGATGATTCACGGACATGAAGTCTTGAGAATGATGGAAGGGAACAGCTACGCGACTACAGCGGAGTTGATCTCGGCCATCGTTTCGAGGTTTGGCGCGGATGCGCGTTTCCACACGTGCTCGGCAGCCGATATTGACGCGGCGCAGCTTGTCGCGTTCTTTGAGGCGAAGGGCAAGTTCAAGCCTGCGGACGGCGGATTTACGATGAATCGCGACAAGGTCTGTAAGGATTATTGAAAGGGAGCGAAGATGGCGGACGAATTGAAGACATTGTCTATGGCCGAAGGACTTGCTGCCTCGAGGCAGACGACTGGGACCGCGCTCGTTGACGTGCGGGAAGCGGGCGAGTTTACGGAAGGACATATTCCCGGAGCGATCAATGTTCCGCTGAGTACGCTTGGCCCCGATGTCGCAGTGACACTCACGGACAAGAGCGCTCCGGTCTTCGTCTATTGTCGTTCGGGACGTCGCTCGCAGACTGCGGGCGAGAAGCTTGTCTCGTTCGGGTATTCGGACGTCACAAATATCGGCGGCATCCTTGATTATGCCGGAGAACTGGAGAAGTAATATGCCGGCAAGACCGAAGATAACAATCAAGCTTGTCGATAAGAAGGGCCCGTGTGCTTGTCATCACGGGCACAAGATCGGCGATTCGTTCGACTTCGACACGGATCGCGGCAAGATCTGTCCGATGGCGATGCACGTTGCTTTTGTCTATGCGGACATCCTCCGCTATGGCGGAACGATGCCGCGCATGAAGGACGGGGCGATCACATTCTGCTGCCCTGACGCGGACGTGATCAACATCTTCGAGATTCGCAAGGAGTCATGACCAAGGATGACGCATTCGCGAAGCTTGCGAGAAGCAAGTTCCGGAGCCGCTTCAAGCTCGCGGCGGATGACCTCGCCTACATCGATCGCGTCGGACTTGAGACGATCCGTCGCCATGCCGAGGACTTCGTGCGGGAGAAGCTCGGCCCCGCCGAGCCTAGGAACGACGGCAAGCAGATACCGATGCGAGGACATCCGATCTTCAAGGCCATGCACGGCTCGGCGATGTGCTGCCGAGGCTGCATGGAGAAGTGGTGGCATGTGAAGCGCGGCATTCCGCTTACGGACAAACAGAGGGCGAAAGCCGTCGATTTCCTGATGGCGTGGGTTGAGCGACGGATGGTATAATATGCGTATGGAATTGAAAGATGTCGAATTGCTGAAGGTTTTGCAGCGTAGGCGGCGTTGAGGGTGATCGGCGTTTACGAGTGAGGAGGTGTGCTGCAAGTAGCGCACGAAGGCGTCGTGATGCTGGATCTTGAATAGAAGGGATTATTGGAATATGACCACTGGAAACCTGCTGGAGCAGACGGTTCTCGACCTGTGTGACGATACATACTACGACAAGCTCGGCTTCAAGGCATACGAGTTGCTCGAGCATGAGGGCGGTCCTCGGGTCTGCACTATCGCTTGCGTTAACCCCCTGCTAAATGACAATCAGAAGACTCATGAATTCTTATTGGAGGATTATGCCTGTTTCATGGTGTCGTCGTTCAAGTCCGAGCAAACGGTACAGAGTATTTTCGACATGAGCTATGCGCTTGGACGTCCGGTCATGGGCAAAGTGGATTGCTATGGGGATCAGTGTCTGATCATCGCTACCAATCAGCAGCCTTGGGCAGATTGGTTTGCCTCTATCTTTCTTGATGGGTACGGGGAGTTGTACGCACAACTTCAACCGATTGTGACCAAGGCGCTGATTGAGATTTCACAGGGGCGAAAGTAGAGGTTCATGTCGAAGAAGGCGCAGGTTGTAG
>CALYRV010000141.1 GCA_945483525.1 uncultured Verrucomicrobiota bacterium
GAAGCTGAAACCATTACGCGGGCGTTGGACCGCGTGCTCAAGAAACGGAAGATCAAGAAGGTAGAGATCTTCACTCCGAAACTGCGCACTCCTCTGAAGCCGCTCTGCACGGCGAAGCTCGAGGGGCGTGAGTTCACCGGCTGTCGCCGCCGGGCTCGCTATGCGGTCGCGGATCTTGATGACGGACGCACGCTCGTCTTTCATTTCGGCATGACTGGCACGGTGCGGGTCGATCCGCGCGAAGTTCAGCGCCGCAAGCACGATCACGTCGTTTTGACGCTCGATGACGACACGGAACTCCGTTTCAACGATCCGCGGCGCTTCGGCAGCGTTGAAGTACAGTGCTGTGGCAAGGACGGATGGCCGGATGGTCTTTCGGGCATTGGCGTCGAGCCGCTTTCGGACGCCTTCACGGGCGAGCTCCTTTATAATGCGTCGCGCAAACGCAAGAAACCGGTGAAGGAACTCATCATGGACAATGCGCTCGTCACGGGCATCGGCAACATCTACGCGGCAGAGACGCTGTTCGCATGTCGGATCTGTCCGCAGCGTCCCGCCTCGCGGCTTACGCGCGGCGAATGCGACGCGATCGTGCGGGAGGCGAAACGCATTCTCAAGCTCGCGATCAAGTGGGGCGGCACGACGGTCCATGACTTCCGCAGCGTGGACGGATCGGAAGGGAAATTCGTCCAGAAGCTGAAGATCTATGCGCAGAAGCAGTGTCCCGTCTGCGGCACTGCCGTCGCCAAGGTGACTCTTGGCGGACGCACGAGCTGGTATTGTCCCAAGTGTCAGAAGTAAAGGAGGAAGAAAGATGAAAAAAGACTTTGGCGTGAAGACCTGGCTCTATCCGATGCCGGTATTGATGATCGCGACCTACAACGAGGACGGATCGCCGAACGTGATGAACGCGGCGTGGGGCGGAACTGGCGGCGAGGAACTGCTCACCGTCTGCATCGACAACACGCACAAGACCTGGGCGAACATCGAGAATCGCAAGGCGTTTACGATCTCGGTCGGCACGGCCGCACAGGTGAAGGCCTGCGACTATCTCGGTTGCGTTTCGGGCAATCAGACCTCCGACAAGGTCGCGAAGAGCGGGTTCCATGTGACACGCTCAAACCATGTCGATGCGCCGACAATCGACGAACTGCCGCTCGTCTTCGAGTGCGAACTTGTTTCGATGGATCCCGAGAACTGTCTCGTCGTCGGCAAGGTCGTGAACGTCGCGTGCGACGAGTCGGTGCTGACGGACGGCAAGCCCGACGCGGATAAAATCGCGCCGATCACCTATGATCCCGTAGCCCACGTCTATCGTCCCCTCGCAGCACCGCTCGCGCAAGCGTTCAAGGTGGGGCTGGAGTAGTGACGTGATTGTAACAACCTTGCATTGACGGATGATAAGATAAGTTGTTACAATGTGCGACGGAAGAGTTCAGGTCGCTTGTTCGTCAGGATTGGAACCGGACTTGGATCTTGTTGCGGAGGCGCGTAAATGAAGCGGCATTGGTCATCATTGCTTGGATGGGCGGCGGGAGCGCTTTGCGTATTCTCGGGCTTGAATTCCTTGGTGTCCGTTGTGCCGTGGATCGAATATGACTTCTATCGGGATGCCACGGCGTTGTGTGCCGTGGCGTTCGCGTTGGCCGTTGTCTTGACTGTGCTGACGGTTCGACGTCGGCGGTACTGCCGATGCGGCCTGGGGTGTGTCTGCCTGTTGGTGTCCGGTTTCTTCCTGTTTGCGAATGCTACGACCTTTTCGGGCCTTTCCTGTGTGCGGGATGTCGGGGCTTCGGCAGATTCGTTTCCTTCGGTTTGTGCCGCCGCGCGTACGGTCGTGGAACGAATTGCGGGAAACAGCGAGTTTGCGTTGACGAGGGTTTCGTCTTGCCGGAGATCGAGATCTCGATTCTGTCAGCTCTCAATAGTTGCCGAGAGCGAGGAGGGCGAGGCTCTTGTAGGTTCGAGCGGAGGTGATGGAAGCTGGTCTGTCAAGCGTCGCAAAGGCGATCCTGGATTGCTCCCGAAGCGGACTGTTGAAGAGGTCTTTCTTGAGATTCTCGCCCATGATCCGTCGGTCGTTTCTAATGACGATATCAACGTGGAATGGAGTCCTCGGGATGGAACCTGGAGCGCGAATTGCCATTCTGTCCAGGAGCATCGAAGTACGGGGTATTTGATTTCGGAGGAATTTTCCGACTTCAGGAAATGGGACTATTAGCGAGGCGGCGATGACGAAATACCGTGGTTATATCTTTGATCAGGACGGTCTCCTGTTTGACACCGAGATCGTTTATCAGCGCGCTTGGATTGAAGCGGGGCAGCGGCTCGGCTTTACGATCGACCCCGCGTTGCCGAAGCGTTTTTGCGGACGCGGGCGGACGGAGATCTCGGCGTTTATTCGCGAGGAGTTTCCGTCGATGGATGTCGAGGCCTATCTGAGGACCGGGGAGGAACTCGCCTGGAGCCGTCAGCTGGCGTCAGTGCCGGTGCCGAAGCGCGGACTCATGGAGATGCTGTCGTTTTGTCATGCGAGCGGCATTCGTACCGCCGTTGCCTCCAGTTCGCCGCGTCACGTAGTTGAACACAATCTGGCCGCGGCCGGCATCATTGATTCGTTTGATGCTATCGCGACGGGCGATGAAGTAGAACACAGCAAGCCCGCGCCCGACATCTTCCTCCTCGCGGCTTCGCGCATCGGCATCGGGCCCGAATCCTGCTGCGTCTTCGAGGACGCGTTCAGCGGCATCCGCGGCGCGGTCGCGGCAGGCATGGGCGCGGTGCTGATTCCCGACCAGGTCGCGCCGACGGACGAGATCAGGACGATTTGCCATGTCTGTTCCGATCTTCTTGCGGCAATCAAAACGGTTTCCGAACTGTGACTGATTTCAAGTGCCAGGGGTGTGGTGCGTGCTGCCGCATCAAGAACGGAATCGTGCGGGTGGGCGAGGCCGAGATCCGGCGCATCGCCGAATTCGTCGAGATGTCCGAACAGGAGTTCATCGACCATGAGACCGAGATCGCGCCGGACCGGAAG
>CALYRV010000142.1 GCA_945483525.1 uncultured Verrucomicrobiota bacterium
AGTCGCCGTAGAGAAGCTGATAGACCGCCATCGGCTCCAGCGTCTCGCTGTGCGGCGCGAGGCCCAGGAGCCGGTACATCTTCCCCTTATAATGGCGGAAGTCATGTCCGATGCCGGACTTCCACTCCTCCGGCACCACGCACTTTCCCGATATCGAATAATTCACTTCCATCAATAGAGAAACCCGAAGAGCCAGAGCGGAATCTTGTTGCCGATTCCCGTTTCGACACCATCGTTGACGACATAGGAATCCTTCAGGTCCTTGATCTGTCCGAATCCCTTGCCCTCGCCGCCGATTTCAAACAGCGGTCCGCCATCGACAATGAAATCCCCTTTCTCCGGCGTCAGAACAGAATGACCGGACGCCTTCAGCTGATTGGCAAAGAACGTCTCGCGCACCGCACCGACGTCCGGACGCGGCACCAACGCATTCATGAGGTTCGTGTCTCCAAGGAAAATCTTCTCGGGACGCGAAAGATGCTTCAGTTTCGACGGCCCCTGGTCAATGCCGGCGAAGAGCTCCGCACGCTCGAGCGCCTCCAGCAGGCGAAGGCCCATGTTCCGTTCGGTCTCCAGTTCGCGATAGAGGGCAGACATATTCGGCTGCTGCGGACAGCTCTTGGCCAAGACCATCAGCATTTTACGCGCCTTCAAGACCGTCGGAAGCGTCACGCCCTCGACGGCGGGCAGATCGACGTTCAGTACGTTGTTCACGACTTGGACCAGCTTGTCGGCAAAATGTCCGACATCCGGCTTGTAGAACGGATAATACCCATGAACCAGATAACGATTAAACAACGGCAGGATCTTCGTCTTCGAACAGATCTCCAGCGCCAAACTCCGATGCCGCTTCAGGATGTCATCTAACGAAAGAACCGGAAAATCAGCTATCCCCTCATACGATAGGAACTCACGGAAAGAAAGCCCCTTGAGTTCGTAGACGACCTGCCGACGGGAAAGGTCCGCCTGCCCCGCACTCAATTTCAGAATCGAGGATCCGCTGTAAACGACTGTCAGTCCCGGATAGAAGTCCGCCACTGTCTTCATCAGCTGCGACCAGTCCTGCACATGGTGAACTTCGTCGATGAAAAGATGCGTATAACCATGCGTATAGAAATAGTCAACGACATCAATTGGCCTGTGGTCGGAAAAGAAAATGTGATCAAGTGCAAAGTAAACGGCCTTGTCACTGCCAGCCCCAAATGTTTCCTTGATGTGCTGAAGAATCAGAGTCGTCTTGCCAGTCCCTTTTGGACCCTTAACGCAAGACATCTTCTCCTGCCAATCAATTCGACTGGACATATATCGCCTAAAAACGCATGATACACTCGAAACCAAGCGGTCTGACGCATCTAAAAGCATTCTTATTTCTTCATCCCGTACAGCCATATTCGTTTCTCCAAAAACTAATTTACCGCACATATTCGTTTTATTTAACACGAATATTATAGCGCAGTCCGTAAGTCACGACAAGAGGGCAAACCAACTCTTCACAAGTCAATCTTACAAGAAAACAAAGTGACGACATCCGTCTTTTACATAGGCAGTATCGTACCAAAAGCAATATCCGCGCGGTTCACGGACAAGGCAAGTTTATCGGCACGACTTTCGCACGATCCGTCTTTTCATCGGCGCAACCGACAAGATAGTGCCGCCATATCCCTGTAGCAGTGGCGGCCCTCAAAACCCTGAAGACATGCGTGAACGACAACCTACAATCCGCCCAGATGAATATCTGCGGTTCCTGTTTCCGTTGAACACGACGGAACTTAGCCAAAATGGATTGTAGCTCCCTTTCATCGGGAACGGATACACCGTCCACCTCCACATGCCCACCTCGGTCAATGACGACGGAATGCCAGTTCGAGTACTTTGCAGAAAGGTCCATGTCAAAACCATGCGGAATCTTCGGGAGTTCAAGTTGAGTATCTGCCGAAACAACCGAAAGTCCCTCAACGCCGATCATGTCGAGCACAAAACCTTCTGACGATGGACGTCAAGACAGGCATCGAGCGCCGACACGACAAGCCCGACCGACGATTCGGCGATCCTCAACGAAATGCAGTCCACCTCCCCGTCTCCGTTCTCGCCGTATTTGGACTGCCACCACATATGCCGAGCCTCAAGACTGTCACGCAATGAAGAAACGTCATTCAGCCGTCTCTCTTTGATAACGATCCCATCTCCAGGCCCGAGTTCAACCCCATGCCATTCGTTTGATCCACCTTCATCCCGACCAACCTCATAAACGCCCCACCCGTCCTTGTGGCAATTTAAAATGACTTCGTTCATCTCCGAGCACAGCTCCACCGGATCGCATTCGCTTGAACAGCCGCCGCACACCAACAACACCCCCGCCATCACAAGAGAATACATCAATCTATTCATATTCTTGCTCCTAACACCCTGTACGAGCGAATGCGCGAACCGGACATCTCGGGCTCGAGGAACCCGACCTTGCAAAGCGCCGCGCACCAGTTGATGATCGTGCGGTTCGAGACCTTCATCGCCTTGGCCATTTCAATCGGCGCAAATGCCGAGACCTTCCGCTTTGCCAAATACTCGTGAAAGCGGCGCTCCTTGATACCGAGATGCGACAACGATGCGGATGCGCGATCCGCCGCGCTCTTCATGGAAATCTCAACCGCCTTCTTGGCGTAGAATTCCATCATGCGCAGGAAGTACTTGATCCAGACCTCCGGATGCGGAGGATTTTCCCGTCCGTCATAGAAAAGCGGCGGCAGCCCCATCTGCAGCGAACGATAGTACTCGTCGATGTCATAGGCGAAGTACTCCTCCAGCGAGCCGATGTTCTGCGTTCGCGGCACTTCTCAATTTCGACAATGCGGTCAAGAATCTCGTTATCTAGCCGAACACCAATCATTTCGGCAATATTATATCATATCGCCAACCGCTGAACTTCACTAAATTTCACTATTTTTCACTCACCAGCGGTCGGCGTGGATCTTCGCGGGGTTCCACTTGTTCTTCACCGCCGGATCTTCCGCC
>CALYRV010000143.1 GCA_945483525.1 uncultured Verrucomicrobiota bacterium
CCGTGCCAAGACGAAAAGGCCCGCGAAAACTCTCGTTCTCGCGGGCTTTTCTCCTTTCCCTGCTCATCCGCTGACCAGGGCGATGATCAACTCTGATCAGCTACTTGTCTTTGAAGACGGCCGAGGGGATGTCGTCATCACCGTGCTCCTCGCGCATTTTCATAAGGCGCTCGTACTGCTCTCGAGTAACAAGACGCGGCTGTGGGCCCTTGATGCGCGGATTGTTATGCGTGGGCGGCCACCAGTACATGCCGCACATGTTCATCAGCTTCTCGCGAAGCGGTTTCTTGAACGAAGTTTCGCTGTTCATCTAATTTCTCCTTTCAAGCGAGCTCAGGGAGCGTGGAATTAGCACATGATACGCAGATACGAATCGTGCATATCCCATTTCTTCTTCTCGAAGTTATAGGGGATCATCGGCGGCATGGCGTTGCAGCCATTCGCCTTGTGAACCCAGTAGCAGTTGCCCCGCATCACGACAAAGCCCTCCGGCCCGTAGCCGACGAGCCTGTCGCACCGCTGGCGCGAAAGCATCACGCCTCGTGCGTCGTATGCGTCCGCATACCCATTCGCGTATTCGACTCTTGCAACCTGTCTTTCCATGAGATCCCTTCTTGTTTTTGATCAAACGACACTTCCGAAAACAACAAACTCCATGAGCTCCATGTCCGTATTATACACCATTTTCTATCCGCTTATTCGTCCTTCCCAGACTCAAGAATCGCCAGCTTTCTTTTGCCAGCGCCCGCGACGTGAGACGCGTCGGGTACGGTGCTGCCGTCGTGAACTACTTAATAGCAAACACTGTGCCAAGATGCGAAAACTCCGAGAAACGGACAGTTTTACTTCGTTTTTGACTTAGGAATGGTCAGTTGCTGTGCAGTTGGCTGGTCAAAGTTGATCAGACATGGTCAAGCTTAAGGTCTGGCTTGTGCGCGAGCAAGATAAAGAGCAAACTTTTTAGACTTGCGGTCAAGTTTGCAGTTGGTTATTGATTTTGAACTAATCATGGTGCTATACTATGCAATGTCAGCCGGAAAGAAGGAAAAGTTTGCAGTATGAAGTCTCTACGTTCACGTTACATTGACGAATTGATTCGACGCCAGCACAATGGGCTCGTCAAGATTCTGACGGGCATACGCCGTTGTGGGAAGTCCTATTTGCTATCCGTCCTTTTCAAGGACTATTTGCTGCAGCATGGCGTACGTGAGGATCACATCATTGAAGTGCCGCTTGATCGCGATGACTTTAGGCATTTGCGAGATGCCATCCGCCTTGGTGACTATGTGCGCAGCAAGATCATTCCGGACGGCACATGGCACTACGTCTTCATTGACGAGATTCAGCTGACACGGTCCGTCTTGCCGCCCGATGTCGACCTTTCACGCATCGCACCGGAAGATCGGGAAAGCGCCTACCTGACTTTCTACGATACGCTGAACGGGCTCCGGCAGATGGATCATGTCGACGTCTATGTCACCGGCTCGAATTCAAAGATGCTCTCGAAGGACATTGACACGAACTTCGGAGACCGCGGATTCCAGATTCGCGTCCACCCCTTTTCCTTTGCCGAATACTGCGAGGCACTGAACGTCCCGGACAAGACCGACGCCTTTGCCAATTACCTCATCTGGGGCGGCATGCCCCTCGCTGTTGCAGAGCCAGATGACCGCGCCCGCGCCAAGTACTTGAGGTCGCTTCTGTCGGAGCTTTACCTCACCGACATTCGGACGCGCTACCGGTTGCGGGACGACTACATCCTCGCCCGTCTCCTGGACGTTCTCGCCTCCGCCACGGGTTCGCTTACGAACCCCCACAAGCTGACGGATACGCTCAAGTCCGTCCTGAAGAAATCTCCCAGCGACCATACCGTCGCCAACTACATCGAATACCTTGAGGACGCATTCCTCTTTAATGAGGCGCGACGCTGGGAGGTCAAGGGCAAGAAGTATTTCGACTATCCGCTCAAGTATTATTGCGAGGACAACGGACTTCGAAACGCTCGCCTTGAATTTCGTGACGTCGAACCATCCCATGCGTTGGAGTCCGTCATCTATAACGAACTTGTGCTACGCGGATGTCAGGTCGACGTCGGCGTCGTTTCCGTCGGAGACCGGCAGCACGAAATAGACTTTGTCGTCAATCGCGCACCCGGAAAGCTGTACATCCAGGTCGCACTCGACCTGCCGACGCCGGAAAAGCGCGAGCAGGAACTTCTGCCGCTCCGCAAATGCGACGACTTCTTCCGAAAGATGATCATCCTGCGCGGAAGCGACCCCCTACATTACACAGGCGACGGCATAATGGAAGTCGGTGCGATCCCATTTTTGCTCGACGAAACGATTCTTGACAAGGCGCTCGCAGACTAACACTCCTGCACATATTTTCGGAGTGTGTTCCGGGAGATCTTAAGCGCGGCGGATGCCCGCGAGAGGTTCTGCGCATACTTCAGGAAAACCTTCTTCACATGCTGGCGGATGACCTCTTCCAGCTCGTCCGGAGCGACCATTCCGCCCGTTTCCGACCGGTCAGAGTCCTGCAATCCCGCATTCATCTCCCTGTGCTTGGCAATGAGCCGCGTGAAGTCCGTCTCGTCCAGCACCGCCGCACGTTCAAGGAGATTCAGAAGCTCACGGACATTGCCCGGATAGTCATACTCGCCAAGTGCATCAATCTGCTCTTCTGAGAGGTGTTTGCGGAACTTCTCGAACCACCAGATGTCCGCGATGTCGCGGATGTCCTCCTTGTGTTCGCGGAGCGGCGGCACGCGAATCTGCACGACATTGAGCCGCATGAAGAGGTCTTCGCGGAACTTTCCTTCGCGAACCATCCGAGGAAGATTCCGGTTTGTCGCCGTGACAAGGCGCACATCGGTCTTGATCTCATCCTTGCCGCCAAGTCGCATGAAACGTCCGCCCTCAAGGACGCGAAGAAGCGTCCCCTGCGCCTCCAGCGGCAGCTCGCCGATCTCGTCAAGGAAGAGCGTTCCGCCGTC
>CALYRV010000144.1 GCA_945483525.1 uncultured Verrucomicrobiota bacterium
CCCCGCGCATCAATCTTTCACGTCAGCGCCTTGAGCGCGGCTATGTCCGCGCCTTATGTCATTTCGCGCCCTCGCCCATGCCGGTCAGATAGCCACGGATCGCCTTGTCGAAGTCTGACTTCAGCTGTCGCATCTCGCGGGCTCGGTAAATCTCAAATTCGCTTTCCGCCTTGGCAATCGCCTCGTCGTGCGAAACCGTTCCCTTGCCGACAAGCAGTCGAGCACGCAATCTCATCAGCTGATCGTCCAGCGCGGCGATCCAGTCCGTCATCGACATCGGCTCCTCTGCCAACGCCTTGTACTCGGCGAAGTCCAGGAACTGCGAGACAAGCAGGTTGAGACGATTGAGCTCGTTCTCCGTGAGATAGTTCTTGGCAATCCGCACGTCATCCTTTGTCACATAATCGCCGCGAAAACTCGTCATGCCAACGTTCGGCTTTTCGTTGTCCACCCGATTATAGATGACTTCTGCCGCCGTATGCTCATGGACGGCATAATGCATCTTGTTCTGGACGGTCGCGAAGAACTCGCGCGTAATGTCCGCCCCCGGATTGTAGTCGGTCGCCGTCGCATAGACGTCCGTGACCTGCTGGTAGAAGTTGCGTTCGCTCGACCGGATGTCGCGAATGCGCTGGAGAAGTTCCTTGAAATAGCGGTTTCCTCCCTGCTTCAGTCGCTCGTCTTCAAGCGCAAAGCCCTTTTGGATCAGCTCGTGCAGTCGTTCCGTAGCCCATTGGCGGAACCGAATCGCCACAGGACTGTCAATGCGGTATCCAAGGGCGATAATGGCATCAAGACAATAGTGATATATTGGCCTTTCCGCCACTTGCCCTTCTTTTTTGCCCATAGTAAAGAATTTCTTTACTTTGGTCTCAGCATCCAGTTCACCGCTCTCAAAGATAGATTTCAGATGTTGGCTGACATTCTGCTTCGACGTGTTGTAAAGACGTGCCAAATGCTCTTGAGTGAGCCACACATCGTCATCCTCAAACCGCGCCACCACATCCGGTTTGCCGTTTTTCGCACTGAAGACCGCAAACCGCCCCGGTAAAGAATGTTCATGTCCTTCGTTCATATCATGCTCCCTTTACCGCTGCCGCGTAGAGGTCGAAGAGGTGGGCGACGCGCTCGGCGTCGTTCGCGAACTTCTTGCCGTAGGCCTTGTCCACGAGCGCGTCGAGGTGCTGGTGGGCCTTCAGGAGATCGGGCGGCATGTAGAGCGGATCGTACAAATCGGCGAGCGTCTGGCCGGGATGCGCCGCCCTTGCGTCCAGCACACCTTGCGCGGCAGTTTCAATCGTCTTCCTCGCTTCGTCGCTCACGGTCGGCCAAATGAAGTTGTTGTAAACGAGATCCTTTGAATACTGATAGCGAAATTCCATTCGCCCGCCAACGGCCCGGAGCCACGCCATGTGAAACGCCGACGAGAGGACGCCGAACATGTAGAGCGTCCCGTTCGGCACAATGAGAACCGTCCCCGTCGTCACGGTTGACTTGTCGATGAACCCAAGCGGCACGTATTTGCGCCGTTCCGACGAGACCTTGGGGATCACAATCGCCGTGTCGGGGTTGTTGAGGTCGCGGAACTGGTAGGGACGCTCCTCGCCAAGTTTGCGCGCGCCCGCATCCTTGCTCGCAAGCCGCTTTTCACGGCAGGCTTCCACGCGAGCCGACACCAGCGGCAGCGACTTGAGCAGCGATGGTGCGAAATCAACCAGCCAAAGGCAATAGCGGTCGCCGCCGTTGAGAAGTTCATCGCCGCCGAGACAGCGCTTGATGAGCGGTTCGCACCGGCTGTCCGATGCAATGAACTGTGCGCGTTCCTCCGCCGTGAGCATCAGCGTCCCCCAGTCGAGGGGAATGTTGCCATAGCACATCGGCAAGGGCGCGTTCACCGGCTTGTCGCGGCGTTCCGTGTAGGGGTCAACCGCGTCGTAGAGATAAGGGTTGATCCGCTTGACGTGCGTTTCCTTCGGCTGTCCGTCAGGCTTGTCATAGACGAACAGCCGCTTGTCCTTGCGATTCACGAAAGCGAAGCCGACGATCACGCAATGCACCGCCGCCTTGCCCTTCGCCTCGTTCGACCACTTGAAGGTCTGATGGGCGAAGTTGATATGGATGTTTCGCGGCAGAATGTAGGGGTTCCAAAAGGCGGGGATGTGTTCGCCCTGACAAATGGAATTAGTCGAGACGAACGCGCACTCGGTCGGTGTCCCCTCCGTGAAATCAACAGCCTTCTTGTACCACGCCGTCACGAAGTCAAGCACGGACGACGGCTTCTTCAGGGCAAATACCTTCTGCATGTCGGCCTTCTGCCCCACGCCCTGTTCCTTCTTGCCCAAGAACGGCGGATTGCCGAAGATGTAGTCGAACGGCTTCGAGCCCCCCTTGACCGCTTCGACGAATTTTAGTATCCTATTTTCATCGCTCGGGTCGAGATGCTGTTTCTTCGAGATGGCATCAGCTATTCCCCGAGCGAAATTCTTTTCCACGGAAATCGCCTCAACGGAATACGTCGCCAAAGAATCTTCTGACGGATAGGCCTTCGAGGTGATCTTGGCGACATATGTAACGCCTCCGAGCACAAAGGGGCAACCATGCTTGGCATAATGGTCGATGTCCTCTGAACCGTTGCGCGGTTTCTCGTTCCAGAGCGAAACGGACTTTTCGCACAATCGCTCAATGTTCGCAACAGCCGCCCAATGAACCTTCCGATCAACGGATTGGTCTCGGGCTTTGTCGCTGAGCGCCTTCATAACCTGATTCGTAAAGCGAAAGCGCGTTCCTTCGCCGTTTTGGACAAAAGCATGTCCCCGTTTCAGCTCCTGCAAATGCGATTTCGCCTTCGTGAAGTCAAAATCGGCGGCGATCTTGACGAATTCAACACCTGACTTGCCACGCTCGCCGTTCAGCAGCTCGCCCCAGTCCGTCGTGAGCGCGTTCGCGCAGACGATGTGCGGGCTCGCCTTGATCG
>CALYRV010000145.1 GCA_945483525.1 uncultured Verrucomicrobiota bacterium
CCCGAAATCCCGCGCGACTTGCTCCTGTGTGATTTCCCCGCTGCGTTCGCGGCTCTTGAATCTCGGCATGACCCATTTGATGAACGAGACAACCGGATTGAAAAGGGCAAGTGACCCATCCCTCCAACCCTCAATCCACCGCTCAGATTCCTCGATCCTCTGCCGCGTCCGTTCGTGTTCATCGTGTATCGTCGCGTCGAGGTGCGCGGCGATGATGCTTTTGGCTATGGCTCGCCGGATGACGCCGCCTTTGAGCAGATAGCGGGCGTAGTTGAGCGCGGGACAGAGAAGGGTGGTAATTGGAAATCCGAAATGCTCATCAACGCGGGCGGCGTGGATGATGTAAGGGTCTTTCTCTTTGAGATAGGTTTGCGCGGCAATCTCTCGGTCGTAGATGCGTTTGAAGATGGCGATGGGGTCGCGCGTCCGCGCCTGGAGAATCACCATAATTTGCATGGAGATACGGAGCAGAATCTTCGTCGTGAAGAATTCGCTCGGTATTTCTTCGGCATCTTTCAGCGCGGCGTAGGCGCGAACAAGCATCTTGATGACGACTATCGTCTCGCGGTTCTGCTGGTGGGTGAACAGTTCCGCACATTCGCATCCTGTGCCGGTCCTGAGACGGCGGTACAGGACAATGCTCAATTCGACAAGTTCCCGTTCCCTACGAACGGCGAGAAGTGTCAAAGGGGAGGAGGTTTTCATTGGCACCTCATTCCCTCCCGGTTCCGCCGCAGCACATCGTTCTATCCGTGGCGTTATCTATGATGATTTGGTAAGATACCGCCATCGATAAACGGAGGTTGGCGTGATTGGAAGAGTTCGTGAACGACAGGATCACCGCTTGTGATTTTGCGTTTGTTCGCAGCATTTTTCTCTGAATTGTCATTTTATTCCCCGGTAAAGAATTGTTCGGCTTCATACTTCTCTAAATCTACCAGTTGTGGTATAATTTAGAGCCGTAAAGGAGGTTGGTATCATGATTGGCAGAAAACGTGAGTTCAAGATTTTGAGGGAATGCGCAGAGGCGGACAGGTCTCGGTTGATTGTCGTTTATGGACGGCGACGTGTCGGAAAGACCTTTTTGATTCGCGAGGCCTTCGACTATTCCTTTACGTTCACGCATACGGGAATTGAAAATGGGAGTTATCAGGACGAGCTGTTTGCATTTTGGCAATCCGTCAAGACGCAACTTGATCCTGATTGCGAGCGCCCGAAGAACTGGTTGGAGGCATTCGCACTCCTGAAGACCGCGTTGGCAGCTCGGCCTGAGCCGCGAAAGACCATTTTCATTGACGAGTTGCCGTGGATGGATACGCGTCGATCCGGTTTTGTCAAAGCCGTTGAGGACTTCTGGAACGGGTGGGCGACTGCCCGCAAGGACATCATGATGGTCGTTTGCGGAAGCGCGGCGGCCTGGATGACGAAGAAGGTTCTTCAGAATCGGGGCGGACTCTTCAACCGCGCTTCGCGTACGATCTATCTTGAGCCGTTCACATTGCATGAGTGCGAGGAGCTCGTCGAAGAGCAGCAGTCTGTGATAGACCGCAAGGACATAGCCGCGGCCTATATGATCTTTGGCGGGGCACCGTACTACTGGACTCTGCTGGAGCGGCGGGAGAGTCTGTCGCAGAATATCGACCGCCTGTTCTTCTCGAAGAACGCGGAGCTTGCGAAGGAGTTCCGGCGCCTGTATCGTTCGGTCTTCGAGAACCCCGAACCGTACATTGCCGTCGTGACGGCGCTGGCGACGCTGAAGATCGGAATGACGCGCGAAGAACTTGTCGAAAGCATTCCGGGAATGAGTAACTGCGGGACGCTGACGGAGATTCTCGAGAACCTGGAACTGAGCGGTTTTGTCAGGAGTTACGTTCAGACGGGTAACAAGAAGAAGGGAACCGTCTTTCAGCTGATCGACAACTACACGCTGTTCTATTTTCAGTTCGTCCGTGATTACAAGGGACATGATCGCGATCATTGGATGCATCTCCTGAATGATCGCCACCGTGTGACATGGGAGGGACTTGCGTTTGAAATGGTTTGTCTCCAGCACGCCGACCAGATCAAGGAAGCGTTGGGGATATCCGGCGTCGAGACCGAATTGTCCGCCTGGCGGCATCGCGGTAACGGAGCGGACGATCCTGGGGCGCAAGTCGATCTCGTCATCAGTCGCGGCGACCGCGTGACCAATCTCTGCGAGATGAAGTTCTCGGAAGCGGAGTTTGTGATTGAGGCCGATGACGCGAAGTCGCTCCGCAACAAGGTCGCGACCTTCAAGTCCGATAATCCGAAGGCACGGAACTGCCATGTCACCTTTGTCACGACCTACGGCGTGAAGCGCAACAAGCACTCCGGCATCGTCCAGTCCGAAGTGACCCTCGACGACCTCTTCCGCGCCTGACCACTCCGCTCCATTGTCGACCTCGACCTCCGACCTCCACCTCGCAAAATCCCTGCGCCACGGCGCGGGGATTTTGCTATACTTCTCCCTGCCGGTTGCGGTGTGGTTGCAGCCGACGCGATAGGTGCCGAACCTGCCCGACCGGGCTCACCCGTCACCGCTTGTGATTTTGCGTTTCGCTGCATGTGCTCGTACGAAATCTTGGCAGTTTTCCTGAGCCTGAATATATGTCGGCGATTGACGTGTCCATCTGGGCGCGTCTTTCGTTGCGTATTCAGGTTGGTTCTGCCAAGATACCAGTACGAGTGCGTTCCCGAAGGACGCGCTCTCTTTTCATTTGAAAGGTAATCTGTGCTTTGCATGGATGCCTTTTGAGGTGGGGGCATCCCGCTTGCAGTCACTCAAAGGCCCGGAAAAGTCTTTCACGGCTACAAGCGGAAATGCCCCCACGCATATGGGTTTGTCTCGCTTGGATTCGCCGTAAGTGAAAAAGCTTTCCGGGCCTTGAGTGACGAATTATGTGCGTTTTGCTATTTGATGTCAGGAATG
>CALYRV010000146.1 GCA_945483525.1 uncultured Verrucomicrobiota bacterium
TCCTTGGTCAAGCCAATGCGCTACTAAATGACAAAGCTCAAGTTGATTATTCCTATCTGCCCGCAGCGGTCTTGATTGGTGCGGTATTGGAGAAAACCCTGCGTTCCCTGTGCGAAAATGCCAACCCCAAGATCGAGACGGTCAATGAGAATGGTCGTGCGAAGAAAATGAGTGCAATGATCGTAGATCTCAAAAAGGTGGGGATTATCAATGAGATCAGGAGCCGGCAATTAGAAACGTGGAACGCAATCCGCAATTCCGCAGCACATGGCAAGCTGGATGAATTCACCAAAGAGCAGGTCTCCGTAATGTTACAGGGTGTCCAAGATTTCATGGCGCAACAGATGAAGTGATGATTGAAATCGCTTCCCGGAGTGGCGAAGGGTCAGACGTGATTGCCACAGTAAGATTTGCATGCGAAGGAGATAAGAGCTGGTTGCCAAAGAGAGATAAGCTTGATCCGGTGCAGGCGTCGGCGATTGACTTTGCCGTGGCGCAGGAGGGAAGAAGAAGGTGGAGAAAGTAGGTGGAGGTGGAGATGTTGTGTCTGGGACGGGGAAGAAGGATGACGCGGCGGAATGATGATGGTGTGGTTGGTAAATTGTAAAGACGGAGCGAGATATGGAAGAGGAAAGCAAGATAATCTTGTATACGACGCCTGACGGGAAGTCGCGGGTGTCGCTGATGTCGCGCGATGGGCGCGTTTGGCTCAATCAAAAGCAGATGGCTGAGCTGTTTGCGGTGTCGAAACCGAATGTTTCGATGTTGATCGCGAAGATTTTGAAGGAAAAAGAGCTCGACGATTCAGTTGTTAAGTGTTACTTAACAACTGCCGCGGACGGGAAGAAGTACAAGGTCATCTACTATGCTCTTGAGATGATTCTGGCGGTTGGTTTCCGGGTGCGGGGTGTGCGGGGGACGCAGTTCAGGCAGTGGGCGAATGCTCATTTGAGCGAATATCTCGTCAAGGGATTTACGATGGATGACGAACGGCTCAAGAACCCCGATGGCCGTCCGGACTACTTTGATGAGCTCCTGGCGCGTATTCGCGACATCCGTGCCTCCGAAAAGCGGTTCTATCAGAAGGTTCGCGATCTGTTCGCGTTGTCGAGTGACTATCGTGGGAATGAACTTGCCGTCAACCGGTTCTTCGCAGAGGTTCAGAATAAGCTGCTTTTTGCCGCGACAGGACACACAGCGGCGGAGCTGGTCGTTGGACGTAGCGACCCTTCGAAGCCGAACATGGGCCTGACGGTCTGGAAGGGCGGAATTGTTCGGAAGGAAGATGTCATTGTTGCGAAGAATTATCTTTCGGCTGACGAAGTGGACACGCTCAATCGTATCACGACGATCTTTCTTGAAACGGCGGAATTGCGCGTGAAGCGGAAAATGGATCTGACGCTGACGTTTTGGCAGGCAACAGTGGATGGCATGCTCCGGTCAAACCTTTATGAGGTGTTGTCGGGTCCCGGACATATCAGCCATGAGAAGGCCGTGGAGGTGTCGAACGAGCGGTATGATGCGTTTGATGAACGGCGAAAACAAGAGGAGGCACGTCTTGCTGACGAAGCCGATATGGCGGAACTCCGAAGGATTGAAGAGGAAGCTAAAAAACGGGGATGAGCTGGTTGCCAAAGAGTGACAAGCTTGATCCGTTGCAGTCATCGGCGATTGACTTTGCCGTGGCGCAGGAGGGAAGAAGAAGGTGGAGAAAGTAGGTGGAGGTGGAGATGCAGCGGCAGGGACGGGGAGGTCGGTCGTGCTGGCGCATATTGCCGCGAAGTTCAAGGCGGAATGATGGTATAATTTGAAAGGGAGGTTGAAGATGAAGAGATCAGTCAAGGGCAAAGCGGTCGCTTGTAAGGCGAAGCCGACAGTGGCGGTTGTCGAAGCTGTCGAGGCGGAGCTGTACAAATGCGTACGGTCATATATCGCGAAGGCGCGGGCGAAGGTTTACACCGTCGCCAACAAGGAGATGGTCGCCGCCTATTGGAATGTGGGACGCGAAATTGTCGAGAAGCAGGGTGGGGCGGGCCGAGCCAAGTATGGCGATGGCCTTATCAAGGGGCTTTCGCTCAAGTTGACGGCGGAGTTCGGCCCAGGATACACCGGGGCGAGCTTACGGTATATGCGCCTTGTTTATCTTGCCTTCCCGAATTGTCACACATTGTGTGACAAATTGAGCTGGTCGCACTACAGGACTCTGGCATGCATTGAAAACGTTACGAAAAGGAAGTTCTACTTTGAGGAGTGCATCAAGTCAGGCTGGGGCGTTCGCGACCTTCAGCGGCAGGTCTCGACGCAGTTCTACGAACGCCTGATTGCCAATCATGTCGATCTCAAGGATGCCTCGAAGCATGTGAAACGCCATCGTCCGGAGCTGAAGGACATTGTCCGTAGTCCGGCGATCTTGGAGTTCGCTGGTGTTGCCGCCGATAGATATGCGGAGAGTGACCTGGAACGGGGCCTCATCAAGCACCTCGGCAAATTCCTGATGGAACTTGGACGCGGCTTTGCGCTTGTGCGCGAGCAATGTCCGATCCATGTCGGAAATGAAGTCTATCATTGTGATCTTGTCTTCTACAATTACATAGCTCGGTGCTTCTTCCTTGTTGACCTCAAGGTCGGTAAGATTACGCCCGAAGATATCGGGCAGATGCAACTCTACAAGCATTATTATGAACGCGAGATGATGAATCCGGGTGACAATCCGCCCGTTGGGATCGTTCTTGGTTCTGATAGGGACGAAGCGGTGATTCGCTATACCTTGAACGAACATGAACGCAACCTCTTCGCCGTTAAATACCATTTGACGTTGCCGACGGAAGAAGAGCTTCAACTGGAACTTCAGAGAGAACGGGCCGTCTTGGAGGAAACAAAGTTGCTGTCAGATTCATCAACTCACTGACCGGATCGAAACATGAGCTGGTTG
>CALYRV010000147.1 GCA_945483525.1 uncultured Verrucomicrobiota bacterium
TCAAGATGGTGGTCATCGCAAGTACATCCTGATCGAGATGGGCGATCATTTCGATACGGTGCTGAAGCCGCGTATTGAGAAGGTGGTCTATTCTCCAGACTGGAAGGACGGGAAGCCGACGGCGGCGAATAAGGGAATCTCGCATTGCTTCAAGTACATGACGCTGGAGAGCTACGAGGATGCGCTCAACAACATCGAGCTGGAGGACAAGAGCGCGGGATTGCTTGAGGGAATGAAAGACGAGTATCTGCTCACGTACATGCTCGATCTTGAGTCGCGCGGATCGCTCATCAAGACCGACGACTTCAGGCATCCGTTCGACTACACGCTCAAGATCGCGGTCGATTCGAGCGGGGCGAGCGAGAAGCGGAAGGTCGATCTGGTGGAGACGTTCAACTATCTGATCGGATTGAAGGTCGATCAGTACGTACGCGCGGAGGAGAAGGGCTATGCGTATGTGGACGGACACAATCCGAAGGGCGAGCACGTGCTCGTCTTCTGGCGCGACACGGAGAAGATTCCCAACGCAGAGCTGAACAAGGAGCTGGAGAAATTGGGCGTCAATCCGGCGAACAAGGAGTTTGACCTCGTCTATGTGAACGGTGATCATGGCGTCGCGAATGTGACGCTGGACGGCAAGGACGAGGTGAAGGTCCTGAAGATCAAGCAGCTCGAAAACGAGTTTCTGGACAAGATGTTCGAGGACGTTAAGTAATGGCCAAGGAAACAAGAACCTCTGTCTCGATCCCCGAGTTCCATCGGATGCTCGTGCTGGCGCGGTGGGCGCTCGGAATCTTCAACGAGGCCAGCTTCGAGACCATCTCCGCGATGCTCAAGGCATCGAATCTGGAGGGCCTCAACGACGAGGACGGGCATACCCGCTTCTACCATGCCGTCGTGAACACGTTGTTCTATCTGGGCGATGACGCGAAGTGCACCAAGGACGAACTGGCCGCGTACGACTTGCGGATCGTCGGCTACTGGAAGCAGATCACCGAGAAGCGCAACCAGGACGAGAACACGACCTATCAGCTCAAGTACTACCAGTGGCTGACGCTTCTGGTGACGGAGTTGTATCTCGACTGGTACTTCAACCGTCGGGCCGAGCTGTTGGCTGAACTGAATCAGCAGATTGCCATCTACAATGAGGGCAAGGCTGCGGCGCTCAAACTGCCGAACGCCGAGTTGAAGGACCTGAACAAGATTTCCTTCTGGGAAGCGACCGGCGCGGGCAAGACGCTCCTCATGAATGTCAATATCCTCCAGTATGCGTTCTACGCGCAGAACGAGACGCCTGATCACGTCATCCTGCTGACTCCGGACGAGGGGCTGACGAAGCAGCATGTGAAGGAACTCAGGTTCTCGGGATTCGAGGCGAGTCCGATCAGCGAGGATCTGGCGCTCTTTCAGCAGGGCGGCGGGACGATCGGCGTCATTGACGCGGGCAAGATCATCTCGGACGAGTCGAAGCGCAAGAAGGGAGAGAAGAGTTTCATGGCCGAGGAGTTCTCGGGCCGGAATCTCGTGCTGGTGGACGAGGGCCATAACGGAAGCTCGAGCGTTCAGGGCGAGCGTCGCAAGGTGCGCGAACAGTTGTGCGATGGCGGATTCTCGTTCGAGTACTCGGCGACGTTCGGACAGGCCGTCGCCAAGCGCAGCGGCAAGGACGGCGCAGACCTGCGGGCGCACTATGCGCGGAACATCCTCTTCGACTATTCATACAAGTACTTCTATTCGGACGGCTACGGCAAGAACGCCTTCATCCTGAACATGCCGGACGACAAGGACGAGGCGCGTGTCTTCGAGTATTTGTGCGGCAACTTGCTGAAGCTCGTCCAGCAGCACGTCATCTTCGCGCGCGAGGCGGAGACGATGTCCGCGTTCAACATCGAGAAGCCGCTGCTGATGTTCGTCGGCAACACGGTGACCGGATCGAAGGAGGACGACACTGCTTTGTCGGACGTTCAGACCGTCGTCAAGTTCTTCGCCGATGTCCTGAACGAGAGGAATCGGACCGAGAAGCTCTTCAGTCGCTTTCTGAAGAACGAGGCGGTACTTGTCAATCAGAACGGCTTCAATCTCCTCGACCAGGCGTTCACACCGCTTTTGAAGTGGTGTGAGGAAGGGAAGTCGGCGTATGAGCTGATGCTCAAGTTCGTCTTCAATTCATCCGTCCATCAGCGGCTGAAGGTGACCTATCTCAAGTCTCCTGACGAAGTCGTTCTCTCGGTCGGTGCGGCAAAGCCGTTTGCCGTTATTCACATCGGCGATAGCGCAGGTTTCATCAAGGGGTTGGACGAGGTCAAGTCGCTCGACATCAATCCGGACGATGCCTTCTCGGATTCGGCATTCGATCGCGTCAATGACAAGGATTCGCCGATCAATGTGTTGATGGGCTCACGCAAATTTACGCAGGGCTGGAGCTGTTGGCGGGTGTCGTCCATCGGGCTGTTGAATATGGGTGTCAGCGAGGGCACGCAGATCATCCAGCTCTTCGGACGCGGGGTGCGATTGAAAGGCAAGGGCTATTCGCTCAAGCGGTCGCGTCCGAGCGAGCGGCCCCAGGGAAGCTTTGTCGATCGCCTGGAGACGATCAATGTCTTCGGCATTCATGCCGACTACATGGCGAAGTTCCGGGAATATCTCAACGAGGAGGGCATCACGACGGAAGACGCGGTGCTGGAGCTCGACTTTGGCGTCACGCGCAAACGGAATCTTCCGCAACTCGAAGTCCTGGAAATTGAGGACGGTTATCGGCTGAATCAGGCGAAGGGCTACAAGAGCCAGACGGCAACCTTGTTTTTGATTCCCGAGGAGATTCGCAGGAAGATCAAGGAGCCGCATTTCGAGTACAGTGACTTCTCGTATCTGCAGTCCC
>CALYRV010000148.1 GCA_945483525.1 uncultured Verrucomicrobiota bacterium
ACGAAGCTGATGACAAGGCGTTGGCTGATAATCTCGGTCGTCAGGCCGATCTGGCCAAGGTTCCGCCGTCTGAAGCTGACAAGGCTGCGATTGCGGATTGGGAAGCCAAGGGGAAAACCCCCGAGGTTGCCGTTCTCGGTAATGATACCGCCGATGCCGAAGCGGCACTCGCTTCGGTCGAGAAAGTTGTTGACGACTTTTTTACCCCTCCGGAGGATATGCCACTGGTGACCGAGGAGCTTGACAAGGAGCTCCCGCTAAAAGAACATCTCAATCCGAAGTATCTTGAGGCGATTCTTAATTTCTCCGCCAAGTGCGTCGTTCCGTTGTTCGGCGAGAAGGCGACGCTTTCGCGCATGGAGTGGAAGAAGGTGAAGGACGCCTTCGTTGCATATCGAAACTGGTGCTCCTCCAGGCCAGTGATAAATGCTGGTGCAAAGGATGCGCTCGTAGAAGAGGAGCGCGTGCTTAGATATAAGATGGGGTTACTTGAATTCCTGGAGAACTTTACCAATATGAAACGTCTATACGATGTGAAGCAACAGGCGTTTTACCAGACTGGATTTCTCCGGATTGACGCGAGGGAGATGAACCTCTGCTTTCATGTCGATTCCGAAGCGGCGCATTCTGCGCTTGCCGCGAAGTCCAAGTGCTGCGTGATCTATCTCAAGCTTTCACGTCCTTCGGATAAGGCGGAGCGCTCGATCTGCGCTGTCGTTACTGCCGGCACGGTCGGCGCGCTTTATGTGGGACGTAATGGCGTGTTCTACGATCGTGACGGCAAGGATTGGGAGGCGGTTGTAACCAAGGTTGTTGAAGCGCAGGTGTCGCTTGTGGAGGCCTTCTGGTCACCGTGGCGTAAACTCGGCGAAGGTGTAAGCGGACTCGTCAAGAAGTTTCTCGGCGACAAGCAGAAGTCCGCTCAGAGTTCGCTCGCGGCGGGGACGCATAATGCTCAGTCTGGTGGCGCGGCTATGGCGAGCTCGATCGCTGCCATTGGCATCGGGATCGGTATGATGGGCGCCGCGCTCGCGTCGATCCTCGCAGCGGTGAAAGGGATGGGGCCGGCTCAGATCATCCTTTCCATCCTCGCGGTCATAACCGTCGTCTCTCTTCCCAGCGTGATCCTCACCTGGTTCAAGCTCCGTCAGCGTGACATCGGTGCGATTCTCAACGCCTCGGGATGGGCTGTCAACCGTCCGTTGCATTTCACAATGAAGCGCGCCCGGTACTTCACGGTCTGTCCGGCGACGCCGGTCTGGGTCAGGATCCTGTACGTCGCCATCGTCCTCCTGGTCCTTGGAGCGTTGGGCTGGTGCGGCTACCAGCATTACATCGTTCCGGGAATGCAGCGTTCGGAATCGGTCAAGACGGAGCAAAATGTTCCCGCGACCGAACCGGAACAGCCGGCCGAAGACGTCCTGACTGCCGCTCCTGCGACTGACAAACCCTGATGAAGACGGCAGGGCACGAGACCAGGCACCGACCGCGGCGGAAACACCGCGGCCTTCACGTTGTGCATGAAATGAAAATGGACGGGTTCTTTTTCTGGTAGAATACCAGTTGCTAACAAAAGGACCACGTCCAATGAGTAATATACGCCAATGCTGAAAAGTCTGATTGCGCGCAGATGTTCTTCGTGTTGGAATGAGCGGGCGCCTGAAAAGCGCCTTCAGATGGAAAAGTCTACGACGAAAAAGAAGGGGGGTGAAATAGTGGGATAAGGGTGTATTACTATCACGGTTGACAGTCGAAAGGCGGGTGTGCTATACTATGCGTCACTGACAAAAACAAGAAAAGTGTCAAACATGAAAAAACAACTCGTTATTCTGTCTTCCACCATTGTTCTCGGATCGTCTTTCGGCGCTGGCTTCGGATTATACGAGGCATCAGCCCGAGGCAATGCGCTCGGCGGAACGCTCGTCGGCTCGACGAAGGACGCCTCTGCCGTCTACTACAACCCAGCAAACATGACAGAAATGACGAATGTGTCGGTCATGGTCGGCTCGACGTTCGTCTGGCTCTATTCGGACGTGACGGTGGACGGGCGCAGCGAGCGGAACATGAATCCGGGGCTCTTCTGCATTCCGAGCGTCTTCGTGACGACGCCAGTGTGGGACGATCTCCACTTTGGCCTCGGCGCCTACTGCGAGAACGGCCTCGGCACGAAATACGGGACGGACTGGACGCTCGCGGGTGACACGACCGAGACGACGATGGAGCAGTTCACGCTCAATCCGAACCTCGCTTACAAGATCACGGACTGGTGGTCGGTCGCGGCGGGCCTCAAGATGAGCTACATCACGTTCAACAACAAGAAACGTCCGCATCACGGCATGCCTGGCTACAACCTCGAGTCCGAGCTGGACGGCGACGACATCTCAATGGGCTACAACTTCGGCACGACGTTCAGGCTCTTCGAGAGCCAGGACTTCGGCCGCCTCGGGCTCGGCATCGTCTACCGCTCGCAGATCAAGCACAACATCAAGGGCGACTTCGACATCAACGGCACGATCGGCGGCTACCCCTACCATTCGGTCCCGGGGGCTTTCCCGGCCGATCGGCACAGCGACGCGAGCGCGAGGCTGACGCTGCCGCAGTCCCTCACGGCCGGCCTGAACTGGGACTCGCCGAACGAGAAGTGGCACGCGGGTTTCGCGACGACCTGGACGCAGTGGTCGAGCGTCGATACGATTGCGTTCAAGATCCCGGCGCGCACACCGACGGGTGCGCAGACCTCCTTTGATCTGCCGCTGGAATGGGACGACGTCTGGCGCTTCTCGGTCGGCCTTGAGTACG
>CALYRV010000149.1 GCA_945483525.1 uncultured Verrucomicrobiota bacterium
CCTTGCGGCACTAGAACCTGAATCTAGCGTGTGTGCCAATTTCACCACAGGTGCTCAACAAGTCAGTAGTATATCAAAAACTCCCTTGATTGCGCAAGGGGGTTTTGAGTGGATTTTGAAAATTTTAAGAAAAGGTCAGCCACGCATCTCCGCCAGGATCTGCGCCGCCGCCGCGACCGGATCCTCAGCCGCGAGAATGGGACGCCCGACAACGAGGTGGGTCGCGCCGTCGCGGACCGCATCCGCCGGTGTCGCGACGCGTTTCTGATCGCCGACGGCGCTGCCCGCGGGACGGACACCGGGGGTGATGAAGAGCGTGCCCTGGGGAAGCAGCTTCGAAAGCGTGCCGACCTCCTTCGGCGAGCAGACGAGTCCGTTCGCGCCGTTCGCCGTCGCGAACTTCGCCATCGCGAGCACCTGGTCGACAGGCGTGCGATTGACAATGCCGACATCTTCGAGGTCCGTCTGATCGAGCGAAGTCAAGACCGTCACCGCAAGGATCTTCGGAGCGTTCGCGCCGAACTCCGCAGCCGCGTCCGCCGCGGCCTTGATCATCGCCTTGCCGCCGACGGAATGGATGGTCATCAGGTCGACACCGAGTTTGCCAGCGGAACGGACCGCCCTTTCGACCGTGCGCGGGATATCATGGAACTTGAGGTCGAGGAACACCTTCTTGCCGAGGTCCTTCACGGCCTTCACGACATCGGGACCTTCAGCGGTAAAGAGTTCGAGTCCGATCTTATAGAACCCGACTCCGTCACCGATCGCCTTGATCTTCTGAATCGCCTCATCCTTGGTCTGTACATCCAGCGCTACGATAAGTTCCGCCATTTCGATTTTCTCCTTATGCGAATATTATATCAATATCCACCACCTCGCACCCACCGCAGACAAGCGCATCGTCGCGAATTAACGGAAGTCGTCTCGGTCACCGCTCGAACTCTTAAGTTCTTCTCGCTCGGGATGATCGACCACTGCGCAAGGCCAATAACTGTTCATGCCGTGTCGAGGGTCAATCATCACGTGCCCGAGACGACTTCCGTTATCCGCGACCGGCAGCTTCATACATGTATGCTTCCTGAAGCAGATCCGAGTTTCAAGGCGACCTCATCACGCCACGAGTCAATAGCTCAGCAATAAATTATTTCGCCGAGCCATCCTTTTTCGCTGAGCCATCAATCAACTCTCGTCTCAGTGTCTTCATTTGGCTCCGCACATCATCATTTGTTACTTCAACAAACATACGGACCGTCTTGGTTCCTTTCGTTTGGACGCCCTGATACACTGGAGCAGTACTATATTGATAAGGCCCACAGTAGCAATACTCCCCAGGAACCAAAAATTCATCTTCAACATAATCACGATCACTGATGACGGCAATAATAAAATCTTTCCCTTGAGCCAAAACATAATGATCACCATCTTGACCATCATGGTCAAACACAACCTGAAAAATTTTTATTTTACGCGAATCGTTCTTATATGAGCAATACTTTTCGGGGCGTAGAATTTCACGCGCATCAGTTAACCTGTATAAAGTCGGCAAGTCAGGTTCTTGATCCTCCTGAGGTTTTATGTCGGATTCTTCCTTTGGAGTGGAAATTTCCTGATCCACGGTTTGTTGCGGCGCCACACAACCAATCTGCAACACCGCGGCCGAAAAAACAATAACAAAATTCTTCATTTTAAGCACTCCTTAATCCCATTGCAACTTAGAAACATAAGTATTATAGCAAAATCACAATCTAAGACTTATCCAATCAAAAACTTTTCGATCAGAGCGAAGCCTCGTTACGCGAGCGAGAGCCGACAGCCGCACAAGAACACCTTAACGGGTCCGACGTGATCTCGACCCCCAGGGTAAAAGGCGCGCGTGAAGGCGCGCGCGTCGAAATCATGTCGGGGGCACCCGTTAAATGCGGGTTGGGCGGCTGTCGGGCTCGCCGCGTAACCGCGAGGCGCGAAGCGCCGAAGCGATATCACAGCTTGAACAGACAGAGCACCAGCGTGCCGGCGAGGACCAGTGAGAGCGCGATGGTCTTGCGCCTGAGGTTATGCTCGTGAAAGATGAAGGCGCCGATGAAGAACGTGATCACGACCGAGAAGCGGCGCAACAACGAGCCGACCGAGATGAGAGCCTCCGGATCCGCGAGCGCGCGAAAGTAAAGCCAATCCGCGAACGCGAGCGCGATACCGACGAATGGTATCGTCTTGCGCCAGAAGAAAGGCGTGCCTGAAGAAGACCGAACAAGCCGTCCAACTGACCAGATCGTGACGTAAAAGACGAAGTTAAAGAGCTGGAACAGAAGCTGCACCGACTCCTTCGGCGCCGCCACGACCTGAAAAACGTACTTGTCGAATAACGCAGAGCAGGCGCTCAGGATCATCCCGCCGACAGCATAATAAACCGCTCGATTCCGAAAGAAGTCAACACCTTCCGCCTTGCCTGCCCAAGAGAAGGCGAAGAAACCAACAAAGACAAGCGACATGCCACACCACTGCACCGCGGACGGATGTTCTCCGTACAGAAAAAACGCGATCAGAATCACAAGCGCTGGCGCCGAAGCGCGAATCGGAGTGGCGATGGTGATCGGCAAAGTCCTCAGCGCAAGGAAAGTAAGTATCCAACTAGTCCCGACGATCACGGTCTTCACGACCGATAGCAACACCACAGTCTCATCACACGCAACAAATGCTCCCCGGAGACGTCCAAAAGCCGCCAAGAACGAGACATAAGCGACCGCACCGGCGGCGGTAGAAATTATCAAGACAGGAAGAAC
>CALYRV010000150.1 GCA_945483525.1 uncultured Verrucomicrobiota bacterium
GTTGCAGGCCTCATCCGCAAAGTTCGGGTATTCAACGACCACATCCCCCGGCACATTGACGCACTTGAGATAGCCGAGGTTCATCCATTCGGTGAACAGCTGTTTGATCTGGCCAAACAAGCGGACCCGATCAAGCGCCGAATAGCCGTCCCGTGTGTAGAACCGCTCAATGAACCGCTTGGTGAGCTGCATGATGATATCCGACCGTCGGCGACGTCCGCCCACATACGTAAGCTTGGTCTTCTCACCGATGGCTCCCGCACTCAGCACCATCGTCGGCCCCGTCTCGTTCACGGTCAGAACCAGCTCCGAGCAATCCTTGAAGTTCGCCTCAAGTTTCACTTCGGGACGAATCATCTCCAGATAGTACCCGAGCACACGCGGAAACCGGATGACCAGGGAGTCCCGCTCGGGCTTAACGGCATGCACGTGGATGACATCCGGCGGCAGGATCGGCGGAGGATTCTTAACGCCCGACGCGAAGTGAAACGGAATGCCGAAGATGTCCGAATACTCCGGATGGTAGAGCCCCGTGTCCTTGTCAGCCTCATAGCTGAGCCGCCGGAGGCCACGTCCGACCACCTGCTCGCACAGAAGCTGCGTACCGAACGCACGGACACCCAGGATGTGCGTCACCGTGTTCGCATCCCACCCCTCGGTCAGCATCGAAACCGACACCACGCACCGGATTGACTCGCCGAGCTTGCCGGGCTTGCCGACCGTGTTCATCACCTCGCGAAGGATATCCTCTTCGGTCAGTTTCTCGGCCTTGGTCATTTCGCCGCGGTTGCGGAGCTCGCGCTTGAAGATCTCAATCTCTTCCGCCGCGGCCTTTCGGAAATCATCCGAGAGGGACTCGCCCGACTCAAGCTGCGTCGAATCGATCAGCAGTGTATGCGGACGCGCAAGGGGCTCATCGGTTTCATCGTAATTGTCGAAGAGCTCACACGCACCCTTGATGTGCTGCAAGCTGCCTTCCGAATCCGTGATGTCAAAGCCCGAGACGAACTGATAGACGATCTTGGAGATCGCCGTGTTCTGGCAGACGAAAATGAAACACGGCGGCATCTTGCAGCCCGAAGACTGCCACTTCTCGTAGACCTCCTTGTAACCGTCGTAAAGAACATTGATGGCCGTGTGCAGCAGGTTCGGAATCTTCCGAGGGTCATACGAATCGGCCTTTGTTTTGCCGCGGAGGGAGCAGAACGCCTTGCCGTCCTTCGTCTCCTTGAGATGCTTCCAAAGTTCCCGGTACTTGGGCAGCTCCGACATCGTCACAATGTTGTCGTCCACTGGAATGCGCGGCAGTTTCACAATGCCGCATTCAAGCGCATCCATCAGCGAGAAGTCACTCACCGTCCACGGGAAGAGCGTCCCCTCCTTGTAGCCGCTCCCGCTCAGGAAGAACGGCGTAGCCGAAAGATCGACGACTCGCGCATTCGGCATTTTGCCGCGGATGGCCTCAAGGCCCGAAATCCATAGCCGCGCCGCCTCTTCGTTCTTCTTCGCCTCATCCCTTTGGTCGGCATCAAGCGACTCCTCGCCTTCTCCCTCCGCATCATCCGGTCGATGGCGATAGCAATGGTGCGCCTCATCATTGATCATGAGGATGTTCTTGAGACCGGCTGCGTCGCCCAAAACGCGCGAAATCATCTGTCCGGGCGTTTCAATCATCTGCGGGCCGCCCTCGCCCGTCGGACCGACCAGCATCGCCTTTGTGCCGGAGGAGAGTTCCAGCGTGGTCTTCAGCTGAAAGGCATGGTAGTTGGTGATGACGATGCGGGCCGACTCGACGAGCGGCAACATATCCTTCGGGACGAGATTGCGATGCTGATAGTAGGACTCGTCATCATTCGGCAACAAAACGCGCAAGCGGTCTTTGATCGTAATACCTGGCGTCGTGATGAGAAACCCGTTCGTGAACTTGGCGCTGACGCCATGCCGTGCGGCATTGACCGTCTGCCAGGCAATGATCATCGCCATCACGGTGGTCTTGCCCGCGCCTGTCGCCAGCTTCAATGCAATGCGATAGAGATTCTTGTCCGCCGCGTCATTGGCGAGCGCAATCTTCTCCAGGAACTGCTTGCCGCTCACCGTGGCATTTGCGACCTCGGTGAGCCAAATGAGGGTTTCGACCGCTTCGACCTGACAGAAGAACGGACGGATGTCCGGAAAGTTGTCCTTATTGCGCCACCATTTGAGAAGCCGTGCCGTCTCGGGCGTCACGCCCCATTTCTCTGACGGCATGCGTCGCCATTCATCCACTTTCACGCGGATTGAGTTGATCAGCTCGTTGGTCTCGTATTCGACCCCATCCTCCGACTCGGCGAACAAATCACCCTGAGTTGCCGCGGCATTTCTCCGCCGAACCGCGGCAATCGGAGACTTCAGACTCGAAGGGCGTCTGAACTCATTGATCTTCTCAGTCGGCTGATTGTCCGCATCCATATCCCAATGGCGCGAGGGATACTCATACGGAGAATTCAGGATCGGATTGATCGAGAAGCTGGCTTCGCTCATCTATTCACTGTTCTTCAGTCTGCGTCCACAAGCCCGCCGGCCCCGCAGACAAAGGACGTGGCGCGCTTCAAACATTCATGTCTTGTCTAGGCATCGGCAAACGCCCGTTCAGAAAACATGTATGATGAAACGCGCCACGCGGATTACCCACGTAGCGCGACTCACCGTATTCCGCTTCTGAACTGAAATTTTGCCGATTTTAGACAAAGCGTCATACGCTGATTCGCGTACGCTGCA
>CALYRV010000151.1 GCA_945483525.1 uncultured Verrucomicrobiota bacterium
GCAGACCTGAAATACAATTAAAGCGATCTTCATTTGACTATGCCTTCCTTCATTTGACTGAATATGTTTTCAAATAGTTGGTGAACCATCATATAAGGAACCTGAAGAAAAAATGAATGACTCCACGCCTGGTCATCCTTGTCGTCTATCTTCACGATTTGTCTCGTATCCTTAAATTCAATTGCCATATCATGATTTTGTTTTTCCTCGTTCTTTTGCTCTTTCGAATCATGATCCCACACCAAAACCACTACACGCCCTGCTGGCAAGGATTCCGCCGGTATCGCATCCGCCAACAGCTGCGACTGAAATTCCAGCGAGATGTCCCCATCGGAGAGCAATGCGTTCGTGCAGATGCTATGATCCTCAAACCAGCCAAAAAACGGCGTCGTCATGAGGTCAACATCATAATCTGCAAGCAACGACGTCATCTCGTCGGCAGTTCTCTTCCGTATATAGGATATGCGCTGGCCATTGTCGTCCATATACTCATCCTCAACATAATACGCCGTATTGAAACCCCAACCGCCTTCATTTCGTCCAAGGCCGAGCTCAAACGGCTTTACTCCCTTGATTCTCTCTTGATTGTACCACGAATAGGTGCGCTGAAGAGGTTGCCGCCACTCGCCGTCCCCGCATCGGAGGACGTCTTCCTCAGTCGAGTAATAATTGACAGCATTGACAACCCGAGAAAATCGTCCTTTCCATGTCAACTTCCGACGACCATCCCCTTCCTCAAACATCGTATACCAGTTCGCTGCCTTTAACGATGCGTCATAACCGACCCATTCCCGCGGCATCATACAGTTTATCGTGGACGCATTGACTGCATTGCTCGACGTGTCGTAGGCCTCAATGGGTACGGCCGCATTAAGAAGCATGTACTTGTCATGCGGCATGCCCCAATCGTGAATCGAGGAAGACACCAACATATTGCCAAGCGAGTGTGCGACGAAGTACTTTCGGCCAAGATACTTCTGCGCGATGGCAACCAGGTTTGTCGATGACGCAAAGGCGTGTTCAACGTTGATGTGGTAATTCGGCGTCGCCAATCCTTTTAGAGGAACGTAAATCTGCGAATCGTTCCCATACCAGGTGACGACGTGGAACTTCGAGTTCATGCCGGACCACCACATACGCTTAAAGAAGGCCCGTCCCCACTCACGGGCCTCCCGGCTCGAAACATTGTATCCGTGAACAAAGAAGAGGTGCGCATCATCGCGATCATCGTCGGGCCAGCCCTCCGGGCCTCCTTGCCTTTCCGGCGTAGAAGCATCGCCCACGTCATCATCGGTCGCGCTGCGGATATTGTGCCAGCGGTACATCTTGTCCACATCGGAGAACTTCACCTGCGGACGATAGACAAGCACTTCATTTCCATCCAGTTCCGCGATGAGCTCGATTCCGTCATCGCTCTCGGCGACACCTTCAAGAAACACGACACCGGACAATTCTTGTCCCCGAGAAACGACACTGGCATCCAACACATCACCCTGCGAACTAAGATCCTTAAGCAAGGAACACCTTAGATAAGGATCATAGAAGATTTTCCACCACGAACTTTCATCATCGACGGAAATGTCGTCAAGAACCCCCTTTCTCGCCTCACGCCACGGCATATTTGAATAGCAACGCCGAAGCGTTCCATTTTCGCGTGCGCGGATTCTCACCGTTGTACGATCCGCCCCCCACTTGTCTTGAAATACAAAGGCACGAATTGCAAACGGGAAAAGGTTCACGAGGTCATTCCGCCCATTAACTTCTGAATCGTCTCCATTGTTATCTAGTTCAAGCCCAAGCAGTCTATCAAGAAATCCAGCGTCAAATGCGTCGTCGCCCTTCCAGATGTCCCGATTTGTCCAAATGTAATGCCGCTTGGACAAGGAAATTCGCGCATCGGTCTCGTCGATGCCGCCGTCACGATTATAATCCGGCAACAAGGGCGGCAAGATCGCCGTTACGACCTGATTGGTCTCAGACTCGGCCACCTCGTTGTCCACAGATGCAGTGCACCGATACCTGACATTCGCGCTTCCAGCGGATCGGGACAGCAGCCAGATTTCGCAAGAATCACCATTGCCATCAATCCCCGTCATTTCCGCCCATTGCGAAAACGGGATGTCCAGCGACGGCCTGTTCTCGTCAAGGATTGGCGAAGGCACGCCATTGGTTATCATCCAGATTTCAATCGGCGCCGACATGTCTTCCAGTGCAAAATGCACATCACCGTTTTTCGGATGAACGTCTGTCTCGAGAACCAAGGACTCGGCATTCACAAAGTTCGTGTTAATGACAAAAGGCAGACCAAAGTCAGGCGCGGCCGAATTCAGGGCGTCCAAGCCAATCGTATAATGCGAAATCCCGACCTTGGCACAGGGGCGTGGATGTATCTCGCCCTCAACCCGACGAACGTCACAAGTATGACACGTATTTGACAACACGAGCGTAAAGGACGCTTTCACCTCGTTTGTCGGGATTAGCAGCATCCATCCGTCCGAGGACGTTTCCACCGTCGGGCAGACCGACACGACATTGGTCTCAAGAACGGCAAAGTCCGCGACCGACAAAACGTTTTGCCCAGCCTTCGTGTACGCATTGGTATTCCTGACTTCGTAGTAAAGACCCGGGCGAAGTCGCATCAGGTCGGCATCAACACGCGATTCGCCGTTCGTGTCAAGCACCTGCAGACCGCCCAGCCGGACCACCTCGTACGTCCGGTTCGTCCTCGGCTCGTCCTCGGCCTCG
>CALYRV010000152.1 GCA_945483525.1 uncultured Verrucomicrobiota bacterium
CGGGCGGCGCGCCGACGAGACGCGAGACCGCGAACTTCTCCATGTATTCCGACATGTCGAGCCGCACCATCGCGTTCTCATCGTCGAAAAGCTCTTTCGCAAGCGCCTTGGCGAGCTCGGTCTTGCCGACGCCGGTCGGACCGAGGAACAGAAAAGCGCCAACGGGACGCTGACGATTCTTGATCCCGGCACGCGAACGAAGCACAGCGTCGGCGACGGCATCCACCGCCTTATCCTGTCCGATGACGCGCTCATGAAGAATCGCGCTCAGCCGCACAAGCTTCTCGCGCTCTCCTTCCAGAAGCTTAGTCACTGGAATTCCACTCCAGCGCGAGACCACCTCGGCAATCTCATCCGCATCAACTACTTCCTTGAGGAGCGTATTCGCCGTATTCTTCTTGAGGTCGCATTCATGGATCTTGAGTTTCTTCTCGAGCTCCGGAATCACTCCGTACTTGAGCCGCGCCGCAGTCTCATTATCACCGCTCGCGATCGCCTGCTCGCATTTATTACGTTCTTCGTCAAGACGCATACGGACCCTGCGCACGTCTTCAAGCGCAGTCTTCTCGGCCTTCCACTGTGTAGTCATCGCATCGCTCTTAACCTTAAGCGTTGCGAGCTCCTTCTGCAGTTCTTCAAGCCGCTTCTTCGATGCCTCGTCCTTCTCCTTCTTGAGCGCAATCTCCTCAATTTCAAGACGGCGCACATGTCGCGAGATTTCGTCAAGTTCCTGGGGACAAGAATCCATCTCCGTGCGAATGCGCGCACAAGCCTCATCGAGCAAATCGATCGCTTTATCCGGAAGGAAACGATCCTGAATGTAGCGCGCGGAAAGCACAACCGAACTCACCAGCGCCTCATCACGAATATGGACGTTATGATATTTCTCAAAACGCTCCTTAATCCCGCGGAGTATCGAAATCGCGTCCTCTTCCGAAGGAGGATCGACCATCACTGGCTGGAAACGGCGCTCAAGCGCCTTGTCCTTCTCCATGTACTGCCTGTATTCGTCAAGAGTCGTCGCACCAACGCAATGAAGTTCGCCGCGGGCAAGCATCGGCTTGAGCATATTTCCGGCATCGGCACTACCTTCGGTCTTACCCGCGCCGACGATAGTATGGATTTCATCGATAAAAAGAATAATCCGTCCCTCGGAATCCTTCACCTTCTTAAGGACCGCCTTAAGACGTTCCTCAAACTGTCCACGATAAGACGCGCCGGCAAGAAGCGCCGTCATGTCAAGCGAGAAGACCATACGGTCTTTAAGACCTTCCGGCACATCACCGCGCACAATCCGCTGGGCGAGTCCTTCGACGATAGCGGTCTTACCGACGCCAGGCTCGCCGATCAACACGGGATTGTTCTTGGTCTTGCGGGAAAGAATCCTAATCGCATCGCGAATCTCAGTGTCACGTCCAATTACCGGATCCAACTTGCCGCTCCTTGCGAGCGCGGTAAGATCGGTGCCGTATTTCTCCAGGCAATTCTCGTCTTCAGGTGGTTGATAGGTCGCATTCATGTTAGTTTATTCCTTTCGCCCACACAATCAGCATAGACCATGCCAGATGAGGACAGTCCCCTTAGAACAAGTAAAAAAGACGGCAAAAAAGGGGACTGTCCCCCTAAAAACGGGGACAGTCCCCTTTTGAAGCCCTCTTGGTGTGTCATTTTGTCACACCAAAGCGATATTCTGTGTGACTTCTGAAGATATCACCGGGACGAAGCACAGTGGACGGGAACTCGGGATGGTTCGGCGAATCGGGATAATGCTGGGTCTCCAACGCGACGCCCTGGAACTTATTATAGAACTTACCCGCTTCCTTGGCGGCGTGTTTGCCGCTCATATTCTGCGCCCCGTACATCTGCATACAGGGCTCTGTCGTCCAGATTTCAAGCTTGCGTCCCGAAACCGGATCACGCATGAACGCTGCTTCATGAAGCTTGCCGATTTCGCCACGAAGGACGAAGTTATGGTCATACCAGTTGTCCATCGCCGCTAGCTCGGGCCGCTCAGACATCCACTTCGAGTAATATCCGATCGTCTTCCAATCAGTAAAATCGAAGCCCGTTCCGGCGACAGGAAGATCCTTCACGGGAATCAGGGAGGCATCGGTCGACGTATATTTATCCGCAAAGATCTTGAGCTCTTGACCAAGCACGCTGCCGCTCGCTTCACCTGCGAGATTCCAGTAGGAATGATGCGTGAGATTGATGATAGTCGGCTTGTCGGTAGTCGCCTCGTAATCGATTGACCAAACATTGCCAGGGAGCACGCGATAGGTAACCTTCGCCTTCACCGTTCCAGGAAACCCCATATCGCCATCAGGTGAGACCAGCGAGAACTCAACTCCATCCTCAAGTTCCTTAGCGGACCACACTTTCGTATCCCAACCCAACGGGCCGCCATGCAAGTTCCCGTGACGTGGCGCAGGCTTGGTTTCGTTAATCGGCAACTGATACTCCTTGCCGTCCAGCGCAAACTTACCGTCCTTAATGCGGTTACCGAAGCGCCCGATCAGCGTGGACATTGAAAATCCCTGCGTCTCGTATTCCTGCGGCGTATTCCAACCGAGCGTCACGTCCGCGAGATTGCCGTAGCGGTCCGGCGCATACGCGCGCACTAGCCGGCCGCCGTAATCGGTGAAGTCCATGATGAGCCCGTTCGGCGACGCATACCTCCAGATATGCGTCTCAGTCCCGTCGGACAACTTGCCGAACAAAGAGGGTTCGGAATAAACGGACAC
>CALYRV010000153.1 GCA_945483525.1 uncultured Verrucomicrobiota bacterium
CTGTGCACCAGCCTTAACGATTGCAAACTCCAGCGCATTTGTCCACGCATTCTCCATCTCGCCGTATTTGTTGTCCCACGGCGGCTTTGGCTCGCCAAGGGAAATTGAATGGTCAGAGCTTGTTAATAGAGTAGTATTGATAGAGTAACTCATGTCAGGCAATACCTCTGCTGGGGCGACTGCGGATGATCGGGATCGGTTCGAGCAATGACGCCCCTCTCCAGCAACGGGGAAAGGTAATAGCGATTGAAATGGATGCTGCCGCAATTCTCTATGAATCTCGCTTTTCGCATATCAAGCACTGTATCATACAATCAATTAATATGTCAATGCTACTATGTCAATAATCTCCGACCTTTATCCCCTGCTTGCGAACTATCCAAGAAGTTCACAAGTCCCTCTCTTGCTTCATGCCCTTTGGCTCGACGTAGCCACGGACGGTCAGATAGCCGAGCAGCGGCGGTCCCTTGAACGCGCGGCGGTAGATGCGCGCGTATGTCAGCTCCTTAGCGGGGATCGTCTCGGCCGTCCCGTCGTTGAATACGATGACAGCGCAGGTGTCGCCGAAGAGCGACTTCTCCGCGCCGGACTTTGGCCCGAGCGGAATCACCTTGTCCGCGTCCTTGGAGCCGTCCCAGTCGCGGAGCAGATAGGCAGGATTCAGATTTGCCGAGACCAGCATCGGAATGCGCGCATATGCTGCGGGATCGTCCTTCGCCACGGGAAAGTCACAGGAGATGCACCACTGGATAGTCTCGGGACGAAGCTTGCCCTTGACTCTCTTGCAGCCCGCCGCAATGTCTTCCTCTATCTTGGCGTTAGTCGGTTTATGCGCACCGAAGAAGCCACCAAACGCCTGCATGGAGTTCTCGCGCAGCCGATGCTTCCACTTGTCCCCGGGCTGTGTCGAGCGTGGCCAGAACTCGTACGGCACGGGAGGATCGTCAGACCAGTGAAGGTCCTTGTAGAACGCATAGAATCGCATTCCGCCCTTCCGCGCGTTCTCCGGCGTCCACTTGACGGTCGGCTCGAGTTCCGCCGCCTTGCGCTTTGCATACTCCTCGGCCGCGCGCTTCCGCTCCGCCGCCTCCCGCTCCTCGCGTTCGCGCTCCGCTCGCTTCTCGGCCTCGATCTCGGCGACGCGCACATTGATGCGCTTGCGAAGTCCGGCGTCGAAGCTGTCCTTGTACCTGAGAAGGTCCGCGCAAAGATCGATCCTCCACGGTCTCCCGCATGCAGCCGACAGTTCCTCGGCCGTAGCGCATTTGTCGATGTTCTTCAAGACCTTGTCGAATTCGGGCTCGAGATTCGTGCCGCTAAGACGCGGCCCACCGTTCTTCAACGGCCAGAACAGATATCGTCCATTGGATATTTCCTCAGCAAGGTCAGCGGCCTCTTCGTCACCTCCAATGCTGAACGCCTTGGGGTCTATCGGCTGCGGATCCCACCATGAGGGATTAGTTGCCATGAACGAATAATCAAAACAAATCTTGCCTTGACCACCTGTCCAAATTACTGTCAGACCACCATACTCATCAACATACGCATCCTTAACGCATGGCAGTTTCAGCACATCAGAAATCATTGCGGCCGCCCAACGGCTTTCGTCGCCTGCATGATTTGTCAGCCAATAATCAAAACAATCATCAATGTATTTCCGCACAGCCGGATCGAATTCCGACGTCTTTTCATTTACCGAGCTTGGCACCTCCGGCATCTTGTGCGTCACATGCCACTTCCGAAGCTTCGGCGGCGGCCATTTGCAGAAAAAGCGAATGTACCGACCGTTGATCTTCAAGAAGTCGCCTTCGCGCGTGACTGTATACGGCGGCGGGACGTATTCGCCGCCGTAGAAGAAGTACCCAGGATTCTTAACGACAATGTTCGTGACTCCGAGCGCGCGGATGGCATCGGCATGGTCCTCTTCAGGCGTCGCAGCAACAGCGCCCGCAAGCAGGAGACATCCAATCAACCCAATAATCTTCTCCATCTCAATACCTCAATGTCATATCGTTATTATTTGGTGCAATACCATCTTCATCCAACGCCCTTCCTGGGATTGATAAGGGTCTGGTACACCAAGATAAGCTTGGCTGAACTATCATGATGAATACATACTTGACCCTCGAAAGCCCTGATTATATGCAGGAACTTCTATTCGCTGCGTGCAGAACTCGCCGTTCTTCGCGCTCTTCGCCGCCGAAAGAGTCTTGTTTTTTGACATTGCTTCTTCCCTTAGATAGAGTTGGCTTTAAAACGGCCAAAGCGACTCACGTTCCTTCTTCGCTGATGGCGGTGGCTCACAGTGACGGATGAAATGGCGCGAGCGCTTGGCAATCTCTATGTCTTCGAGGTTCGTGTCGTTCGGAGTTGGGTTGAGGACATAGGAAATGCGCACTGCTGCAAAACCCTTACTTGGACCAACATCAAAATCATTGATGTACCCATAACTTGCCGACGTAACTTCACCATTCTCGTCGGCAACACAACGCGTCCGAATCACCAAAGAGGAAACCTGACGAAACGGGACTCTTGTCGAAGAAAGTTTTTGTCGTGAACCATTTCTATTGACTATGCGTATTTCTCTTTCAGCGAAACGCGAAGCTTTATCTGCCATATACGGATATGGTTGCTTGCTGTCGCATACATTATCTACATAATAGCCGCCTGAGAATTGCCCTACAAAACGCATATCCGCACGACAATAAACACTTTCCCACGGCGGTCGCCCGTCCCACTC
>CALYRV010000154.1 GCA_945483525.1 uncultured Verrucomicrobiota bacterium
AAGTTCATCCTTGTCACGAACAACGAGAACGGGATTTGCGAGAAGGTGACGTATGAGCGGCTGAAGCGGGTGATTGCGAAGGAAGGGTATGCGGCGCGGCTGAAGTACTACAAGATTGACTATGTGCCGATCGACGAGAAGGTGTACTACGAGTATGCGAACGAGCTGCTGAAGCATACGCAGGAGCTGGTGGAATTGGAGAACGCGGTTGACTTCTCGAAGGACAAGACTGTCGCCATCGTGCTGACGGACAAGGAGGCGGCGCAGTTTGCCGCAGACGAGAAGCGAATGGCGAAGTGCAAGGCGGTCTATGTGGGGCATGACGTGCTGATGCGTTCCGAGGACAAGAAGGCGATTAAGAGGCGCGGAATCGAAATCAAGATCATTCCGCAGTATTATTATCCCGAATTGGAAGGGTGAGAAGCGGTCCGCGCGGGGCGCGGACCCTACCGAGAAAGGAGACGTATGGACTTGAAGACGTTTCAGCTGAATGCGATTGCAGGACTCAACGCGGCGATGGCGATGCCGGGCAAGCGGGACATCATCCTGAAGAGTCCGACCGGCAGCGGCAAGACGATTGTCCTCACGCACTTCATGGCGGAGTACATGAAGGACCACGCGGGCGTCGCGTTCGTGTGGCTCACGCCTGGCAAGGGCGAACTGGAGGAGCAGAGCAAGAAGAAGATGGACGACTACTGCCACAATGCGTCCACCAAGAATCTCGCCGATGTAATGACGGGCGGATTTGCCGCGGGCGACGCCGTCTTCATCAACTGGGAGAAGTTGACGAAGAAGGGCAGCAATGCCCTCAAGGACAGCGAGCGGACGAACTTTCTTGAATGGACGGAGAAGGCGCTGGCGTCAGGTGTGACGTTCAAGGTCGTCGTCGACGAAAGCCATCAGAACTTTACCGAAAAGGCCGATGCCATTGTCGAGCTCTTCAAGACGGACAAGATCGTCCGCGCCTCGGCGACGCCGCTCAAGGACCCCAATGCAATCCTGGTCGAGGTGAAGGAAGAGGACGTCATTGCCGAAGGACTCATCAAGAAGATGATCCACATCAATCCCGATTTCCCGACCAAGGTGACGCTCGCGAAAGGCGAGACGCATACAGACTACCTGCTCGCGCAGGCCTGGGAGAAGCGCGAAGAGCTGCGTAACGCGCTCGTCGCCAAGGGTAGGACTGTCAATCCGCTCGTCATCGTGCAGTTGCCGAACAACTCGGATGCGCTTCTGGCGGATGTTGAGCGGTGGTTTGCCGCGCGACAGGTGGACTGCGAAGGGGGAACGCTGGCGGTGTGGCTGTCGAACCGACACGACAACCTCGAGGGAATCGTCGCGAACGACGGCAGACAGATCGCGGTTGTCATCAAGCAGGCGATTGCAACGGGGTGGGACTGCCCTCGGGCGCATATCCTCGTCAAGCTGCGGGAGAACATGGACGAGACGTTCGAGATCCAGACGATCGGGCGCATTCGCCGGATGCCCGAAGCATGCCACTATGGCGACGACGTACTCGACAGCTGCTATCTCTACACCTTTGACGAAAAGTTCACGAAAGGCGTGCGCGAGACATTGGGCAACAGGGCGCTTGATTCCAGGAAGCTGTTCATCAGGGAAAGTGCCAAGAAGTTCAAGCTGACGACGGAACAGCGGACGATGGTGTCGGAGACGCGCGACCCGTTTGTGGCGCTCGGGTCGATTCGCGCCTATCTAAACAAGACTTACAAGGTCAGCTTGGACCAGGCGAAGAATCGGGCGAATCTGGAGGCGAACGGTTATGTCTTCAAGGAGGACATCTGGAAGCATACGCAGAGCGGAGACGCGGCGGTTCTTTCGGAGATGCTCAGGAACGACATGAACGAGGTCAGCTACAGCGTGGCGATTGACACGCACAGGCATGGGCGGGCGTTCCATCATGAAGTCGGCGAGATCGGAGCGTCGTGCGGGTTGCCGTATGAAGACACGCGCTCGATTGTCTTTCGCCTGTTTGCTGCCGGTTCGGAAGACAAGACAAAGGTGCTGGGGATGTCACCGAAGGCGCTCTATGCGTTTGTCATCAACAACGTGGATCGTTTGAAGGACGATTTCCGTGCGGCAATGGCGGCGGAACTGGATTTGCGCACATCGGAGGACAAGATTTCAGAAAAAGACTTCCACTTCCCGCACGAATGGGTGTGTACATTCGATGCCAAGGCGAAGGTGCAGGGCGAGTGTGAGAAGAACGTCTACAAGGGCTATCCCGTTTCTGCGCGTCCGAGATCGACGGGCGAAATCAAGTTCGAGAAGTGGTGTGAGCAGACGAAGAGGGTAGAATGGTTCTACCGCAATGGAGACAAGGGCGACGAGTATTTCTCCATCGTCTACAAGGACAATGCGGGGCGGCAGAAACTCTTTTATCCCGATTACATCCTGTCCGTAGGTGGCGTGACATGGATTGTCGAGGTAAAGGGCGGCTTCAATGCGTCCGAAAAGAGCGAGAATATCGACATCTTCGCGCCGAAGAAGTCGATGGCGCTCAAGGCCTATAGTGCCAAGCATCGCCTGCGCGGCGGTTTCGTGTGCTACGCTGAAAGCGAGGACGAACTATTCCTGTCCGAAGATGGGTTTTCCGAGGATATTCACGATCCTTGCTGGAAGTTGCTGAACGACGTTGTTGAAAAAGATTATAGATGCGGCGATGAAATATTATGACAAGACACAGTTTGGTAGGGATCGCA
>CALYRV010000155.1 GCA_945483525.1 uncultured Verrucomicrobiota bacterium
TTTCAAATTGTCTTCAAGACTTTCGCCGGAACGCCGCCGACAATGGTGCGCGGCGGCACGTTCTTCGTCACGACCGCACCTGCGCCGACAATCGCCCCCTCTCCGATCGTCACGCCGGGAAGGATGGTCGCATGCGCTCCGATCCACACCTTGTCGCCGATCCGGACCGGACTCGCCCACATCGAGGCGCGATCGTCCGGATTCAGCACGTGATTGAGCGTCGAAATGACGGTCTGCGGACCGATCAGCACATCATCCCCGATCCAAATGCCGCCCTGGTCCTGGAACTGGCAGCCGGCGTTGATAAAGACACGAGATCCCACGTGCGTATTCTTGCCCGAGTCCGTAAAAAACGGCGGCCAGACGACGACCGAATCATCCAGTTCGCACTCCCAGAGCCGCCCGAGAACGGCCCGGACCTCGTCCGCCGCATGATACCCCGTATTGATCTCGGCCAGAAGTCGCTGAGCCTCCCGCGCGTGTCGATGGAAGACCTCGTGAAGAGACGAACCTCCGAGAATCTTCTCGTCAGAGGCCATCCGCGTTCTATATGCTGCCGTCGTCATTTCGATGTGCCTTCTTTCCAGACCTCCTTAGCCTGACGGAAAGCCGCCCATGCCTTGGGCCATCCTGCATAGAAAGCGATATGAGTGATGATTTCCGCTATTTCTGTTCTTGTGATGCCGTTCTTCTTCGCCTCCTGCAAGTGATAGGCAAGCGACGAGTCGGTGATGCCCTGACTAATTAGTGAGGTGAGCGTAACAAGGCTACGGTCGCGAAGGCTTAGTAGATCGTTGCGACTCCACACCTCGCCAAAGAGAATGTCATCGTTGAGACGGGCGAACTCGGGCGCAAACCCGCCCAACTGGTCGCGGCCTGCCGTCTGTACAATTTTCTTCTGTGCCATAACGTTTAGTGTTGTTATTGTGATTAAAGATATGAATATGATCAAATGTCTCCGCATAATCAAGTGTTTCGTTCTCATAGCTACTGCTCAATGTAATTGTTAATCTTGTTTGCAGGATTCAGCTCCATCTGATCACATAGTTGCAGCGACTTGACCATGTGCAGCGTTCCCTGCTTGTATTTTTGGAAATGCTCAGAGGCAATATGCTTCTCGTATGCCTTCCGACTTGCGTATGTTTCGAGAATCGTGATTTTGCAGGGGGCATCCTTCTCCGCAACGGCATACATCGTCAGTACGCCTGGTTCGGTGCGCAGTGAAACTTCACCCACTTCGACGGCATGTTTCATGTATTCATCAAGATACTGAGGATAAACCTCGATTTTCGATAGGCGCACGATGCCGTCTGGAGCCATTGGTTCCTTGGCGCACATGGAAGACTCCTTGTCCAGTTTCAAGCATTTGCCGATTACCTCACCGGTGGCAATATTTACGCCTTTGCACCCAAACGCGAAAATTAACGCGAGAACACAAACTACATTTATAAAACGCATCTTCATTACTTCTTCATTATTGCCGAGTGCATTATCTCATATTACCATGTGAATTACCAATATCAATATATTATCCATTCTATAATTGACACTTATACAACGGTATGCTACAATCCGTGCCATGGAAATTCGCATACTCCGCTATTTTCTCGCCGTCGCCGAGGAGCAGAGCTTCTCGCGGGCGGCGGCACGCCTTCACCTCTCCCAACCCGCGCTCTCCCAGCAGCTTGGCGCCTATGAAGACGAAATCGGCGCGAGGCTGTTCGTGCGCTCGCCAAAACGGATCGAGCTGACGGACAAGGGGCGCATGCTTCTGCGTCGCGCGCGGGACATCGTCGAGCTCGCGGCACGCACCGAAGAGAGCCTCAAGGCGGATGGCGACAGGGATCTTTCCGGCTCCATTGTCATCGGCGCGGGAGAGGTGGCGGCCTTCGGGCGTCTGGCAAGGGCGATGAAGACGCTGCGCGCGGCGCATCCGAAGCTGAACTTCCGGATCATCTCGGGAAACGGCGAGGACCTGGCGGGCGGGATTGCCAACGGGACGATCGACCTGGCGCTCTTCGTCGGCCCTGGACGCTACGAGGAATTCGACTACCAGAACCTCCCCGACACACATCGCTGGGGACTTCTCCTCAAAGCCGACGATCCGCTCGCCCGCAAGAAGGCGATTACGCCGAAGGATCTGCCGAAAACGCCCGTCATCGCCTCCCGCCAGCGGATGGTCATGAACTTTCTCGCGGGCTGGCTCGGGCAGCCCTTCTCCAATCTCAGTGTCGCCGCGACCTACAACCTCCTCTACAACGCGGCGCATCTTGTGAGCGAAGGACTCGGCGCGGCAATCTGTCTTGACGGACTCCTCCCCGCGGTCTTCTCCGAGAAACTCGTCTTCCGCCCCTTCTCGCCCGTCCTCACTTCGGACGCCTATCTCGCCTGGAAGCGCGGTACGACGCCAAGCCCCGCCGCCCAGGCCCTGATTCACCTTCTGGCCGTCACTTCCCCTGACGGAACATCAAGAGCGTGTAGACGATGAAGGTCACAATCCATGCGCCGGATCGCTCCGGGCCGTCCGGGGCGCTTCCAGTTGACCCCGAAGGAGCGAGAGCGGCAGCGCCGTCATGAGCGGAATGTCCCGTGTCAGAACATGGCGTGAAAACGCCGGTTCGCCGTTCGCTCCTATCGCGCCTCAATCACAGCTCCGACTTCTTCACAGAGCTTCTTCGTCAGTTCTTCAAGTGTTGGACCATTGA
>CALYRV010000156.1 GCA_945483525.1 uncultured Verrucomicrobiota bacterium
CGCGGCAGGATGGATCAGACGGCCTCAGCAAAATTCAAACATGGGATGGTAGTGATTACAAACATCAATGTGCATGAAGTTCAGGATCTTCGTATCGAGTGTTCAGAGGGAGTTCGCGAGAGTACGCCGTCAACTTGCGGAATATATCCGAAAGGACGTTGTCTTCTCGAAGTTTTTCGATGTTTTCTTGTTCGAGGAGATTCCGGCAGATGATGTGAGCCCGAAGGCGGTTTACTTGAAAGAGGTTGCGAAGAGCGACATTTATCTTGGTCTCATCGGTCGTGATTATGGCTTTGAGGATGCCGTCGGCGTGTCTCCGACCGAGCGAGAATACGATTGCGCCGGAGAACACAACAAGCCACGTTTCGTGTTTGTGAAGAAATTGGATGTGCGTACGCCCAAGGAGCAGCGTTTTTTGGAGAAGGTCGAATCCGAAAGGGTACGCAAGACATTCCCCAACCTGAAGAGCTTGAAGGAAGCCGTGGCGGCGACCTTGGTCCGCTTCCTTGAAGAGCACAGGAAGATCCAGACGGGGCCGTTTGACAGTTCGGTGTGTGAGGGGGCTTCGCTCAAGGATCTTTCAACGGTTAAGATGCGCGATTTCATTCGCGTGGCAAGGGAGCGACGCGGCTTCAAATTGCCGGTTTCAACTTCTGCAAAGGATTTGCTGGCGCATCTTGATCTCATGCGTGAAGACGGGCGTCTTACGAATGCGGCTGTTCTTCTTTTCGGGAAGAAGCCCCAGCGGTATTTCATCAACTCCGAGGTCAAGTGCGCTTGGTTCTATGGAACTCGCGTTGAAAAGCCAATGGCGGACCATCAAATCTACCAAGGAGATGTCTTTCAGCTGGCAGATCAGGCGAGAGATTTCGTGATGTCGCATATTTCGCGCGAAATCGGTCGCCACAACGGACCGGATGGTTCCGCTCCGACTCGTTACGAACTTCCGCTGGACGCGGTATTTGAACTCATTGTCAATGCCATTTGCCATCGGGACTACACGAGTCACGAAAGCGTACAGGTCATGCTTTTCAGCGACCGGCTTGAAATCTGGAATGCCGGATCGCTGCCGCGCGGCTGGACGGTCAAGAATCTCTTCAGACCGCATACGTCGCTTCCGCCGAACGAGCTCTTGGCGAAGCCGATGTACCTCAAAGGATACATCGAAAAGACAGGCACTGGTACGGGCGATGTGATTGACTATTGCCGCCAATGGAATCTTCCGCCTCCGGAGTTTGTCGAGGAAGCCGACTTCCGCGTCATCTTGCGTCGTAGGACTACGACGGAAACTACGATAGAAACTACGATAGAAACTACGGAAGAAACTGCCCTGCGGACTGCGGGAAGGGCCGCGAGAAAGACTGCTATCGACACTGTGATAGAAAAAGCCGGTCTCATAGGTGGCGCTGCGAGGGTTTTGGAGACGGCGCTTCTGAATCCTCACGATTCGATTGATCAGATGGCGAAGAAACTCGGCATGACGAGAGACGGGGTGTTTTATCACATCAAGAATTTGCGGGCCATTGTAGGGCTTCAGCATATCGGTCCGTCGAAGAAGGGTGTGTGGACACTTAAATCTTACAACGTATGAATTTCAATCGTCAACAACCAAAACACAAGGAGGTCTGCCAGACATAGACGATAGCGGTGGGCTGAGCGGCCCATTGAAACTGATTTTGCGTAACTGCAATGCCGTGTATGAAGCGGCGATGAAGATGGATGAGCGGCTTCTCAAATTGTTGTATGCAAATGCGGCAACCAAGAATGCGTTCTTCAAGAAGGTAGGGGAGATTGCGGTCTTTGATAAGCAGGGATTTGGCTGGACGGTGAGCAATGAAGAGATCTTAAAGGGATCGTACACTCGGTTCCGCAACAAGATCGGCTTGGCGACACGCGAGGGTGATTTTACGAGTGTGCGTCTCGTGCCGGTGAATGACGACTTTGACGAAATAAAGTTGACGAACAAAGGAAAGGATGTGCGCAAGTACAAGGTTGTTGGAGTTCGCAGAAGCAAAGTGAAAGTTGTAAGTTGAATAGGAGGACAAGATGGACGTACCAGATTGGTTTGTAGAGCACTTGAAGCGCACGTGCGGGGAGCCTAAGTCGCGGCCTCGCAAGAGGCAGGTGCGTGAAAGCGATTCAGAATCGGACAAGGACGTCATGCGGGCGTTCACGGTCAAGCCGGTCTGGGGCTGGCTGATCATGAAGGGGATCAAGGATGTCGAGAACCGATGGAATGGCGTTCAGCCGCCAAAAGGGGTCTGCGCGGTCTCATTCTCAAAGACATACGGCAGAGCTGAGCATGAGGAGCTGCTGGAGTACGTCGACCGCAAGAACCGGAAGCTGATCCCGCCGTTTGAGGAACTGAAGAAACTTTGCGGCAAGGTTGTCGGCATCGTGGGGTATGAGGTTCGTACGTCTTACAAAAGCAAGTGGTGGAACGGTGAAGATTTCGCGTGGGTCATGTCGAATCCGCGCTGGATCGACAAGCCGTTCGCGGTCAAGGGTTTCATCGGTATGTGGACCATGAAACCGGCCGATGCGAAGAAGGTGATGGCGCAGCTCTGAGTCCTGAAAACATTGGCTGAAACGCAAATTCGCCGTGGATTTTCCGCGGCGAATTTGGTATAATATCAGGTGTTGGGAAACATCAAGAGCGGCGTCGTTCTGACGCCCGCCAACCGAGCTGGGACA
>CALYRV010000157.1 GCA_945483525.1 uncultured Verrucomicrobiota bacterium
CGCCATTACCGGACTTAATTTACCGGACGACAATCAACAATCCACTATCGGACGTCTCCACGTATGTCGCCGCGCCGATTGGAGGGACACCGTTCTTATACGGAACGCCACGCTGATCAGCGGAAATTAGCGCAAGCGTCGAATCGTCCGGCGTTCCGCTCGTGTAAAGATCCGTCCAGGTGGCGCCGCCATCCTCCGAATAGCAGATGTGCGTATAATCGGCATTGACCTTCACCGGATAACCGGTACCATCCAGTGGCCCACCCTTCTCAATACCGCAGACACGCGGCCGTTCAGGATGATTCTGATCATCTGTAATCGTCGGCGTTGTCACCTTCTCATTCGCCGGACTCCAATATTCGACCTCCTTATATGAACTTTTCCACTGCGGAATCGGATACACCCAGTACTCATACCCGGTAAACAGCTTGCTCATAGCCGCAAGTTGTTCGGCGTTGTCCAGGTCGATGACGGGCGTATAATTCGACGTCAAGCAATTGACCAGCGTCTTGTCTTCCCCGGCCAAGCCGCTGTAGTTATCGGTCGATACCGGCGTCGTCGTACTTCCCGAAAACCATCCGTTCACATTCGCCGCATAGACCGAGCAGCAGTTCAGAAGTGAGCACGCATCCTGGCTGAAAATGCTCGCGGAAGCCGAACAATCGCTCGAGTTGCAAATGCGGTTGCCGACAAACGTGCAGTTCACGAAACACGAACCATTACGCACATCCGCCGCGCCGCCATGGCTACCGCACCAGTTCTGACAGAACGTGCTGTTAACCGCCAAGCACTCCGGCTCGCCGTTACTACCATCGCGAATCGCCAGCGCACCACCGCATCCATTCGCTACATTCCGATAGAATTCACAGCGATTGAAAATCCACTTGCCACTACGCGCGAAAATCGCACCACCAAACCCCTTGACACCCAGACTGTTCTCCCTGAAGCTGCAACTGTCGAACCGAATTACGGACCCCACTGTGGGATCGGCATAGATGGCGCCGCCGCGCAGATCATCACCGCGCGTCTCGCATCTGACGAACAGACAGCGTGTGAAGGTAGCGGACGACACGCCGGTGTGAATCCAGAGAGCACCGCCGTACGCTAGACTATAACAATTCACGAAGGTCGTGTCCTTCGCGACAAACTTGAGCGGACTGCCGACGTCGCCCGCCAGCATGATCGCACCACCCCAGTTAAGACCGCCGTCCAGACCGCATCCGGTGAATGCGCAGCCATCAAGTTCCAGGTCTGCCGCCGCCAAAATCGCACCTCCGCCGTTATCGACACCCGTCTTGAAGTTCGCAGGACACCCGTTCCGGCATTCGTCAAAGACGCAGTTCTCGAACTTTACGGGACTACCGACATAGCACGCGCCACCAGGAAAATTCTTATCGCCCACAACGCTCCATCCTCGGCCGTTGCCGCGATAGAAGCGAATTCCGGAAAAAGTAACTTTCGAGGCGACACCGGCGGGAACGTTGAAGAGACGCCCACCATGATCGGGACTGCCGTCCTTGAACGTAGAATCAATCGTAATGCCACCGGCAGGACCTACAATCGACACGCCCTTGTCGACCAATAACGACGTGTCTTTACTGACCGCCTCAATCCCCTTGATCGTAATCGTCTTGCCTGCAAGAGACGCATCGAACGTGATTGTGTATCCGTCGTGAGCATTGGCAAGTGCCCAACGAAGAGTTCCTTGCGTCAACTGAGCCGGATCGAACACACCATCCTTGACCGGAAACTCGTCCGCCGTCGAGGTGACCGTAATCGTATCGGCAACAACAACAAACGCCGCCGCAAACGCTGCAAGCGCGATCATCAGTTTTTTCATTTACAGTTTTCCCTTGAAACCATATACAACACGAGTGAAGCTTGTCCTCAAACCCCACCATACCTTCTAAGATTATTGAACATTTTACCAAAAACCCGCAATACCCGCAAGGAGAATCGGTAGAGGAAGTTCCCATAAGCTACGGGTCGCTGGGCGAGGGGTGCAACATCTCCAATGCGGCCGAGGGAAGTCAGAAAAAATAAAAAACCGCTCACGGCGGTTTTTCTATTCTGATGATGGCTGGTGGGCTATAGTAGATTCGAACTACTGACCTCTTCCATGTCAAGGAAGCGCTCTAACCAACTGAGCTAATAGCCCTTGCTGAAAACGAAATGTAGTATATCAAAAACCCCCTCGCTTGCGCAAGGGGGTTTTTGAACTTTTTTCATAAAACTCAACTTCGATTAGTTGAGCTCCATGCGGCCGCGACGCGAACGGTTGCGAATGCGCGCGTTCTGCGATTTCTTGCGAGCCTTGACGCACGGCTTCTCGAAGTAGCGGTCGTTGCGGATTTTCTTCACGACGCCCTCACGATCGAGAATCTTCTTCATGCGCTTGAGACCACGTTCGACGGTCTCGCCCTTCTTGAGCTTGATCACGATAGCCATTTTAACACCCCCTTTCGGATTTCCTTATCCGTGGATTACTTGGCCTCGGCGGCAGGAGCCGCCTCGGGAGCCGCGACTTCCGCCGCGCAGGTCCACTGGAGGATGCACATCTCAGCCGCGTCGCCCCTACGGGTGCCGAGCTTGATGATGCGGGTGTAACCGCCCTTGCGATCCTTCATCGCCG
>CALYRV010000158.1 GCA_945483525.1 uncultured Verrucomicrobiota bacterium
CGATGAACATGAAGTTCTCGCCCTTCTCCTGAAGGTCGAACATCGACTTCATCGCACCGAAGTAATTGCCCCAGTGGAGCTTGCCCGAAGGCTGAATGCCAGTCAGAATTCTCATGGTTTCTCCATTATGTCAATATTACGGACCCGTGCTGAGCGCCTCTTGTCGTTTCAGCAGCTCTTTCCCTCGTTTCATGACCTCTTCAGCCATGTCGCGCTTGCCGATCTTCATCAGGCACGCGCCGAAATTGTAAACTGCCGCCGCGTCGTTCGGCGTGATGAGTACGATCGTCTCATAGCACTTCAGCGCCTGCAGCACCTTGTTGAGCGCCAGAAAGCCCTTGGCGTTCCGCTTCAGGTTCTCAATCCGCTCGCGCAGCATCGGATCGAACGGATTGCGCAACGCCGCGCGCGCCCAGCGGTCGATGGCCTCCTCTTCGCCCTTCTTGTCCTTCGCCTTCGCCGCAAGCATGTTCCCCTCCAGCAACAGCCGGCGCACGACCTGCATCGAACGGATCTCTGACATCGTCGCCGTCAGGATGTCCTCGTCGATGTCTGAAGTATCCAGCCACTTGATCTCTGGAATCTCCTTGGTGACGAACCACTCTGGCACGACCTCGCCTTCAAGCTTCCGCTCGAACGCCGGCAGAACCTCCTCGCGCGTTCCCACATAGCTCGCGAACACCTCCGCAACCGACATCGTGCAGTTCGTGTCCGCGGCAAACTCATTCATGACCTTTGCGAGCGACACGCGGTTCGTGCCAGCGTGCCCGACCAGCACCCAGTCCCTCTCTCCGGGCATCCAGACATGGACCTCCCGCCCGGGGAATTCCTCCAACTGGCGGCGAAACGCATCCGCCGTCATTCCGCGCACACTCCCGCTGGTAACAACAAGCTTATCGCCAGACTGATCGACGTCCGTGCAATGCTCCAACGCCCGGATGCGCGCTGTCGCCTCCACCACCGCCGGACACGGCTCCTGGTGCAAGACCGATTTGTCCGACGACTCCTCCTTCGAACACCCCACGGCCACCAACGCCGCCAGCGCAATCGCCACACTCCGTCTCACAGCGCCCCCCGAATCTCGCTGACACACTTCGCAACCACCCCCAGCCGCTTCTCCACCGCCGTCTTCGCCCGCGCCCCAAGCCCAGCGTCAGCCCCTCCAAACAAATCGACGATCTTCTCCTCCAGCTCCCCCTCGTCCTTCACCTGCACAATCGCATCCGCCGCCAGCAAATCGCTCATGACCGGCCTGAAGTTCTCCGTGTAAGGTCCCACCAGCGTCGGCTTGCCGCACAGGCACGGCTCGATCATGTTCTGCGACCCGTGCGCACATAGCGATTTCCCGACAAAGACGACGTCGGCAATGCCGTACAGCCCCATCAGCTCGCCGGTCGTGTCGGCCAAAAAAACTTTAGGTGAAGGTGAAGATTCAAGGTGAACAGTGGAATTTAACCCTTTCCTTTGTTCACCTTCACCTTTAACCTTCACCTCACGACTTCTCCTCACGCAACCAAACCCCGCCTTCCTGATGTTCGCCTCGACGGCATCGGCCTTCTCGAAGTGACGGGGGGCGAGGACAAGCAGAGGTGAAGGTGAAAGGTGAAGGTGAACAGCGGAATCTAAGATTTTCCTGTATATTCGAAGCAGCACCTCGTCTTCGCCCGGCCAGGTCGAACCACCCAGCAATATCCTGACCCCCGATCCCTGATCCCTGATCCCTGCGCAAATCCACTCCCTCAGCTCCTTCTCCTTCGCCTCGTTCCGATGCGCGACGTCAAACTTGAAGCTGCCCGTCACCTCGACCTTCGCCTCTGGCGCGCCTGCGGCGACCAATCTCGCCTTATCGAGATCGGACTGCGCGAAGATTCTCGTAAACGCGCTCAGCACGTCGCCGAAGAACCACTTCGCCGCCCTGTACCGCGGCGCGCTCCGGTCGCTCACCCGCGCGTTGATGAGGAAAAGCGGAATCCCCATCTTCTTCGCCTGCAAGATGAAGTTCGGCCAGATCTCGCTCTCGGTCAAAACAATCGCCCGCGGCCGCACCGTCCTCAGCGCGCTCTTCACGAAGTTCGGAAAGTCCAGCGGATTGTAGATGAGGACGTCTGAAGCGGTTAAGCGGTTAAGCGATTGAGCGGTTGAGCTGTTGATGGAGGCGAGCTCTTTCTCAGCGATCTTCCAACCGGTGGATGAGGTGGTGGAGAAGCAAAACCGAACGGTCGGCTCAACCTTGCGCCATTCGCGCATCAGCTGCGCCGCGACCTGAACTTCGCCGACACTGACAGCATGTATCCAGACGAAGTCTCCCGTCTCCCGTCTAAAGTCCTTATGGCTGTCGTAAAGCGGCCTGTCCTTACCAAACAAGCCCGCAGGGTAGAGCGCGAAACGATCGCCCATTCGCGCGGCATATCCGCCGCGCCGGAGCATCCTCATCAGAAACCCCGGCAACAGAAACGGATAAACCAACGCAAAAAGAACGTTATAAATCGTCCACTTCACCCCTCAACCTCTTAACCGCTTAACCTCTTAACCGCTCACTTCGCCACCGGCATTCCGCAGTCGACGACCGTCCCGTCCGGAACCGTCACGCCCGGCGCC
>CALYRV010000159.1 GCA_945483525.1 uncultured Verrucomicrobiota bacterium
ATTTCACTTCGTTTTCTTTCTTATTGTATGTTTAGCAATATGACAACTGTCTATAAGAACTTGTCGGGTTCCCACTCCATTTTCAGGAACGACGCCGGTAGAGCTTGGCCGGCGCATGGGCGCGGCCGTCGAGATCCGCGAATTCGCCCTCGCACACCTCAAGAAGCGGATCCTTCTTTTCGGTAAGCTGCCGACGGAAGTTCGGGATGTTTCCCGGCTCAATCGAATAGTGCGTAAGATACTGGTAAACACCGATGTACTCCGAAAGCGTGAACTTCTCCGGCAAGAAGAAGAACACAAGCTTGCGTAAGTCAAAAGAAATCATGTGAAGGAATGCAGTTGCAATGATCTTTCCGTGGTCAAACGCGAGTGGGTTCTCGTCTATCGACGTCACGACTCCAGCGCCAAGCACCTCCTCGCGGTATTTACCGCGCAAGGTGAAGAGCGGCCGTCCGTCCTCGTAGAACGGAATCGTAAACGCCCCGTTTCCGATCAGCGGATACTCAATGCGCAGCCATTTTGCCATCTTCGCATCATCTCCGCCTTTGACCTCATTACCCTCGCCGCGTTTATGCACTGACACAAAGGCATTCGAGATCACCCAAGAACGCATGTCGCGCTCAGGCTCGGAGAAAACACCGACCGGAATGAGGTGACGGGCTTTGAGCCCAGTCTCCTCCTGGAGTTCACGCGCCGCGCCCTCTTCCACGGTCTCCTTGTTTTTTCCCTGAATGAATCCACCCGGAAGAGCCCAAAAACCCTCATAAGGCCAGAGACCGCGCTTGATCAGCAGAATCTCCAACGCAAACTTTGGGTTCTCGCGCCACTGGTCATCGCGAAGTTCGCCGAAAGCAGGGCGCACGGCAACGATGTCTGCGGTCACGGACGGCTTCTCGTATTTTCCGAGAGTTGCCCGGTACGCGGCGATCTTCTTCATGTCCTCTGCTGTCGGCTTCATTCTTTCACTCTTTCATATTGCTGTTTTGACCTAACGACGATTATTATATCATATTGCGGATTTGACTACAAGGGGCTATTTCCTTCAAAGACCACTGCACGATCCCAAGACGTCGGCTTCCGTCCGTTGTACATGTACATCAGCTCGTGTGCCTGTGGCGGCAGCTTCACCCCGATGCCGTCGAACATCTGGTCAAGCATCTCGTTCCGCAAGCTGACCCACGACATCGACCGAGACCACGACGGAGAACCCGAGCAGATCGTGCGCAGCATCAGGGCGCGAAGCTCTGCGACTTTCGGGATTTCCGATCCATTCAAGGTCACGGTGAAGTCGCTCCGCCCGCCATAGTCATCAGCAAGATTCTCCGGCTCCGCGAGCGAGAACTTGCAGGCGATGTAATGGACGAGTTCGCGCTTCACCTTCTCCCACGCCACCTCAAAGTCGCGGCAAAAATCCGCGTCAGCGACGAGTTTCTCGATGACATCGCGGCTCACGACTCCACTCGGCATTTTGGCGTAGCGACGGATCACATCCGTGAGGTCCCACGGACAGACATTATTGCGCGTCGAAACGGACTGCCCCTTCGCCTCGGGAAGCCCGAAGAGCGTCGCAAGCATGCGCTCGATGTCTTCGGCGAACCGGTCGCCGCCACCTTCGATCTCCTTCTCGTAGGCATCGACGACACGCACGTCCTTGAGTGATCCGAACGCACCCTTGCCACCGCGAATCTGCGACGGCGTTTCCATGCCCTCGACGACGATCTTGCCCTTAACGCCGTAGATTTTCCCATCCGAGAACTGGGCCTCGAAACCGAAGCCCATGTTCGGCGGCGCTCCGTATGTCGGGAACTTCCAAGAACGGAAGTCTATCGTCCGACCGTGGTATTTTTCATTCAACTGCTGCAGGTTCATTTGTCTTGTTCTTTCCGGACAAGCACATCAAGAGGGACGATTCCCCGCAACAAAAATCGCCCGCCGACTTTATTCAAGACGACGGGCAACTTCCCTGGAACTGTTTTTCCGATCCTCTCGGACACATCTCGGATTTCTCCGATACCACCGTGGTGTTCCACTCGGTTGGTGTCATCGCTTTCGCGACAACTTCTTGATGTCTTGAACGCCAAGTATTATAGCATATTTTCTCTTCGTGTGCGCAGACGAGTTTTGCGCTCAATGAGCCGCCGCGCCGATCAGCCCACCGACAACCGCACCAACAGCCGCCGCGCCGAGCGCGACCCATCCGGCGTTCCCGCCGTGGTGGTGGACATGGTGAACGACATGATGTCTCGGAGGCGGCGGCGGGCAATGCGGACGCTGCCCCCACCCATGATGAGGCGCGGCAACCGCCGTACCAGCCGTCAGCGTCAATCCCGCGAGAAGAACCGCAATCGTTTTGATGGTCTTGTTCATATCACACCGTCACTTTCTGTTTAGATCGTTTCGCGGGAGCCCGTCTCCCGCTTACAGAGAGTTAGGGAACCGACTCCAAATTTTCTGACAACATTTCACCCCATGACCTCTCCCGGTTCATCTTCCGTCAGCCGATAATTGTCAAAAGGACTGGACTGAGGCACTTCTTCCCTTGTTTCCTGGAGTTTAACCATTTCAACCCAGTCAAGCATCCAAAGGCATTGTCC
>CALYRV010000160.1 GCA_945483525.1 uncultured Verrucomicrobiota bacterium
CAAACCACTCGCCGAAGCCCACGCTGTCGAATATGAATGCCAGCGTCATCAAAAGCAATTACTTCTTGAAGATAGCAAACTCGGCACGACGATTCTTCGCCCAAGCGGACTCGTCGTGACCATCAACGGCGGGCTTCTCCTCGCCATAGCTGCGAGTCTGAATGCGATCGGCCGCAATCTCGCTCTGAACGAGATAATTACGAACGATGATTGCGCGGTTCTCGCCGAGCGAGAGGTTGTACTCCGCCGAGCCACGCTCGTCGCAGTTGCCTTCGATCACTACGACGCGATCGGAATTATCCTTGAGGTGCTTCACGACGGCGTCGACCTTGGAGAGCTCTTCCTGCGGAACGACGGTCGAATCGAACCCGAAGAAGACCGGCTCGAAAGAGACGTCGGTGCACTTCGTGTACATATCCTCGAAACGCTGCTCTCCAGCGACCGCGGAGATATCATCGCCCGACTCCTGGTCTTCGGCACCAGTGATGTCGGAGATATTACCAGACTCACCACCATTAGCGCCATTAGCACCAGCACCATTGACATCATCATACTTGCAGCCACCGGCAACGAAAGTGAGCGTAATCGCAGCAACCGCCATAATCGTGGAGAACTTCATTTTTACTTGTTCCTTTTTTGAAATTTCAAACTTTAAAGCTGTTGTTAATATTATACCGAAATTTGATACCCAAAATCAAGGGGTAAGATTACAGTGCCGAACCAGGGAAATAAGTGCCGCAATTCTTCCCAGAGAAGATCGCCGTAAGCGACGACTTACGTCCGTTGGCAATATAGGTGTCGATTCCGGCGGTCACCGCGGCCTTGACAGCCTTGAGCTTGGAATCCATGCCGCCTTTAGACAGGTTGCCCTTCTCGCCCGGATGTACCAGCCGCGCGATGTTGCGGAAGTTCAGCACCTCGGGGATGCGCTTGCCGTCCGGATCGAGCAACCCGTCCACCGTGGTAAGCAGCACCAGCGTATCGGCCTTCGAGAGTTTGGCGATGAGGAAGGAAAGCCAGTCGTTGTCTCCGAAGGTCTGCCCCTTGAGTTCCTCATCCGCGACGACGTCATTCTCGTTAATGATCGGAACAATGCCCTGCTTGACGAGATGATCGATCGCCTTCTTCACGTTCTGAGCGCGGCGGTGGTCCTCGAAATCGTAATGCGTGAGAAGAAGCTGACCGATCTTCACGGCATGCGCCGCAAAGAGCTTCTCGTACTCATAGATGAACCTGGCCTGCCCGACCGCAGCACACATCTGAACATCATTGACATCCGTCGGACGAGCCTTGAGTCCGAGCGATTCGACACCGGCCGCGACAGCTCCGGATGAGACGAAGATCACCTCGTTCCCGGCCTTGCGGAGATCACAAAGCTGGGAGACGAGGCGCGCGAGCGCTGCGTGATCGGGACGCCCCGATTTCGCGGCGATCGCATGAGTACCGACTTTTACAACGATTCTCATTTTCAATTACGGAACGGGGAAGTTCGCGACGAGAGCGGCGGCTTCGCGTTTGACGCGTGCCTGCACGGTCTCGTTGGTGATATCGTCAAGGACGTCCGCGATCCAGGTGCCGATCTTGATCATCTCGGACTCCTTCATACCGCGGGTCGTCGCCGAGGCGGCGCCGATACGGATGCCGGACGTCTTGAACGGAGATTCAGTATCGAACGGGATCGTGTTCTTGTTGACGATGATACCGGCGGCGTCGAGCGCGGCGGCGGCATCCTTACCGGTGATACCCTTCGACTTCTTGACATCGACGAGGAAGAGATGGTTATCCGTACCGCCGGAAACGATCCGATAGCCGCGGTCTTGAATGGTCTTGCACATCACGGCCGTGTTCCTGACGACCTGTTGCGCATACCCTTTCTTCTCTTCGCTCATCCACTCGCGGAACATAACCGCCTTGGCGGCGATAATGTTCTCGAGGGGTCCGCCCTGCATGCCGGGGAACACGGCACTGTCAAGCGCCTTGGCCCACTTCTCCTTGCAGAGCACCATGCCGCCGCGGGGTCCGCCGAGGGTCTTGTGGGTAGTGGTGGTAACAAAGTCGGCATAGGGGACCGGTGACGGATGCGCGCCGCCGGCGACGAGTCCGGCAATATGCGCCATGTCGACCATCATGATGCAGCCGACCTTGTCGCAGATTTCGCGGATACGCTTGAAATCGATGATGCGCGGATATGCGGAGGCACCAGTCAGCAGGATCTTCGGCTTCACTTCCATCGCCTGCTTCTCCATCGCGTCATAGTCGAGCATCTCGGTCTTGGGGTCGACCGTGTACGGGACGATGTTATAGATCTTGCCCGAGAAGTTCACGGGCGAGCCGTGCGAGAGGTGCCCGCCCTGGTCGAGCGAAAGCGACATGATGGTGTCACCGGGCTTGATCGTCGCAAAGTAGACGGCCATGTTCGCCGCGCTGCCGCAGTGCGGCTGGACGTTCGCGTGTTCCGCCCCGAAGAGCTTGCACGCACGCGTGCGGGCGAGTTCCTCCGCCGCATCGACGGGGAGGCAGCCCGAATACCAGCGCTTCCCCGGATAGCCCTCGGCGTACTTGTTCA
>CALYRV010000161.1 GCA_945483525.1 uncultured Verrucomicrobiota bacterium
GCATTGACATTACCGATGATCAGGAACTTCTTCTCATACTTCACAAGTTGCGCAACATACTCTCTAAACAACGAAAACGGTGGATTTGTCACGACAACATCAGCCCGCTTCAAGAGATTGATGCTTTCCTCTTTACGAAAATCGCCATCTCCGTCAAGGTAATGAATGCCAATCTCCTCGGGATCCGGGATTCGATTGCCATTCTTGTCACCATCATACTCTAGCCAAATGGCCCGATCCGTCGCTTTGGTAGTGAACAAGTCTCGTTCTTGGTTCTTGTAACAAATGCTGATCAACTTCTTCAAACCAAGGAATTCAAAGTTGTACGAAAAGTAGTGAAAGAAATTGCTGACACGAGGATCGTCACAGTTGCAAAGGACCGTTTTGCCGCAAAAATATTCGCGATAGTGCATGGCCTCGCGTTCTATATCGCCAAGCTGCGTATAGAACTCGTCTTTCTTAGCCAACTTCGCCTTTGTCAGCAAAGCCGTTCCTGATTTCGCACACACTTAAAGGGCCTCCCTTCGGTGCTTGCGCGAGGCCGTAGGATTGCCCAAACAAGACACACGAAGGGAGGCCACACCTAGTGTGGGCCTCCAACGTGTCGCCTTGTTTGAAAGTTCCTACGTTTCGCGCAAACGACTTGTTGCAGTTTCCCGCAAATGAATTGTCCCTTCCGCTCTCGCGGAATTGGTGCTATTATATCAAAAACCACCGCGTCAGGTTCGCGCGAAGAGGCAACAAGGGAGCGTTCGAAACAATTTGAAAGCAACTGAACCCGATCCGCTGTCGCCGACATTCCGCGGAATGTCGGCGCAAGGTCACAATTCAAACCGTCGAATGCCTGAACTTCAACAGTCGAGCGAATGCATCATCCAATGGGATGGGCGGCAAATGGCCATGCAACATTCGCAAAATTGGAGAAAAGCCAGATTCAAGTTCTGACCAGGGCATAGCCACGACCGCGCACGACGTCAACGGACAATCCACTGGGAAGCTTGCTCCGAAGTCGGCTCATATGCGTACGCAGATTGCCGTCACTCGGCACGCAGCCCACTCCGCGAATCGCAGAGAATATCTCGATTACGGAAAAATGGCGTCCAATCTCCGATGCCAAAAGACGGTAGATGTCGGCCTCGGTCTTCGTCAGGTTCTCGGGTGCGGCATTTCCCGCAAGCCGCGCACCGCGTTCAATCGCATTCTTGATCCGGGCCAGCAGGACCGAATCGACAGCACCCTTCGAGACAAAGTCATCCGCCCCGACCTCCAGACCTTTCACCTGATCTTCGTCCGCGTCCTTCGCGGTCAGGAAGACAATCGGGAGGTCGCGATCATTCCGGCGGATCGCCGCGCACGCTGAGAAACCGTCGAGAACCGGCATCATCACGTCAAGGAGAACAAGGTTCGGTCGCTTCGCTCGAACGGCAGTCAGCGCACCCGCGCCATCCCGCGCAGTGCGCACCTCGTAGCCGCTCGCCTCCAACAAGGCCCGCAGGCCCTTGCGAATCGCCAGCTCGTCATCCACAACCAGAATCTCCATACCGCATATTATACCAGTTTTCACTTCCGCCCCCGTCGCCGACATTCCGCGGAATGTCGGCGACAGAACAAATGGGGCCAACTGCGCTACGACATTCCGCGGAATGTCGTCAGGAGAGTTCGACGATGCGGCGGGCGATTGGATCCGCTGGAGTGATGTAGTGGTAAACGCCGTCAAGATCATCCGAATCACAGTCAAGCACGCCTCCGTCCTCTGCCGCCTTCAGGTCCCTGCGGATATCGCAGACGCGCATCTGAAAGCGTTCGGACAATGCCTCGACATTGCCGTCGCCACCTGCGGCAAGGTAGCGGACGACGCGGGAACGGAACGATCCCATCATCACACGGAAGATCGGGGTAAAGGACAGGTCGCCGTCTTCGTCCCTCAAACGCCGCATGATCATCGCGGCAATCTCCCGTACTTCGCATGTCGCCCGCGAGAAATCAGGATAGTAGTTGACAAGGCGTCCGCTTCGCTCGCGGCGAACAAGTCCCAAATCAGCCAACTGGCGCAGGTAGTCGCTTGTCGCGGAAAGAAAGAGTTGCGATCCGTCCTGCGCATTGCCGACATTCAGGCATGACTCGTGCAAGTCGTGCGAGTCACGGTAGAGCCGAACGAGAAAATCCATGCGCTTAGGGTTGTTGAGTTTCTTGCACATGTCGCACAGCCCGCCATGACTGCCATGTTCGCCACGACATTCCGCGGAATGTCGTGCGATGACCACCGCGTCGGTTTCCGGTTCGCAATGCGGATGCACTCGTCCCTCCGGATGCCAGTCGTGATCGACAAGCGGTTCTCCGGGCATCTTGCCGTAGACGTACTTCTTAGGGAGACCACCACGAACCGGCAGCCAAACCGACTTCGTGTTCTGCTCCTCTATGATTTGCTCGACGCTCTTGCGCGGCAAGATATCGCTCGCAAGGTTCTTGAACATGTCTCCTAATGCACCAAACATTGCCACCTCCTCGTGTCATGACAAAATCATTGAACTTTCGTCTCGATGCTGGCCT
>CALYRV010000162.1 GCA_945483525.1 uncultured Verrucomicrobiota bacterium
CGCTTACGACGCTCGGCTTGCATAGCACGCAACGAACCAAACATCGAGCCGCCGGATACCGGAACCGCGCCGGAACCATTCAAAAGCGAGCGAGGACGCTGATTGCCGCCTCCAACGGCAGCAGTCTGAGGCACGGCGGGATTGCTGGACGCATTACCAGCGCCTTGCGCGGAATTGGCGCCCAGCCCCAAATCCAACGTGACATCACCCTTGACAATCGTCATCGTCGCCTTAAGCGGATCGGCCGCCTTCACTGTCCAGCCGCCCTGTGTCTCACCAACCTTCAAATAATAATGACGGACCTCCTTTGGATCACAAGAATCGGTGAATCCGACCACAGTCTCACCGGCAGGATTGACATTAATCATCGAAAACCTGATAGCACTCTTGATCTTCTCCTGCTCCTGAGCGAGCTCCCTTTCGGACTTCGATCCCGACTTTTGGACCTCGCTTGGAGGTTTCGACGGATCGAACCCGTTCGGCAGGGGGCCGAACATCTGCCGCTCCACGATAGACTGATACCGCTCGTAGGGATAACGATCGGCATAAACGAAGGTAACGGTAGCGAACATCACCGCCAGAGAAAGCACCGCCTTGGCCAGCAACCGCTTGATGTCCTGCGCCTTTGATTTCGCACAGACAAGCGTAACCTTATTGGTATGGACCACTACCACATCCTTAAGCCCCACCACCGCAGCCAGATGATCAGGCGTAGAGACCACAACCGATCCCTTGGTGTCGTACACGGCGGTCTTGCCGAGACGAGTGTTGTCATCGGCATCATGTTCGAACCGATTGGGCACCGAATTCCACGATCCGACGTCATCCCAGCGAAACTCCGCCGGGACCACCGCCAGCTCCTTCGTCTTCTCCATTACCGCATAATCGATAGACTCGGATTCAAGCGACGAGTAAATCGCCTTCCAGTTCCCTGCATCCAACAACCGTGCGGCATCAGGCGCGAAAGCCCGCAACTCCGACTCCATCACGTCCACACGAAAGATGAACATGCCAGAATTCCAAAGATACGTGCCCCGCTTCAGAAACCTCGCGGCCTTCCTCGCGTCCGGCTTTTCCGTGAACCGCGGAGGATTCGCCGCAATGTCTATATAGCCGAATCCAGTCGCCGCATAAGTCGGACGGATGCCAAGCGTGACAATCTTCCGCTCCTTCACGGCGACTGCGATCGCCTGCCTGAGCGCCTGGCGAAACTCCGATTCCGGATCCACTAGATGATCCGCAGTCAGAATACAACACACCGCGTCACTTCCGCCGCGCTTCTTCACCTCACGGACCGCGAGCGCAATCGCCGGCGCGGTGTTGCGACGACAAGGCTCCGCGAGGATATTGGCCTTGGGCAACGCAGGCAACGCCTTACGCGTCTGCGAAACCAGCGGTTTCGCGGTAACCACCAGCACTTCGGACGGTTCGACAATCCCGGCAATCCGGTCCATCGCATGCCGAATCAGCGGTTTACCGCCAAAAAGCGTGACAAACTGCTTGGGATGCTCAGGTGTGGAGAGCGGCCAGAGCCGTTCCCCGGAACCGCCTGCGATAATGACCGCGAAGACCTTCACTTCGACTCCTTCACCACATAAACCGGACGACGCTTCACCTCTCGATATACCCCGGCGACGTAAAGCCCGAGAACACCGATCGCAAACAACTGCAAGCCGCCTAGAAGCAGCACCGCGCAGACTATCGCCCTGTATCCGCCGCAACCGCCACAGAACAGTCCCACGACCATATAGAGAAACGCCAGCACACAAAAACCGAGCCCCAGAGCCGTGGCGACTTGCAGCGGAGCTGTGGAGAACGCGAAGAATCCCCGAACCGAATAAAGGAACAGTTTCCACAGATTCCATTTCGTCTCGCCCGCGACGCGCTCCACATTCTCGGTTTCGATCCACTTGGTCCTGAAACCCACCCATTGATAGATACCCTTGGTGAAACGATCAGACTCGGTCAGCGCGAGAACGACGTCGACCACCTGTCGCGTCATCATCCGGAAATCCATCGAGCCGTCCTTCAGCTCAACATCGGAACACCGGCTCATCAGCGCGTAGAAACGATGCGCCAGCCAGCTCCTTAGCGCCGGCTCGCCAGAACGATCCGTTCGACATGCCGCCGCGCAGTCATAACCCTCGTCCTCAATCGCATGCACCATGTCCTTCAACACCTCCGGACGATGCTGCAGATCGGCATCCATCGTTACCACGAGCTCGCCAGTCGCATGGCGAAGTCCGGCATAAAGCGCGGACTCCTTGCCGAAATTCCTGGAGAAGGAAACATAGCGCACACGATCATCTTTTACCGCCGCCGCCTTGATCCTTGAAAGCGTATCGTCCGCAGAGCCATCGTCGACAAACACAATCTCCAGCGGATTATCGAGACCGAGCCCGAAGATCGTCTCCACGAAACGATCGATACACGCCGCCTCGTTATAGGCCGGAACTACGAGCGAAAGCTTCTTCATAAGTAAGTATTATATCAAAATTCAACCGAGGAGGACTCCAAACCCTCCGCCGAAACCGTGAGCTTCGCCTTGC
>CALYRV010000163.1 GCA_945483525.1 uncultured Verrucomicrobiota bacterium
TGCGAGACCGTGAAACCAAAATAGATTGGGCAAGACTCGAAGAGGACGTGTATGAAAAGTCGGACTAGAGGATTGGTAGGATGAGTTCAGACCATTCCAGCCGTTTGGGATATGTGATGCTTCTGGCGCTGCTGGTGCTGTGGCCGGTGATGATTTTCGTGCGGCAAAGGAGGCAGTCGTTAGTCTATCAGCCGATGTCGGACGAGGACTTTGTCTTGGCGGTGGTTGGGATTGTCGGCGCATTGGCGGCTGTATTCCTTCCGATTTTCTTTCATCGGCTCAGACGCAGACGCGCGGAAGGCGATGTGCATGATTATGTCCGCGAGCTGGAACGGCGCACGGTCGCGCAGCCGACAAGGAAAGCCGAGGCCGACGAGGTCGGCAACCTGTCGCTTGAGGCTGGCTTTGTCTGGCTGGAGGCGAATGCGACCGTGCCGGAGACGGACGCCATCTGCGAGCGGCTGTCCGCGATGGAGATCGGCTACGGCGTCCGACAAATGCACATCGACAAGGCCTTCCACGGCATCTACACGACAGGCGGCGGACTTGGAACGAAGATGGGCATCTATGTGAAAGAGTCGGATTACGAGCAAGCCCGACCAATCGCCGAGCGGATTATGCAAGGAGAGTCCCTGGCCTCAAGGTCGAGAATTGGGTGAAGTGAATGAAAGCGTTTGGTCGGTCGGACTGTTGGCGGTTTTGGCGGTGACGCGCAAGTGGTTCAAGTTCTCGACTGCGGCGATTGACGGCGGCGAAGTCGGCGCGGCGTTCCTCGGTTCGCAGGGCGATGTCTGGGACGCGCAGAAGGACATCTTGTGCGATACACTTGGGGGCGCTGTGCGCAGCGGTCGCATATTGTGGCTGTCGCAGACATTGAAGTGCTGTCGCGGCATTGACGAGTGGTACGGAATATGGTACTATAAGGGCAAATACGGTAAAGGAGTGCGCTTATGCCAGTGATGACGGTTTCGGAGGCCCGCAAGGACCTGTTCGGGTTGATTGACGATGTTGCGGAGGAGCATCGCGGCTACTGCATTGTCGGAAAGCGCAACCAGGCGGTGCTCTTGTCCATGGAGGACTGGAACGCCATTCAGGAGACGCTTTACCTCAATTCGTTTCCGGGACTGGCGAAGTCCATTCAGGACGGGATGCGCACACCGGTCAAGCGCTGTGCGAAGGAACTGAAGTGGTGAGCTGGACGCTGGTCTATACGCATCAGGCGCAGAAGGACGCCAAGCGACTGTCGGCTAGCGGATTGCGTCCCAAGGCAGAAAAGCTTCTTAAGGTCATCGCGGCGGATCCGTTCGCCGTCCCGCCTCCGTACGAGTCGCTGGTCGGCAATCTCCAAGGTGCGATTTCGCGGCGCATCAACATCCAGCACCGGCTGGTCTATCAGGTCTTGGAATCGGAGCATGTCGTCAAGGTCCTGCGGATGTGGACGCATTATGAATAGTTGGTGTGCGAGGCAGGTACGAGGTGCATTGGTGCCGTGAAAATCACAACATCGACTTTGCCATTTACACGAATGTCTGAAAACATGATATAATAAGTGCAAAAGGCAAGGAGAATGCGTTGTTATGATTAGCAGAAAACAGTCGGATTCTATCTTGAAGATGGCGAAAAGCTATCCCGTGGTCACAATTACCGGGCCGCGGCAGAGCGGAAAGACCACCCTTGCCCGTGCGCTGTTTCCGCAACACGAGTATCGTAATCTTGAGGCGGAGGACATTTTGGAAATTGCCCGAAGCGACCCTCGTGCGTTCTTGAATCAAGGCGAGAGGGACATGGTCATCGACAAATCTATTTCACGGAGACGGGACTCGTGTCCTATCTCCTTGGCATTCGGGATGCGTCGCAGTTTTATTCGCATCCGCTGGTCGGAAACATCTTCGAGAACATGGTGGTGGTCGAAGCCGTCAAGCACCGGCTCAATCAGGGGCTCGAACCGGACTGCTGGTTCTACCGCAACTCGTCCGGCTCGGTCGAGGTCGATCTTCTGTTTGAGGATGGCGGCAAGCTTCATCCGCGAGAGATCAAGAGTTCGTCCACTTTTTCGTCCGACATGCGCGAGCATTTGGAGACTTTTAGCCGTCTGGCATCAAACGTTGCGCGGTCGCTGGTCGTCTACTCTGGAGAGACACATACCGACGTCGCTGTCAATTTCGCCGACGTGTCGGACTGGTGCCGATGATGAGGAACGTGCGGGTTTGAAGTGACAACGAAGATGTTGAAAAGAAAGCTATTTCTTGTTGTGAGCATTTTGATTACCTCGTCGGTTTTTGCCGCCGGTGGTAATCCGTTTTACGTCTGTGCGACGAACGCCATTAAGAAAGCGGCGGAGGCGGGCCGCTGCCGATGGTCGAAGTCCTGCGGGCTTGAGTTATGGAATGACGATATTCTGCAGGACGAGCTGGCCGCCGAGCTGAGCAAGCGTGTGCCTGACGCTTATGCGGAGGCGAAGTCGTGCGCGGGCAACATGCACAACCCGAAGCTCAATGCGATTCAGTCGGACTTTTG